>JAABYK010000556.1:6121-32500 GCA_011775825.1 Candidatus Zhuqueibacterota bacterium | reverse complement strand
TGATTGGTTGTGCCATTCAAGTGCACGGAAATTTAGGTCCCGGACTGTTAGAATCAGCCTACGAACAGTGTTTAGCCAGAGAGCTGTCGTTGTCAGACGTTTCATTTGAGGTTCAAGCGCCGCTGCCAGTAAGGTCGTTCGTCTGTACAGAGTCGACCTTTTTGTTGAAAAACAACTCATTATCGAATTAAAAGCTTCAGGGAAATTTTTGCCAATTTATGATGTTCACATATTGACCTATATGAAACCTGTTCCTGACAGGTTCAGGAATTAGCCGATGTTTCGGTAGGCTTTTGATGAATTTCAACGTTGAACTCTTATAAGACGGTGGGATTAGACGGTTTGTTCTTTAAATAAAGTCTTTGTGCCCTTCGTGGTAGTAATAAAAAACTGCCAACGTTTGTAGCGAGCCGAGGCCGAAGATGTGGCACAAATTCAAAGGGTTTCCCTGCTGAGTCAGATAAGCTGTGGGAAACCCTTGCTTTTATCCGCGCGATTTCCTACCAAGATAGACCAAGCTAACGCTAGTTGAGATTATTCTGAGACAACCCTTCTGAGCTTTACATGGAGCAACTAAGCTTTGTAGACCAATTAACCGAAGAGCCGTACTATTCGGTTACCGAATTGACAAGAGAGATCAAGTTTCTGCTTCAGTCCACCTTTCCACAAGTCTGGGTACAGGGCGAAATTTCCAACTTTACGCACCATTCCAGCGGCCACATGTATTTTTCGTTGAAGGACGAAAATTCGCAGATTTCCTGCGTGATGTGGCGCAGTCGTAACACCAGTCTCTATTTCACGCCCCAGGTTGGAATGAAAGTCACCGTCAATGCCAGGGTCACGGTCTTCGAAAGGCGCGGCGCCTATCAACTCGATGTGTATCAACTGCTGCCCGCCGGAGCAGGCGAGTTGCAATTGGCGTTCGAGCAGTTGAAACGACGTCTCCTGGAGGAAGGGATTTTTTCAGAGGAATTCAAGAAACCCATCCCGATGTATCCGGAGCGTGTCGGTATCATCACGTCGCCCACCGGTGCGGCCATCCGGGATCTGATGAGCATTTTGAGACGGCGGTTTCCGGCAATTGAAATTATCTTAAAGCCCGTGCGGGTGCAGGGCGACGGCGCAGCCCGGGAGATTGTGCAGGCCATCGAGGATTTTAACCGTTTCGGGGACGTCGATGTTTTGATCGTGGGCCGCGGGGGCGGGTCACTGGAAGACTTGTGGGCGTTCAATGAGGAAAGCGTGGCGCGAGCCGTGTTTCACTCGTCGCTGCCCATCGTGTCCGCGGTGGGCCACGAAGTGGATTTCACCATTTGTGATTTTGTGGCGGACCTGCGAGCTCCCACACCCTCCGCAGCAGCTGAATTGGTGGTACGCAGCCGTGATGAACTACAGTCGGTTTTGAACAGCAATTTAGACACCATGACGGCCACGCTCCTGGACAGAATTACCACCTACCGAGACAAATTAAAAGCCATCGAAGGCTGCTACGCCTTTCACCAACCCATGGACATGCTCAAGCAGAACCAGCAACGGCTGGACGAGATTCAGCGCCACTTAAACAATCAAATCAAACACAAACTCGATCTCAACCGCGAGAGATTGTCAGGATTGGGCAACAGGCTCTCGCTCCTGGAACACAAGAATGTCTTGAAGCGTGGCTACAGCATCTGCTATCGCGGGGCCGATAAGCACATCGTGAGACACGCCTCAGAGCTCAAGAAGGATGACGGCATTGAGGTTGAATTCTACGAAGGCAAGGCGTACGGTACGGTGTCGGAGGTTATTCCGTAGTTATGTTGGACCGCAATGATGTAAATCACTACTTACGACAAATTCTTGATTCCGTTTATTTATCCTAAATGATAATCAATCTGTCAAGTTTGTTATGGTATAAAAGTACGCTAAACATGATTTTTCACACCCAAAAAAAGAGCGTGGGCATCATGCCCAAGAAAAGGTTAAAAATTTCAAAACGGAGGTTTATTTATGATCAAACTTATGAATATCCGTTCTTTACCCGAAGGCTACTGACTTCGATAATCTGACAAAACGGATACCTTTAGGTCGGAAGGGTCGAAGTAGAAGGAACATAGAGAAATCGATTCTATAGTTTATGGGTAGCACTCTCCCCATTTTTGAGCGGTAGCTCAAAATGACCTTGGCATAAGCTTGTTGGAGTTATTCAAAAAGTTGGAGGTGTTACACCCCAACTTTGAGAAAATGGTAAAGGCTGTGCCTTCCGACCGTTTTGTCAAAGAACAAGAAACATAGAAGTAAAAATCGTGTCCATGTTTACTTACTTGCTCTGGCTTTTGCTAACCCTCATTTCACTATTTTTGAGTTTATCGACGTAATCGAAACTGCGACATTTCAAATGTCTATCGTGTTGCGCTCATTTTTTCGACGACGAAGCCATGCACAGCATTCAGTCTGAGCGCGCCTTGAAAAAATCGACTGCTCAAGCCCGCTGATGGTTGCTGGTGCTGTCTACCAATTCGTTGCGTGTTAACAATCGGCTTCAGCGGACGCTGCCAGTGATGCGCGATTTCAGATTTTTGTGCCCACTTCAAAGATTTGGGAGATGAGCAGGTTCGGTGGCTTCGTCTGGCAGCGTCAGTGAGCCCCTCGAACTTGTAGAACATCATAATCACTTTATCTTGATCACAAGTTAATGCCAAATGAAAAAGCAAATTATTGACCTAAAAAACTTTTGGCAAACCTGGAACTTGGTGTTAATATTGGCAATCTTTAAACTACTAATCCATTTCCTCACCAATACTAATTATGGATTCCATCGCGATGAATTTCTTTACCTCGCTCAAGGCGAACATTTATCCTGGGGATATATGGAAGTGCCTCCTATTATTGCTGTACTTGGCAGAATAGCTTTAAGTTTAGGAGGCAGTCCTTTTGTGGTACGCCTGTTCCCTGCTATTATAGGAGGTATCACTGTATTTTTAATAGCAGTGATGGTTAAGGACTTGGGTGGAAAGAAATGGGCTCAAAGCATTGCATGTTTGGCTTTTATTTTGTCTCCTGCATTTCTGCGTAGCAATATGCTGTTTCAACCTGTGTGCTTTAACCAATTCTGTTGGTCTCTGTCTGCTTTCCTAATCGTTCGATTAACAAAATATCAAAATGCGAAATATTGGTATTATCTCGGCATTGTTGCCGGTTTGGGCCTTCTAATCAAATATTCTATTGTCTTTTTCTTTGCGGCTTTCTTCGTAGCTATCTTGCTCACACATCATCGAAACTGGTTGAAAAGCAAATATCCCTATTTTGCTTTGGGGATTGCTTTGATTGCCGCACTGCCCAATCTTATTTGGCAATATCAACATAATCTACCTGTTGTTAGCCACATGGTAGAACTCAGCGAGTCACAGTTAAAAAATGTTCAACCTTTGGATTTCTTGACAGCACAATTAAGATTTCATTATGCAGCTTTAATCATATGGTTGCCGGGATTGTTGTATCTGTTTTTTGCTTCCAAATTATCGGCGTATCGTATTCTGGGCTGGATTTATCTGTTTATTATTTTACTCCTGCTTTTATTAAGTGGGAAAAGTTACTATTCTTTGGGTGCATATCCTATGTTAATGGCTATTGGGGCAGTTGCAATTGAAAACTTTTTGAAAAATAAATCCGTTGCCCTGAAGTACGTTTTAATTTTTCTCATGTTTATCATTACACTCCCGATCCTACCCTATGGCGTTCCGGTATTACCTGTTGAAAAGATGCGGCAGTATTGCGCTTTCATGAAAGATAAATTTCATTTAGATGGCCCGGTACGCTGGGAGGACGGTAAAATTTATCCGTTACCACAGGATTATGCTGATATGCATGGTTGGGAAGAAATGGCTGCTAAAGTTAGTAAATTGTACCATAGCTTATCACCTGCTGAGCAGCAGTCTTGTTTGCTTTATGGGGGTAGCTATTCTCATGCGGCTACCGTCAATTATTACAGAAAGAAATATAATTTGCCAGAGGTATACAGCTTTGTCGGTAGTTTCCTCATGTGGATTCCAGATTCGGTGGCCTTTGACAGACAAATTATGATCGATGATGTTTATCAAACTCAATCCAATTGGTTTGAGAGCATGGTACTGGTGGATCGTATTCAAAACCCGTATGCACGGGAGCCTGGATACATATATTATCGTACCAACCCCATGATAGATGTAATACGCGCATGGACTGAACAAGTAACTGATAGGAAAATGGCATATAATTTATAAAGGTTCTCAATAACAATAAGGTGGCTAAGTCGTAAAGATGCTGATAATGAGAAGTTGAACGTGCTGTTGACCCGGTTCCGAAGCCCTGAATCGGCAAATGTTACAAAATGAATGAAATATATTTTTTCCTTGCGCAAAAAGGCATGAGTTATTATCATGAATCATTCCCGAAGAATTTTATCCATAGAATAGCTAAATGCAATTTTAAAGGGAGTGCTGCATGATGCCCCAATTAGAACTGATTTTGAGCAAAGGCAAGTTTGGCCAAACCGTACGCAGCGATGCCTGGTGGGTTCAGCCTCTGTCTGTTTTTTTAGGGCTTTCAGCATTCATTATCTATTCAACCTGGGCCGCATTTCAGGGAGAGCATTACACATCTGGGCCTTATCTCTCACCATTCTATTCCCCGGAGGTTTTTGGCGATTCTCAACATAGCTGGTTCGGCCCCAGACCAGTCTGGTGGCCTCTGTGGCTGCCATTTTCGCCAGCTTTTCTGATTTTGTGGGCTCCGGGAGGGTTCCGTCTGACTTGTTATTACTATCGAGGCGCCTATTATAAAGCATTCTGGGCCGACCCGCCCTCTTGTACTGTATCCGAACCGCGTAGCCACTATCGTGGCGAGAATTCTTTTCCTTTGAGCATACAAAACATTCATCGCTATTTTCTCTACCTCGCTTTGCTATTTCTGGTCTTTCTCTCTTACGACGTCTGGAAGGCGTTGTGGTTTACAGACCCAGCGACAGGCACCACCTCATTTGGGATCGGGATTGGTACCTTAGTTTTAGCCACCAATGTCATCCTTCTCGGGGGGTACACGTTTGGCTGTCATTCGTTGCGCCATCTCGTCGGCGGCGTTCTGGACAGACTTTCCGGCGCTCCGGTTCGGCGAAGCCTCTACAATTGCGTGGGCTGTTTCAATCGCCGCCACATGCTCTGGGCCTGGTTGAGTCTTTTCTGGGTTGGGTTTTCTGACCTCTACGTTCGACTCTGTTCCATGGGTGCTTGGACGGATTGGAGGATCCTCTAATGCCTGAATATCAAACCCACGAGCACGACGTCCTGGTGATCGGAGCAGGGGGAGCCGGACTGCGGGCGGCCATCGAAGCTTCTGCCGCCGGGGTTTCGGTCGGGCTTGTTTGCAAATCTCTTTTAGGCAAGGCTCACACCGTAATGGCGGAAGGCGGCATTGCCGCAGCACTGGCCAATGTCGATCAAAGAGACGAGTGGAAAGTGCATTTTGCTGACACGATGCGCGGCGGTCAGTATCTGAACAATTGGCGCATGGCCGAACTGCATGCAAAAGAAGCGCCGGACCGGGTTCGAGAATTAGAGACCTGGGGCGCGCTGTTCGACCGCACCCAGGATGGAAGGATTTTGCAACGAAATTTTGGCGGACACGAGTATCCCAGGCTCGCTCACGTCGGCGATCGCACGGGTTTGGAAATGATTCGCACCTTGCAAGATCATGGCATTCATCAGGGCATCGAAGTCTATATGGAATGCACGATCATCGAGCTGCTTAAGGACGGCGAGCGTGTTGTTGGGGCATTTGGATATGAGCGTGAACGGGGTCGCTTCAAGCTTTTTAAAGCCAGGGCGGTCATCCTGGCCACCGGCGGTGTGGGAAGGGCCTATCGAATTACCAGCAACAGTTGGGAATACACCGGCGACGGTCATGCCCTGGCGTATCATGCCGGGGCCGAACTCATCGATATGGAATTTGTGCAGTTTCATCCCACAGGCATGGTCTGGCCCCCAGGCGTGCAAGGCATCCTGGTAACCGAAGGCGTTCGGGGTGAAGGAGGGGTGTTGAAGAATAGCGAAGGGCGCCGGTTTATGTTTGATGACATTCCTGAACTTTACCGCCATCAGACCACAGATGATCCGGAAGAAGGGTGGCGTTACACACAGGGGGATCAGGACGCCAGAAGACCGCCCGAGCTCCTTACCCGGGATCATGTCGCCCGTTGTATTGTTCGGGAAATTAAGGAAGGACGAGGCAGCCCGCACGGGGGCGTCTTTCTTGACATTTCCTGGATCCGAGAAAAATTACCGAACGCCGAAGAACATATTAAAAAGAAGCTACCCAGCATGTATCATCAGTTTACGCAGTTGGCGGATATCGACATCACTCGTGAACCCATGGAGGTCGGGCCAACCACTCACTACGTCATGGGCGGCATTCGCGTTGATGCGGAATCGCAAATGTCCACCGTACCCGGTCTCTTTGCGGCTGGAGAATGTGCCGCAGGTCTGCACGGTTCCAATCGGCTCGGCGGCAACTCCCTTTCCGATCTGCTTGTATTCGGTAAACGCGCTGGAGAATACGCTGCCAGTTTCGCGAAAGAGAACAGTCAGAGTAAAATCGACGAACAGCAAGTTGAATCAGCGACCGAACGCGCCTTAGTGCCATTTGAAAATTCAAGCGGGGAAAATCCGTTTCAAGTGCAAGCCGACTTACAAGAAACGATGCAAGAATGGATGGGAATAGTTCGCACCGAAACAGAGATGAACAAAGCGGTCGAAGAGCTGAAGAAATTGAAAGAAAGATCCGCCAAAGCTAAAGTTATTGGAAATAGGGAATATAACACCGGCTGGCACACGGCCCTGGATTTAAATAATTTAATGACGATTTCTGAAGCAATTGCATTGGCTGCTTTGGAACGAAAAGAAAGCCGCGGTGCCCACTTTCGCGAGGATTATCCGCAAAAGAGTGAAAAATTTGCCAATGTAAACGTCATCGTTCGCAAAGGCTATAATGGAACCATGCAAGTAAAGCAAGCACCCCTGACTCCAATTCGACAGGATCTTAAGGAAATAATCGAGGAAATGAAGTGATGGCAAAGGCAACGTTCAGAATTTGGCGCGGTAATTCAGATGGTGGAAGATTTGAAGATTACGAAACGAACATTTCAGAGGGTATGGTTGTCCTTGACGCCATCCACCAGATTCAGGCGGAATCTGCAAGCGACCTTGCGGTTCGCTGGAACTGCAAAGCCGGAAAGTGCGGCGCCTGCTCGGCTGAAGTCAACGGCAGGCCCAAATTGATGTGTATGACTCGGTGCAACGAGATTCCGCTCGATAAACCGGTTACCCTCGAGCCAATGAAGGCATTTCCTTTGATCAAGGATCTGGTAACCGATGTTTCGTGGAATTTTCGGGTCAAGAAGAAACTCAAGAAGTTCAAGCCGAGGCCGTCCGATAATGAGGACGGCAGTTGGATCATGTCACAGAAGGATATCGACCGCGTGCAAGAATTTCGTAAATGCATCGAGTGTTTTCTTTGCCAGGATGTTTGTCATGTACTGCGGGAGCATCGCCTGCATGATGAGTTTATTGGACCGCGCTTTTTCGTTTATTTGGCATCACTTGAAATGCACCCGCTGGACACGGAAAAACGTCTGGCCGATTTAAAGGAGAACGACGGCATCGGTTACTGCAACATCACCAAATGCTGCACCAAAGTGTGTCCGGAGGACATCACGATTACGGACAATGCCATCATTCCACTTAAAGAGCGGGTGGTTGATGAATTTTACGATCCTTTAACCAAACTTTTCAGAGTTTTTAAAAAGAATGGTTGAAAAGCTGCGAATGATATGAATGACCAGTAATTTCGGTGGCTTTCTGTGGTGAAAATAATTTCCGCCGAAGCACACCGAATTCACCGAGAGTCACCGAAATTTTTAAATAATATCTCTATTTGGTTATAGGGAAGGGCTGAATGGCTGAATTAATGGAGGACATGTTAGGCGGCATAGCTTGACATGTTTTATTGCGGCCTCATAGGCGTAAATATAAAAGTGGCCGAAATGCCCTTATATATATTCCATTTACAAACCTTAAGTATGGAGGAAGGTCAAATGAAGACAATAACTTCAATTATCGGAATTCTTGCAGTTGTGCTTTTACTCAATTGCGAGAACTGTCTAGCCCAGCAGGTCGGCGACAAGGTTTACTGGATGGCGACAGTAGAGGTTCCTATAGGAAAACTCTCCGAATATCATGCTATGACTGAAAAAGAGCAGGTGCCCCTGATGGAAAAGCATGGGTACAAGTTTGTTGCAGTATGGCAAACAATTGTTGGAGATATCGAGGAAGTCATACTTGTTGCGGAGTTTGAAAATATGGCTGCTTATCATAAAGCGAGACGTAGCCTTTTGGGTAGCGAGGAGTGGAAAACTCTGAGCAAGAAATTTGACGCATTAAGTAGAAGTGTTAGAAGCAGATTTCTCAGTGCAACCCCCTATTCGAAGATGAAGTAGGATGGAGGCAACCGAAGTGTTTCACCGACATATATTGCACTTTTCTATTTGACGAGAGGGCATTTGGGCTAATACTTCATATGTGGTGAACATGAACAGTGTGGTACCCATGCCTACTTTGGCTGGTGCTGACCAAGAGGCGGTCGCGTAATTTTCAGAAATTGAGGTTTTGCAAGGTCCTTTGAATCACTCGGCTTTGTGCTGATTGACCCTTGGCAGCACAGACTTGCGTTAGAAATAATATAGTGAGTGCTCTTAATCAAGAATAAAGTTGTGGACTGAAAGGTATTAAACTCGGACTTTAAGAAAAGTCTTGTAGGTGGGAAAATTTATTGTCTGTAAAATTAGAGGAAGAATAGTTAATTAAAAAGCAGTAAGTATTATTAATATGGATCAGCTGTCACATGATGACTTTCTGTGGGGGGAAATAATTACCACCGAAGCACACCGAATTGACCGAGAGTCACCGAATTTTTCAAATTAATATCCAATTTAGGGGCCGAAGTTGGAAGATATTCTCTATAAACGGCTTTCAGATGAAACCATAGGTGCTTGTATCGAAGTGCACAAACTTATGGGGCTAAATCTTAGCGAAAGAATTTATGAAGCCTGCCCGCAAGAAGAACTCATAAAGCGAGGTTGTCACGCAGAGAGACAGAAATGGATCGTTATCTTTTTCAAAGGTGAAAAGCTTGATGAACAATACAAAATAGACATGTTTGGTTGCGAACAAACTTATTCGACCGTACCGGATTTAGATGATTCTCACCTGCGGCAACCTCTTACGTATTTAGAGGCGAGTATTTATGAAGTGGGGTATGTTATTAAACTTCTCACGCGGGTGTTTGAAATTTCAACGGTTGGTGCTTCAAAATGACTTTAAAAAATATAGCCGGGGTAATTTAACTATTTTTGAATGAAGATAGATTCGGCGAGCTTCGGGTGACTTCGACGCAATTCGGTAGGAAAATTATTTGTTTGTTAGGTTAGAGATTTCTTCCTGACCCCTATTTCTCTTCATAGAAAAAAGGACAGACTTATGTTTGAACTCAAACCCATATCCAAAAAAGGCGTAAAGGAGGCGATGGAAAAGGCAGAGCGATACCGGCTGCTCAACGAACCTCGCTTGGCGGAGAGCATCTGCCTCGATATTCTTGAAGTCGATCCTGAGAATCAAAGGGCGATAATTATTTTGCTATTGGCCCTGACAGATCAGTTTGGCAAAGGCAGATCCGTAGATGTGAATGATGCACGCCAGCTCCTTCCAAGGCTCAAGCGAAAGTATGACCGTGAATATTACGCTGGAATTATATGCGAGCGTCAAGGCAAGGCGACTCTCAATCAGGGAATCCCGGGAGCCGGTCACATCGCTTATGCGTGGTTACGCAACGCAATGGAGCATTTTGAAAAAGCCGAAAGCATTCGGCCCACGGGAAATGACGATTCCATCCTACGCTGGAATACATGCGTGCGCTTAATTGAGCGCGACAAGCTCGAGCCTCGACCGGAAGAGCCGGCTCAATCGATGTTGGAATAGGGTCGGACATGAAGCGTGTCCGAACTATGGAGGAAACACAAGATTAACTCTGGCTCTTTCTGAAATGGCAACAATAATGATGATGATGTAATATGTACCGACTGCAAATGGTTTAAGAGCGATATCAGCTTGACCAACTTGAGGATAGTGAAACTGTGTACAATCCAGTCTTTGATAGGGCCTTTCAAAGGCGATGATTAAATGAAAGTTAAATATTTTGAGGATACTGATACGCTTCATGTCAAGTTGTCAGATTCTGCGTAGCGGAAACGAAAGAGCTGAATGAAACCCTCTATGTTGATCTTGATTCCGAAGGGAAAGTTGTGAGTTTCACGGTTGAACACGCAAAAGTATCATCCGGAAAATTAGACTTCTCTTACGAGACTGTAGCAGCTTAGAATATTAGATGAGTGAGAAAACATGGGCAGCTTTGTGCTTTCCGCTAACTCATTGCGCTAACAAGCCCATCACATTCGTAACGAACATGAAATTAAATGCCTATAAGACCGAACTTCAAGCGATTCAGTCTCTTCGGAATCTGTTTTTGCAGGAGAGCAATTTTCAGATCCGGTATCATGCATGTCATGAACGCGGCTGGTCAGACTCCTATCTTTTAATGCTCGATGACCGGGAGGTCGGCTACGGTTCGATCAAAGGACAGGAGATAAAAGACCGGGATACCATTTTTGAATTTTACATGGTTCCGCCGTTTCGAAAACTTGCAAGCCGGTTTTTTCCGGAGTTAATCGCGACTTCGAGAGCAAATCTGATCGAATGCCAGAGCAATGACTCGCTGCTGTCATCCATGCTGTATGAGTTTTCACACAACATCAACGCGGATACGGTGCTCTTTGCGGATCACACGATGACAAACTACGCGATTCCGAGTGTCGTTTTTCGCGCCAGACGGGAAGACGATCAGATATTTGAGCATAAGGTTGAGCCTGTCGGCGAATACGTTCTGGAATTGGACGGAGAGGTGGTCGCAACGGGTGGGTACGCGCTGTATTACAATATGCCGTTCGCAGATTTGTACATGGAGGTCAGAGAGGATTGCCGAAAACGAGGATTTGGCAGTTTTCTCTTGCAGGAATTGAAAAAGAAGTGTTATCTTGTGGGTAGAGTGCCAGCCGCTCGCTGTTCGATCCGGAATCAGGCGTCAAGAGCTACGTTAGTTAAAGCAGGCTTGCGAGTAGTGGGATTCATGTTAAAGGGCGATATCAAGAACACGAACACAAGATAGATTTTATTTAATCGGTAACAAGGAATGGTCAGCCAGAAGCTTATATGTCAAAATGATTAAACTCAAAATGATTGAATTGACCGGCCATAATATTTTTACTTTGATGATTTACTTTTTATAATCAGTTCAGCCAAGACATTTCGAGGATAGGTAACGATGTCAGACATGACTTTTGAGAACGCGATGAAGCGTTTGGAGGAAATCGTCTCCAAGCTGGAAAGGGGCGATTTGACGCTGGAAGAATCCATTAAAGTGTACGAAGAGGGGCTTCAGCTCAACAAATTTTGTTCCGCCAAGTTGGATGAAACGGAAAAGAAAATCAAAATGCTGGTGAAAGACAAGGATGGGTTTAAGCTAAAACCGTCGGACGACTTGGGGTAATTATGTCGAGTTTTGTATGACCATCGGCATCATTGCCAATTTAGAAAAGGACACGGTCAACAAAATCGTGCCCGACTTCCTGAGTTGGTTAAAAAAACGCGGTGTCGAGTTCTTTGTGGAAGAAGGCCTGGCACGGCAACTCAACTCAGGTGATGGCGAGCCTGCGCATTTGGCGTCCACCGACCTGTGCGATCGTTGCCAGATGATCATTTCCTTTGGCGGAGACGGCACCATTTTGTCCACGGCCAGGTTGGTTGGCCGTTCGGGAATTCCGATTTTGGGTGTCAAGATCGGGGGCATGGGGTTTTTGGCTGAAACCACCCCGGATGAATTGTACGCCACTATGGAGGAGATTCTAAAAGACCGTTTCAACATCGTAGAGAGGATGGTGCTCGAAGCAAAGGTCGACCTGGACCACGAAGACCGTTATTATGCCTTAAATGATTTCGTGTTCGACAAGGGTGCGGTGTCGCGTGTCATCAGAATCAAAACATTCATTGACGAAGAGTTATTGAATACGTATATTGGGGATGGATTGATCATTTCAACGCCTACCGGGTCGACGGCCTATTCCCTGGCGGCAAACGGACCCATTTTGCTGCCATCGATGGAGGCCATCATCATCAATCCCATCAGTCCGCATACGCTGAGTGCGAGACCGGTGGTCATCCCGGGGGACAGACGCGTGAGAGTGGAAATGGTAACAGCCCCACAAGAGGTCATGCTGAGCGCAGATGGTCAGGGCAGCGCTTCCCTGAGCAGCGGACAAAGTGTCAGCATCCAAAAAGCGGATTACCGCATAAAACTCGTGACTTACGGCGGTCGCACGTTTTATGACGTGCTTCACGCCAAGCTCAATTGGGGAGAAGATATTCGTAAAGACTGATGAGTAAGGATCCGAAAAAGACCCCCATGATGGAACAGTACCTGGCGATTAAGGCCAAACACCAGGACGCCATTCTGTTTTTTCGAATGGGGGATTTCTACGAGATGTTTTATGACGACGCCAAAGTTGCAGCCGAGGTCCTGGGGCTGACTCTGACATCCCGCGCGCATGGCAAATCCAGTGATGTGCCGCTTGCCGGATTTCCATATCACAGCTTGGATACGCATTTGGCCAAGATGGTCAAAGCCGGCTATCGCGTGGCGATTTGCGAACAGATGGAGGACCCGAAGTTGGCCAAAGGCGTGGTCAAGCGGGACATCACGGAGATCGTCAGTCCGGGCACGGTTTTGACAGACAATCTGCTGGATAGCAAACGCAACAACTATTTGGCTTCGATCTATTTGAAAGGCGACATCGCAGGCCTGGCGTTTTTGGATATTTCAACCGGTGAGTTTTCAGTTGGTGAAGTCCCGAAGGAACAATTTTCAGAAGAAATCGCCAAGACCAATCCTTCGGAGCTGTTGATTTCGGAAGAGCAGAGCGATTTTCTGCAAAGCAAGTTCGGCAAGAACAACGGGTGTTTTATCACCAAGCGCGAAGAGTGGATTTTTTCCCGGGATTTCGGCTACGACACGCTCACTCAGCATTTTGGCACCCTTTCTCTGAAAGGCTTCGGATGCGAGGATTTGGACGCGGGTGTCTGCGCGGCGGGCGCGGCCCTACATTACCTCAAAGAGGTTCAAAAAAATCAGTTAAGCCATTTCAATCAGATCCAGCGCTACTCCGGTTCGGAATTTGTGGGGTTGGACAGCGACACTCGCAGGAATCTTGAACTCCTGAGGTCGCTGAGGAATGGCACCATTCAAGGCGCCTTGATTTCAATTATCGACCGGACCAGAACGGCCATGGGTGGCCGGAAATTGGTGCAGTGGCTCCTCAAACCTTTGTTGGATCCGAATCAAATCCGAATGAGGTTGGATGCGGTTGAAGAGTTGGTCAATACAAAATTCCAAAATGCGGATCTGCAAGAGCAGTTGAGCCGTATCGGAGACCTCGAGCGCTACGTCTCCAAAGTGACCACGAACCGGGCAAGCGCACGCGACTTGAACGCGCTCAAGAATTCGCTGAAGGTGATTCCGGAAATCAAACAGGCCCTGGAGAGTGCCGAATCCGTACAGTTGACCGAGTTTGTAAAGCACACCGAGGATTTGGCGGCACTCGTGGAAACCATCGAGAATGCCGTTGTGGACGATCCGCCGCTGGCGGTGACCGAAGGCGGCATTATCAAGCGCGGCTACGATAAAGAACTCGATGATTTGCGAGAGATCGCCTACTCTGGCAAAGATTGGATCGCAAGATTGCAGACTCAGGAACGGGAGCAAACGGGCATCCACACTCTCAAGGTGAGTTACAACAAAGTGTTCGGTTATTATATCGAGGTAACCAAGCCACATTTGTCAAAAGTGCCGGAGCATTACATTCGTAAACAAACCTTGGTCAATGCCGAGCGCTACATTACGCCGGAGCTCAAAGCCTACGAAGAAAAAGTGCTTGAGGCGGAGGATAAAATTGTCAAGATAGAATACGATTTGTTCGACCAGTTGCGCAAACAGACGGCCGAACACGCTCAGATCATTCAAAAAAATGCTCAACAAATTAGCACGCTGGATTGTCTTGTTAACTTTGCACATCTGGCCCATGAAAACAACTACGTCAGACCGGACATCACCGATGGCTCAGCCATCGAACTCAAGGAGGGACGACATCCGGTTGTTGAACAATTGCTTCCCTACGGCGAGTCTTTTGTTGCCAACGACAGCTATCTTGACAGTGAAACCGATCAACTGATTATTTTGACCGGGCCGAACATGGCGGGCAAATCCACCTATTTACGCCAGGTGGGGCTGATTGTCATCTTAGCGCAAATGGGTTGCTTTGTGCCAGCCAAGAAAGCCAGCATCGGGGTGGTCGACAAGATTTTTACGCGAGTTGGCGCTTCCGACAATCTAGCCGGTGGTGAGAGCACGTTCCTGGTTGAAATGAATGAAACGGCCAACATCTTAAACAACGCTTCACCTAAAAGCTTGATCCTGCTCGATGAAATCGGACGCGGAACCAGTACTTTTGACGGGCTGTCTATTGCCTGGGCGGTCGCCGAGTATTTGCACAATTCCGCAAAGGTTGCCGCCAAAACGATTTTCGCCACGCATTACCACGAATTGACCGAGTTGGCGCTCATGCTACCGCGCGTTAAGAATTACAATGTGGCCGTAAAAGAGTGGGCTGATAACGTGGTGTTTTTGCGAAAGATAGTTGAAGGCGGCTGCGATCACAGCTACGGGATCCAAGTGGCGAAGTTAGCCGGGCTACCGAATCCTGTGATTAAACGAGCCAAGGAAATCTTGTCGAATCTGGAACAGGATGAACTGACGACGAACAACATGCCGAAATTGGCGGTGAGCGTCAACGGCGTGCAACAAAAGCGCGAACATCAAATGGACATCTTTGAGCGGAGAGAGCAAGAAATTCGCACCGAAATTGAAAAACTGGATGTCAACGACATGACACCGCTTGAAGCGCTCAACAAATTGAACGAATTGAAGAACATCATCAATGGTCATTAATGGGCAGAATTAGGAAAGCGATTGCTCGCAAGATGTCATTCTGCAAGAATCTTTCGGCGGTTAAATTGGTGCCAGAATCTAAAAAGATTCCTACTAATGACATAATAACTGCAACGATAATTAAAGAGCCGTTTCTACCGGTCTGCGAAATATTTTGGAACAAATCCATGTTATATTGGTTGGTTTAAAGACTGCTTTATTACTCCCCCCAAACTTCTGAGGTTGTTATGATATGTCGTGCGATGCTTTTGCTGACCTTCTCCCTTGTAGTCTGCACCGGTTCCCTTCTGGGTGGCGATTTTACCACGGCCAAATACGCCGGTGAGTTCTTGAATCTTGGGGTTGGAGGTCGTTCTTTAGGAATGGGAGGCGCGTTTGTGTCCGTTGCCAGGGATGTTACGTCGGGGTATTGGAATCCTGCTGGACTGGCTTTTCTGGATTATCCTGAGTTCATGCTTATGCATTCAAGTCAATTCTCAGGCGTGGTTAACTACGATTACGGGAGTTTTGGACTGCCGGTAGGAAAGCGCAGCAGCTTCGGAATCAGCATATTTCGCGTGGGTGTGGATGACATAAAAGAGACGGCTTTGACCAATCCCGATGTCGAGCTTGGCGAAACTTACGTGGATGAAAACGGTCAGTTGGTTCGCAATACGCCGTTCGTGGAGAATCTATTTAACAGTACCGACTACGCGTTTTATCTCACGTATTCCAAACGGGTTTCGGACGGCTTCTCATACGGGGGAAACGTCAAGTTTGTAAATCGAAGCCTTGGAGACAATTCGGCTTGGGGCGTGGGGTTCGATTTGGGCTTTATCTTTAATCCCGTCTCACGCTTGATTATCGGGGTTAACTTGCAGGACGTCACCTCCACCATGATCGCCTGGGACACCGGCCGACGCGAGCTCATCACCCCTTCTATCCGAACCGGTGTGTCGTATCCCCTGACATTTTCCGCAATTGGAGGAAAAGTACAGCCGGCGGTGGACTTTGTTTTCCGTTTTGAAAACCGCCGAGAGTCTGCACAAGCCCATATTGGTAATGCAAGCCTGGATCTAAACTTGGGATGGGAATACAAATATCGGGATGCGTTTGCCATTCGCGTTGGTTCATCAGAAGTGGGTCAATTTACTGCGGGTGCAGGGCTGCGTTTTCCCAAACTTCACATCGACTACGCGTTTCTCGGTCATGAAGATCTGGGCAACACTCACCGCATCTCGGCTCGTTTAACTCTGGAGGAACCCAGATTCAAGCGAGGTGAATAGAACACCGCTTCATTCAGCCTAACCGTTTTTTGTATTCAGGGCCTTCTGTTTTGTAAAATAGGAGGCCTTTTTTGTTTTAGAACGGCCATCCGTCTCCCAAAAAAGTTGAAATTTCATTTGACAAATTTAAAAAATTGTTGTATAATGTAAGTCAATTGAATATTATAACTTACTGGATGTTATTTCTCTCAAATTTTGTGGATTTTTATCGTTTTTTGTGCACAAAATCGACATCTCTGGATAGCCAAACATGATTGCCAGTATGACGGGTTTCGGTCGAGGGGAGTTTCAACAAAACGGGTTGGAAGTACTCGTGGAAATTCGTTCTTTGAACCATAGATTTCTCGATGTTGAGATTCGTGCTCCGAAAAATGTTTCTGCGTTTGAACAGGAGATCAAGGAATTGATTCGTTCTCGAATATTGCGAGGACGTATCAGCGCCACGATTACATTAAAGGGGGAACAAGAACCGACTGACGGTCTTGCTATCGATAAGCCGCTTGCAAGTACCTACTTGAGATTGTTGCAGGAACTAAAAGATGAGCTTGGTGTCGAGGGCTCGATAAGATTAGAACAGCTTCTGACGTTTCCGGATATTATTACATTTGAGAATTCCAGTCAAACGAAGGAGAACATTTGGGAGCCCGTAAAAAAGACGTTAGAGCTGGCATTGGACGATCTTAAAGAAATGCGCCTCCGGGAAGGCCTGGAAATTAGGAATGACTTGGTTGAACGAATTGAGGCAATTGATGGCTTCATTAGAGAGATCGAAAAAATTTCGAAAACTAAGGCTGCGACGATGTTCGAGAAACTAAAAGAGCGGGTCGAAGGGTTGACGAAGAGCGAGCAATTGGACGATGGCAGACTTGAGATGGAAGTGGCGCTTTTGGCCGACAAAGTCGACGTGACAGAAGAATGCATTCGTTTCAAAAGCCACAATACGCTGTTTTTGGAGTTGCTGGAAAATGGAACCTCAGAGGGCCGAAAACTAAATTTCCTGTTACAGGAAATGCATCGTGAAGCGAACACAATTGGCGCTAAAGCAAACGATGCCCAAATCGCTCATTCGGTCGTTCAAGTGAAGGAGGAAGTAGAAAAACTTAGGGAGCAAATACAAAACATTGAGTAACGACTGTGCCGTATGAAAAGAAGAGGCCTTCTGGTTGTCATTTCGGCTCCCTCGGGCGGAGGGAAAACAACAATTATTCGGAAGGTACTTGCGGCAACGAACGAGAATTATCGTTATTCAATATCGGCGACGACACGTGAACGTAGAGAGAACGAAGTTGATGGTCGGGATTACTTCTTCCTAAGTGAGAAAGAGTTTGAGAGAAAAAAGCGACAAGGTGAATTTGTTGAATGGGCGGAAGTCCACGGCGATTTTTATGCGACACCGAGAGAGCATCTGGATAGATGGCTTGATGAGGGCAGAATTGTCCTGTTAGATTTGGATGTAGACGGGGGGTTAGAGATCAAGAACAAGTATAGTAATTCCGCGATTTTAATCTTTGTCAAACCGCCTTCATTTCAAAGTTTAATTCAGAGATTAAAAAATAGAAAAACCGAAAGCGATGCCGAAATTGAAAAACGATTACAGCGTTATCCAAAGGAAATTCAAAAAGCAGACGAGTACGATTATCAGATCGTAAACCAAAACTTGGATGATACAGTTAAGGAAATTGTCAAAATAGTAAATAGTGTCTAAACGAGAGACGAGACTCCCGATCAAAACATTCGGGAGGGCAAGGGAAAGCCGTTTTTCGTTCAGCCACTCAGCAGACATTCACAAGAGTCATAATCTGGAGGTAAAATAAATTTATGATAACAACCTTGTCTCTGGAAGAAATCGAAAAATACGCAGATAACATTTATGAGGCCATTATTGTCCTCGCAAGACGTGCGCGCCAGATAAATGAGGAACAGAAGCAAACCTTATTTCGGGAGACTGAAGAGGAGTATGAAGACTACGACGAAGAATTGGAAGAGGGCGTATTGTTAGATTCAGATTACGTCAGATTGCCTAAACCGACTTCAATTGCGCTGGAAGAATTCCTCACGGGCAAACTAAAGTTTGAGTATAGAGGTCCGAGTAAAGAACAAGAGGAGACAGAATAGCGAGTCTATATGGTGCTTGATGCCAAAAAAATTGCCGTCGGTGTCACGGGTGGGATTGCTGCTTACAAGACTTGTGAAATCATCCGTGACGTCAAAAAGCTGGGTGCTGAGGTGAGGGTGTCGATGACAGAGTCAGCAAAGAACTTTGTTACCGAGCTGACTTTTACCTCACTTAGCGAAAATCCGGTTATTTGCTCGCTATTTGATGGTCATGAGACCCGAGGCATCAGCCATATTGATCTGGCAAGATGGTGCGATCTGTTCCTGGTCTGCCCGGCGACAGCGAATATTATTGGGAAAGTTGCCGCCGGTCTGGCGGATGATTTCCTGTCGACGACGATCATGGCCACCGAATCGCCGGTCGTTTTTTGTCCTGCGATGAATTCGTCCATGTGGACGAATCCACTTGTGCAAGAAAATGTACTCAAGCTGAAAAGACAGGGCTATCGCTTTGTTGAGCCGGACTGGGGTACATTAGCAACCACCGCAGAAGGTGAAGGCTGGGGTCGGTTGGCTTCAGTCAAGAGAATTCTTCATAATATCAAATACACCTTGCTTGGCACTTCGGAGTTAGAAAACAAACGCGTGTTGGTCACTGCCGGTCCTACCCGGGAGTCGATGGATCCTGTAAGATTTATCTCGAATCACTCTTCGGGTAAGATGGGGTTTGCACTTGCAGAAGCAGCTAAATTAAGGTCGGCTGCTGTGACTCTGATTGCGGGCCCAAACCATCTCGACGTTCCGGATGGTGTCAAATATCAGAGAATTACGAGTGTCGAGGACTTGAAAGACGCCATTTACGAAGAATACGACCAAACCCACATCTTAATAATGGCTGCAGCCGTCTCTGACTACAGACCAAAAACTCGGCTGTCTCACAAATTAAAGAAATCCTCCCACGAACATCGCCTTGACCTCGAGCGAACAACGGATATTTTAGCGGAGTTGGGCAAAAAGAAAGAGGGGCGCATTCATGTCGGCTTTGCATTGGAAACGGAAAACGGCGTCGCGGAAGCTACCAAGAAACTGCACGCGAAGAATTTAGACATGGTTGTTTTGAACAACCCACTGGAGCCGGGCGCGGCCTTCGATGCAGATACTAACATCGTCACAATCATTTCCACTGACAGGGAACCCGAAAACTTGCCTAAATTAACCAAAGATGCCGTTGCCGGCGTTATCCTCGACAGAATCTGTGAACGTGTAAAACACAACTACCAAAAAGCAGCCGCAGTCTGACATCATATGGAAAGTAAATCTCAATTTTTTGATTTAACCGAAAAATATTTCGCTCAACAAGCGGCTTTATACGGTAATGATTTTTATTTGGATGTCGGGCTAAGTTCCAGTGACCAGCCGGAAACGTTAGATGAATTTTATCAACAGATTAAGAATTGTCAAAAGTGCCGTTTGTCGCAGAGTCGCAAAGGTCTCGTTTTCGGTACAGGCAATCCCAACGCAAAACTCATGTGTATCGGAGAGGGACCGGGTTACGACGAAGATCAGCAAGGTGAGCCCTTCGTAGGAGCAGCTGGTCAACTGCTAAATCGAATCTTGGCTTCCATTGGGTTTGCACGAGATGAAGTCTACATCGCCAATATTGTTAAGTGCCGTCCGCCAGGAAATCGCAATCCAGAGTCCGATGAAGTGGCTGAATGTATGCCTTATCTAAAGCGTCAAGTTGAGATGATTCGACCAAGCCTGATCTTGGCGTTAGGTAAAGTAGCGGGACAAAATCTTTTGGGGTTAAATGAGTCAATCGCAGGATTGCGCGGCCGGGTACATATGTTTGACGGTGTTAAAGTGCTGGTGACCTATCATCCTGCAGCGCTTTTGCGAACCCCACAATGGAAAAGAGCAACCTGGGAGGATATCCAGAAGTTGCGAGAAATCTACGACCGGGACGTCGGTGATAAACCCCCTTTAAACAAAAGCTGAAGAAGCACGGTTGAATGATGAATCAGAAACCAAATCAAGAAGTCAGCACCGAACGCATGCCCCCTCAGGCCATTGATGCCGAGATGGCTGTTTTGGGCTCGATGCTCATCAGCAAGGAGGCCGTGACCAAGTGCATCGAAATTCTGGACCCATCTGCATTCTACAAAACAGCACATGAAAAGATTTTTCAGGCGACCATCAATCTGGACGAACGAGGTTCGCAAGTCGATTACTTGACCATTACCGACGAACTTGAAAAAATGGGAGAGTTGGATGAAGTCGGGGGCGCTTATTACATCACCGAACTATCCAACACCGTGCCGTCGGCAGCCAACGTCGAGTATTACGCTAAGATCGTTTTGGAAAAATCGCTTCTGAGAAAGCTCATCGATGTTTCCAACGAAATCGCCACCGATGCATATGAAGCGCGAGATGATGCCGTTGAGATTATCGATTCTGCGGAGCAAAAGATTTTCACGCTCTCGGAAAGAAAATTAAGACGAGGCTTCTTGCCCATTCGTCCCATACTGCAGGATACCTTCGAAGTGATCGAAGGGTATCATGAAAGGCAGGGCACGGTCACGGGGGTACCGACAGGTTTTGATCAATTAGACCATTTGACTTCCGGGTTTCAGAATGCCGATCTGATTATTGTTGCCGGGCGTCCCTCCATGGGAAAAACAGCGTTTTGCCTCAACGTTGCTAGAAATGTTGCGGTCATCCACAAGATTCCGGCAGGCATTTTTAGTTTGGAAATGTCTAGCACGCAACTCGCTATGCGCATGTTGTGCACCGAAGCGCCGGTGGATGCTCACAAAGTCCGGACCGGCAAGCTGCCCGAGGATGATTGGCAAAAATTAAGTCGAAGTGTGGGCAGGTTAGACCAAGCCCCCATCTTTATTGATGATTCAGCGGCCTTGAGCGTTCTGGAGATTCGCGCTAAAGCTAGGCGCCTTAAGGCAGAACATAATATCGGTTTGCTGATAGTCGATTATTTGCAACTGGTGAAAGGCCCGAAGTCTTCCGAAAGCCGTCAAATTGAAATATCCATGATTTCTCAATCTCTCAAGGCTTTGGCCAAGGAATTGGGTATCCCGGTTGTGGCGTTGTCTCAGCTTTCCCGCGCCGTGGAAGCGAGGGGCGGCGATCGCAGACCCATTTTGTCGGATCTGAGAGAATCCGGTGCCATCGAGCAAGATGCCGATGTGGTGATGTTCATTTATCGCCCGGAAGCCTATGCCAGCAAAAACAATCCTGTGCCACCCGAATACGAAGGGATCGCTGAAATAATTGTCGCGAAGCAAAGAAATGGTCCGACAGATACTGTCAGGTTGGCGTTCCAAAAAGATTATGTCCTTTTTGCCAATTTGGATTATTCTCACAAAGAAGTTTACCCGGCCGATGAGCCGTTTTAAGTTATGCAGCGAAACGGATACAAGAAAACCTTTGACCAAGTTTTGCGAAGGTTAAGAAGATACAGCCCGAAATCCGATACTGGGCTGCTTCAGCGGGCGTATGATTTTGGTGTGGATGCGCACCGAGATCAGTTGCGAAAATCCGGAGAACCTTATTTCGTACACTGTCTTGAAGTTGCGAAAATTCTGACTGAACTCAAGATGGACTCCGCGACCATTGCCGGTGGGCTGCTGCACGATGTGGTAGAAGACACAGGCATCGACATCGCAGAGGTTGAGGAGAAGTTCGGTGTAGAGGTGGCTCTGTTGGTTGATGGAGTCACCAAAATTAGTGAATTGCGATTCGACAGCTTGGAAGAGCGACAGGCGGAAAACTTTCGCAAGATGATCATTTCGATGGTGCAAGATATTCGTGTTATCTTGATCAAATTCGCCGACCGGCTCCACAATATGAAAACCATCGAATATTTGCCTCAAAGGAAGCGAGAGCGTATTGCCATTGAAACCCGCGATGTGTATGCGCCCCTTGCCCACAGACTCGGAATTGCGAAGATCAAGTGGGAGCTTGAGGACCTGGTCTTAAAGACCCTGGAGCCGGACACCTATTGGGACCTCGTGCGCAAAGTGACCGACAGCCGAGAGGCGAGGGAACGATACATAAGAAAAGTCACTGCACCCATTCGCAAGGAACTCAAGAATTTGAACATCAACGCCAAAATTGCCGGCAGACCCAAGCATTTTTACAGCATCTATGGCAAGATGAGGGCTCGAAAAGTTCCCATTGAACAGATTTACGATTTATTGGCCATCCGAGTAATTGTTGACAGAGTTGAGGAATGCTACTTTGTGTTGGGAATCGTACATAACCTTTACACCCCCGTCCACGAGAGGTTTAAGGATTACATCGCCACGCCAAAATCCAATTTTTACCAATCGTTGCACACGACGGTGATCGGCCCCGATGGCAAAATGGTGGAGATTCAAATTCGAACTGACGACATGCATAGGACGGCTGAGGAAGGGATTGCCGCTCATTGGCTTTATAAAGAAGGTAAAAACAAACAGGACGAGTTGGATAAACAATTGTCGTGGCTTCGTCAGGTGCTGGAGTGGCAGCAGGAAACCAAGGATCCATCGGAATTCATGGAGAATCTTCGAATCGAGCTGTTTCGTGATGAAGTCTTTGTGTTTACACCCAAGGGCGATTTGCTCAAGTTGCCCGTAAATTCCACGCCGGTTGATTTTGCGTTTGCCGTCCATACCGACATCGGATACCATTGTATTGGAGCAAAAGTCAACGGCAAGATGGTGCCACTGAGTTATGAGCTAAAAAGCGGAGATTCTGTTGAAATCATCACTTCGCCCAATCAAAAGCCGAATCCCGATTGGATAAAATTTGTCAAGAGTTCCAAGGCCAGAAGTAAAATACGGCGCTGGTTGAAAGAATCATTTTACGAGCAAAGTTTGAAGCTGGGTGAAGAAATTGTCGAGAAGGAATTCAAGCGCTACAACCTCAAAAGGGAAGATATCGATTTAAACGAAATTGCGCAGACCTTGAATTTTCAGAATGCCGAGCAGCTTTTTGCGGCCATTGGTCGTGGGGATACGTCCGTTCATTCTGTTATAAACCGGATTGCACCGGATAAAAACCTTGAGGTCAAACAGTCTTCTCTGTTTCAGAAATTCATCCACAAGGCTCGGGGACGCGCCAAAGGCGTTCGGGTACAGGGGCTTGATAATTTAATGATTACTTTTGGGCGGTGTTGTCAGCCGGTGCCCGGAGACAATATCTTAGGCTTCATCACCAAAGGGCGAGGCATCGTGATTCACCGCACCGACTGCAAAAACATTCCGCATCTCATGGAGCATCCGGAGCGAAAAATTGATGTGGAGTGGGATGTGGACAAAGACAAGCATTTCATGGTTCGTTTGCAACTTTTCGGCGAGGATCGAAAAAACTTTCTACTGGATGTGTCGCAGTCTATTTCGCAAACCGACACAAACATTGTAAGTATTGAAATGAAGGCTGAGGATACGTTTGTACAGAGCACCATCATCATCGAAGTTCGAAACCTGCAGCATTTAACCAAAATCATTAACAAGATTAGTCAAGTCAAAGGAGTGATAAACGTAGAACGACTAAACGGCACCGCAGCGAGTACAAGCTAATTTAGAAATAATCAAAATCGCATAATTGGATTTCAACCCAAAAAGAGGAGTGGAATAAATGAAAAAGACAATCACTAAAAAAGATGTCGCAAAGAGAACCGCAAAATTAGTGGGTGAGAAAATCTATCTGGCAGAAAAAGTTGTGGATGGTGTGTTTACGTCACTGCGGCAATTTATGGCAGAAGCCGAACCCGAAGTGCGCATCGAAATTCGTGATTTTGGCGTCTTTGAAGTCAAGACTACGAAACCCAAACCCAAGGCTCGAAATCCAAAAACGGGGGAAATAATCTATGTACCTGCGCGCCGGAAAACCCATTTTAAAGCGGGGAAGCTCCTGAAGGACGTGCTAAAGACCCCTCTAGATGAAGTTTCAACCAATTCAAAAAAATAACTTCTGAAACCGTTAGAGTTGTCTCTAACGGTTTTTACTTTCCGTTTTTATGTATGACCGAGAAAGCAGGAAGGATTTTAGGAATTGATTATGGCAAGAGACGAATAGGTGTCGCCATAAGCGATCCGAGTTGTGTTGTTGCGCAAGGCCTTCAAACGATTGGTTATAAAACCCCACCTGAAGCCCTAACCAAAATAGAAGAGATTGTCTCTACTTACGATGTCTCTGAAATCGTTGTCGGGCTTCCTTTAACTTTGAGAGGGGAAGCACAGACAGCCGTAATCAAGACGAATGCTTTCATAACGGAGCTTAGAAAGCGTTTGGATATTCCCATACTTCGCTGGGATGAGCGTTTCACCAGCAGCATTGCGGAAAGCGCCATAAGAGATATGGGAAAGTCACCAAGCAAGCATAAAGAAAAAGTTGATGAAATGTCTGCCATTCTGATTTTGCAGAGTTACCTGGACAGGCGCGGTCATTCAAAAAGTAGGTATGATTCCCAGAACGATGAGTGAAAAAGTAAAAATTGGAGTCGTCGGGACCGGTGCCATTGCTCAGACATCCCATATCCCAATATGGAAAAAACTGAAACATGCTGAGATCGTCGCGGTGTGTGACGTCAATAAAAATAAGGCACAGTGGGTGGCAGAGAAATTCGGTATCCGACACTTCTTTGACGATCCGGATGATTTGTTAAAGATTGACGAAATTCAAGCAGTGGATGTGTGCACACCGACTCAAAGTCATCCGGCCGTCGCGATGTCTGCATTAGCCAGTGGTAAACACGTATTGGTTGAAAAACCCATGGCCCGAAATTTCGAAGAGAGCCAAAGGATGGTTGAAGCTGCCAAAGAGGACAACAAGCTGCTGATGGTCGCGATGAACGTGCGCTTTCGGCAGGATGCCATTGTGCTGAAATCATTTATAAAAAATGGGGAATTAGGCGAAATATTTTACGCAAAAACCGGATGGCTCCAACGTAAAGAGAGACTGGCACGTCAAACCTGGTTTTCCGAAGCGGAAATCGCAGGCGGCGGTGTATTCATGGACTTGGGCATTCAAATGCTTGATGTCGGGCTTTGGCTTATGGGAAATCACAAAGCCGAAAGTGTCAAAGCCACAACGTACAATAAAATAGCGCAATTGCAGGTTGAAGACTCGGCAGCAGCTTTTGTTAAGCTAACAAATGGGGCAACTTTAACAATGGAAGTTAGCTGGACGCTGCTCTCTGAAAGGGATTTCTTCTACACAAATCTTTTCGGCACCCAGGGGGGTGCGCTGCTCAATCCTTTGCGCATTCACAAAGAATTGCATGGGAATTTAGTTAACGTGACACCGGACAGGGAAGAGAGTCCAACCAACCTATACAAAAAGTCTTATGAAACCGAGATTCGGCATTTTGTCGAATGTTTGCGTGGTGAGGGAGAGTTGAGTTGTAGCGGCGAAGAGGCTTTGGAGCGCATGCGTATAATTGATGCTGTTTATGAATCTGCGAAGACCGGTCGGGAAGTGACATTGTGATGAGGAAAAATCTAATACTGTCGCTCCTCACCGGCGTTTTGTTGAGTTTTGCGTTTCCTCCCTTTCGGATCGGTTTCATGGCATATTGGGGGCTGGTCCCCTTCTTTTATCTTCTGGAAAACAAGGATCCCAAGAAAGCTTTCCAATGGGGATACGTGGCCGGCGTTTTCATTACCTTGGGTTCGATCAATGCGGCTTCGCTATCCACTATCCGTGGACTGTTTTTAGCAATTTTACTCAATCCGTTTTATTTCGGTCTCTTTGCTTCTATCCATCGCTTCCTGCAAAACAGGCTGGACGAAGCATTTGTATTTGTCGTGCCATTTTTGTGGGTTGCCATCGAATATCTCAGGGCCCTCAACGGCTTTGGTCTAACATGGTCAAGTCT
>JAABYK010000556.1:0-6113 GCA_011775825.1 Candidatus Zhuqueibacterota bacterium | reverse complement strand
CCATATCTTTGTGGGTTACACTCATCAACTCCTTGATTTATTTAGCACTAAAAAATTTACAGAACAAAATCAAAGTCGCTTATTTGATAGCAATTATCGTCCTTTTGTTTCTTCTACCCTGGTATATCAGCAAGCAAGTGATGCCGGAACAGGAAGAATTTGACGAGGGCATTGAGTTCGCTTTTGCAAAATGAGAAAGAAATGGTCAGAAACGTTTTTTATTCCCTGTTGATTCTGAGTGTGCTTCCGTCTCTAATTCTGAGCCAGGATGACGTATTTTTTACCTTAAGTCATGTGAAAGCACGTCCATTGGCAATGGGCGGAGCCTATACATCCATTGATGATGATTTGGCGGCCGTAAATTTTAACCCCGCCGCCTATTTTTTAAAAGAAAGAGAGCAGGAGAAGAAGGTCACCTTTTTTTTGAATCCCGTGTCGCCGATTGTGGGCGGAGCGAAAAATCAGGATATGTTCAGAGGCAGTGGATCGCAAATCGACGATTTTTTCATGTCGTTGAGCCTGTTGTTGAAGTCTGTTTCGGTTTCCATCGATCCGTTTCAATTTGGCGTGTTGCTGGGTGAGCAAAATTTGAATCTACCGGAGACGTTTCAGGTTGGAGATTTTTTTACCACTCAAGGGTACAGGCAGAATCATACGCATTCAATTGTTGGCCGTTTGAAGCTTGCAGATCGGGTTTCATTGGGGGGCGCCGCGAACTTTTCGGTTGGTAGTAAACTGAATGCCCCCTTCGAACGCCACACGGATCTCGGAGTGAGTTATGGCATTTTGTTGAAACCAGAGGAGGGCTTGAACATCGGTGTGTCTTTTTACAACATACCTGACACGCTAAAGCAGTCCCGATTTCCGTTGGAAAGAATTATAGATGAATCGGTAAATATTGGCATTTCATACCGACTTTTTGATGATAATACTAGATTTTCCGTTGATCTCCGCAATCTCGGCGAAGAGCAGGAAGAAGTGGTGAGAGAATTTCATTTCGGCGTTGAACAGGTGTTTTTATCACAAGTGGCGTTACGTGCCGGCTATTTTCGTAAGGATGAGGGAGAGGATGTTTTTAGTTGGGGAGTGGGCCTGTTAAACGGGGCAAGCTTGTTTCAGAAAGAGGTTGATGAGAATTACAGTAATTATTATCTTAATTATGCGTTTGTGTATGAAAAATCGTCGTTGACGGACCGACGTTGGCATTTTCTCACGTTCGTAATTCGGATGTAACACGGAACTTTGATGATCGATCAAAGTTAGAATGGTGAGGTTTTTTAATAAACTCCTACTATTTATCTATTTATTAACAGTCTTATCTTGGGTAACCAAAGGATGGACGGCTGAGGAGTCAACGAATCTGCAGCTATTTGTGAGCCTGACGGACAGTTTGTTGGAGCGCGTGGCCAACGACGTTTTGAAGTCAATAGTCCCCACAAGAGTTGTCATCAAAAGCCTCGACGTGAATCAGGCAGTTGACTGGTTCATGGAAGAACGATTGCTGGAGATTCTCAAAAAGAACAATGTGCCGTCGGTCTACATCAGGAATAATTTGGAAAACGGAGAGGAGGATTCGTCCACAGTCTTCGAATACAAGGTACTAAACATGGGGATCAACTACCGGGAAAACAGCCGTGCGTCATCAAATGGAGGCCTGATCGATAGAACGGCGGGTGTCCATTTTTATTTGCGAATCGTTCAAAATCCGGATCGGAAAATTCTCTGGAGTGGTACAATCGAAGCTTCGAAAGCAGATGCCTTACCGGCTGAGCTCTTAAGAAGGTCTGAAAATCCGAATGTACCCTTTACTCAAGGAAAGTTAACCAGTGAGACCGGCAAGGGTAAATTGTTTCAAACTGTTTTGATTTCAGGGGCAACAGGCGTGATTGTGTATTTGTTTTATGCGTTGCGAAGTCGATAAGAAATGATAAGGCCTAGACAGGAAATCTGAATGATTGTTAGACGATTGAAATTTTTTGAATTAATAATAATTTTTATGCTGGCGGTGTTGACGGCATGCAGTTCTTACAACGTGAAACCTGATATCTCTGCGGAAGAACGGTTGTCAATAGCCAAAAAGATGTTCGACAATGAAGATTACTTCGAGGCAAAGAGGCAGTTTAAGATTCTCACGCTAAATAATCCTGGCGCGACGTTCATTGATGAGGCACAATTTTATCTGGCCGAATGCCATTACAACGAAGAGGAATATATACTGGCCGCAGACGAATACAGAAGACTTGTTCGTTTGTACCCAAGAAGTCAGTGGGTGGATGACTCTGAATTTAAAATCGCGATGTGTGATTTCAAGCTGTCCCCAAAGGCGCCTCTTGATCAAAAATATACCAAACAAGCTGTGGAGAATTTCCAGCGTTTTTTGGAAGACTTTCCGAACAGTGATCTGGTTCCGGAGGCTGAAAAACGTCTGAGAATATGCCGAACCAAATTGGCCAAAAAAGAATACAAAACAGCGGAACTTTATCGCAAGCTCAGCGATTGTTACGCTTCTTTGGTCTATCTTAATGGCGTCTTAGAGCAGTACTATGACACAAGATATGCCCAGCCTGCTCTCTATTGGAAGGGCGAATGCTTGTACGAATTGGATCGTTTAGCTGAGGCTGCTGAAGCATTTGAAGAACTGCTCAGAAAATATCCTGCAAGCAAGTTTCGAGCAGACTCGTTTAGCCGATTGAAAGAAATCAAGTCAGAATTGGCAAAAACCCAGGAAACGGATGGCAAAGCCCCCCTTAGTAGTCAAACCAAAGATAACAAAAAAATAAATTGAAAATTGGTCTCTACGGTGGGACGTTTGATCCTATCCATATTGCACATTTAATTATTGCTCAGTACATCAAGGAGGAGCTCCATCTATCAAAAGTCATTTTCATCCCTTCCGGTTCTCCACCTCACAAGGAAGTTTATTCGGCAAAAGCACTTCGCCTTAAAATGGTGCAGGCTTCCATTCAAGGCAACCCCGATTTTGACTGCTCCGAAATTGAGATCCACGGTTCAGATACCAATTACAGCGTCGAGACCATCCTGCGTTTAAAAAAAGAGCTGGACATTTCTGCACAATCGCTATTTTGGATAATCGGTTCGGATAACTTTATGGATTTTCCTAAATGGAAAGAGCCGGAGAAAATTTTGCAAATGTGTAATGTTGTCGTCTTCCCGCGAGAGAGCAATGACTTTGAGAAAGCCCCGCCTGAATTTAAGCACCATGAATCCGTACACCTGCTTGATGCCCCGATTCTACAGATTTCTTCAACGGAAATTCGAACGTTGATTCAACAAGAACGGTCGATAAAATATTTGGTGCCACCTCCTGTAGAGAGGATTATTAGGTCGAATAATCTGTATCGTTAAGTTTAAGAATAACAGATTTTAAAGTCCATTCAAATGGAAGACTCGATTAGCAAAAAAGTCTTGCTTTTATAATTTGAATGCCTTATTTTCCCCCCGATTGCGCGAGGAGGAGATGGTATATTGGACGTCCTATTATATTTTTAAGTTCATTATCAAGGTTTTTTTCAGGGGCAAATGTTACAATCAGAATAATTTGCCCAAAAAGGGACCGTTTGTTGGTATTATCAACCACAATAGTCTGCTGGATATACCGGCGATGGCATTGGTGGTGCGCCAGAGGGCGACAACCATGGTAAAGCACACGTTGTTTGAGGTGCCCATTTTGGGCTGGTGGCTGAGAAAAGTGCATATGTTTCCTATTATACGCGACGGAAGCGATCAAGAAGCATTTCAAAAAGCGCTCGAATTTTTAAAAACAGGTTACGTTGTGTATATGGCTCCGGAGGGCACAAGAAAGCATAATCCGGCCAATCCGCCAAGAGCACGGACCGGATTTGTTCGATTGGCTCAAATGGCGGATTGCCCCGTGGTTCCAATCGCCATCAGAGGCACAAGAAAAGCCTTGCCACCGGGCGCCCGATTTCCTCGCTTCGTAAAAGTGACGGCGAACGTCGGCAAGCCAATACGACTCGAGAAAGTCGAAGTTGATCCAAAAAACCGGGATATTCTGCAACAGCAAGCCACAGATGCGATGCAGCACGTTTATCGTCTGCTAGAAGATTTAGCAGAGATGACAAATAACAAGAATTAAGACTGATTATCATTTAGAATTGCCGAAGAAGTTTTGGAGGAGAGTTGATGGTTCATCAGAAGGATGATTCAAAACGTAAACCAGAAGTTCTCAAATTGCAAGACGACAACAACAATCATATGGATTACGACGACTACGATGAAGATGATCTCGATGATTGGGATGATGAGGAGGACTGGGATGATGATTACGATGACATCGACGATGACGACTGGGATGACGAAGATGAGGAAGAGGATTTCGACGAAGAGGACTGGGACGAAGAAGATTGGAATTAGGTATTGGCTACACGAGGCGGCAAAAGAAACTATCCCAATCGACCACTGGTTGGCGTCGGTGCGGTAGTTTTTAAGCATGAGCGACTATTGTTGGTAAAAAGAAAGTTTGAGCCCAAGTCCAATTACTGGACACTGCCCGGAGGTCTGGTCAAGCTGGGTGAAAACGCTCGGGAAGCGTTAGTTCGGGAGGTTAAAGAAGAATGTGGGATCGAGGTGGTTCCTGTCCGATTGGTTGATGTGGTCGACTACATCGAAAAAGATGCACGTGAAAACATAAAATATCACTACGTTTTGATAGACTTTGAGACTGAGTTTAAGGCAGGAACCCTGACGCCTGCCTCGGATATATTGGACGCCCGCTGGTTTGATAAATCAGACTTAGCCGATCTTGCCCTTCCTGAGATTACGGAGAAATTCTTAAAAAAGCATTATTTCTCGTCATAGATCGTTCGAATGCAAAGAAAGAGCTCAACAAAACTATTTGCAAAACTCCCCGATCGGGAGATCGAATTTGAAATTCAAAGGTCTGATACGAAACCGATTGTCAGGTCTGGAGATCAAAATCAGGAAGTAGAACTGAGACCCCTCGGTGGCGCCAATCATTTCTTGCTGTTGGTAGATAATCGACCTTATGAGTTGTTCATTGAACCAGGGGAGGAGGGCTATCGAGTTCAACTGAAAGACAGAAGGTACGCCGTTGAAATAGAAGATGAACGAAGTCGTGCAATCCGCAAGTTAATCAAAGCGGACTCAAAATCACACGGTCAGGTTGAGGTAAAATCGCCCATGCCTGGCTTGATCATGCAAATCACCGCACATGAAGGTCAGAAGGTGTATCGAGGCGACAGTTTGGCCATAATTGAAGCCATGAAAATGGAAAACGAAATTCGTTCCGCCACAGACGGTGTGGTTAAAAAAGTTTTCAAGAAGGAAAAAGAATCCGTTGAAAAAGACACGATTCTCATGGTAATTGAATAATCAAGCCTTCCCTCTATGCGAAAAAAGACCATCGGCGTTTTGGGTGGAATGGGACCGGAGGCCACAGTACTTTTCTTCAGAAGATTGGTGGAGTTGACGCCCGCAGAACGAGATCAAGACCACATCCCGATAATCGTTTACAACAATCCTCAAACTCCTGACCGCACAGAAGCTGTTTTTGGACGCGGCGAAAGCCCCTTGTTGGCCCTCATCAAAGGCGCTTCGATTTTGCAAAAAGCTGGCTCCGATTTAATTTGCATTCCATGCAATACCGCCCACGTTTATTTTTCTGAGTTACAAGCGCAAATCGATACGCCCATCATCAATCTAATTGAAGTCGTTCGTGAAGCAGCTTTGAGAACGTCATCTCGTCTCCGTAAGGTAGGGATTCTCGCCACGAAAGGAACCGTTAGAACCGGTTTGTATCAAAAAGCATTTGAGGAGATAAATATCCAATCGCTTGCTCCCGAAGGCCAGGATTTGAACGAACTGCAGGCAGCTATTCAGCACTTGAAACGTCAATCGAAAGAGTCGCACACTGTTCAAAGGGTTGGCGAAACGCTGGTCGAGCAAGGGATTCAGGCGTTGATTTTGGGATGCACCGAGCTTGGCCTGATTGCCTCGGAACTCGAACTTGATGTGCCTATTCTGGATTCAGTGGAGGTGCTGGCCCAAAAGGCGGTACGTGTGGCTTTGAATCAGGAAGGGTTGTGATACAATTCACAAAGTTTGCTTGTGCG
>JAABYK010000691.1:10244-10444 GCA_011775825.1 Candidatus Zhuqueibacterota bacterium | reverse complement strand
CATCCAGTTGCAGTTCTTGTAAACGCTTCCTTAATCTCTCAATTCTTTGGTGCATCCTTGGATTCTTCTAACTTCTTTTTCAGCATTTCAATTTTTTTAGCGTAGGACTCATTGTCCGGGTGTTTTTTCAGGAGCAATTCGAAAACATCGATAGCTTTAGCGTATTGTCCCTGAGCGGCATAAATCTCACCTAAAGTGGG
>JAABYK010000691.1:7411-10113 GCA_011775825.1 Candidatus Zhuqueibacterota bacterium | reverse complement strand
CTGTCTGTTCCGTTTCTTCTTCGGAAGAAGTTTCTGTCTCCGTGAAATAGCTCTCCGGATTCTTTTGGATTTCATCAACTAAGTCGTCGTTGCCTACAGGAGCATCGGGCTTGCTGCTTTCAGCTTCAGGCTCCTGTACAACTTCGTCCTTGAAAATGTCATCCAGAATACTGGAAAATTTTTCTTCCTTACTTTCATCCACCTCCGGCTGCTGCGACTCAACTGGTTTCGGTGTGGTTTCGAGTTCCGGTTCTTTGTCCTGAAACAGCAAATCCTCTTCCTGCGAACTCTTGGAAATGGGAGACATCGACTCTACATCAATGTCAGCTTGAGCAGGTCGGGAGGCAAGATACTCGGTATCATCTTGTTCCTCTCCTGCCTCAAGAATGTACTCACCGACCCGACTTCGAGCCACTTCATCAAGCGGATCGATTTGCAGGATCTTCTTGTAACTCATTTCGCAAGTGTTTTCCCAACCGATTTCTTGCATTAAGTCACCATACAATTTGTGTGCAGCGAGATGCTTCGGATCGAAAAGAAGAACCCGTTTAAATTCCTTTTCGGCCTGATCGTACATCTTATTTGCAAGATAAGACTTGCCAAGCACGAGGTGGCCGGTTACATAATACGGATGCTTCTTAATTCCGGATTCGCAAAGTTGAATCGCTTCCCTCACGCGGTCCATTTTCAAATAAGCATCTGCTAAACGGGCAAAAAGGATGGAATCCGGATTTCCTCGAAGATGCTCGGCCAAAAATTCCACATCGTTGCTTTTTTCAGAAAACATCTTATGAACAACCTTGAAAAATTTTATATAAACAATCTAAATTTAAAGAAATTAAGCCCCATTAGCAACAAATTTCTGGTGTTAACCATTCAGAAATCGGTTTTAGGAAAAACTTGTTCCCAAGTCGAAACTTGGGAACAAGCCCTGTGGTTACCTCACGGCAATTGAATATCTGCTGCTTACCACCCCGAAACCGATTTATTCAGAATTTCACTCGCAATTTTTTCGACGGCTTCTTCGATCCCGTTCTGCCGACTCTCAGGACCTTCAGCAGGGTCGAACGTACCCCACTGGGTAATTTCTTCTTCCCAGATCGTTTTCCTTTTCTTTAAATCCTGGTATTTCACCTTAACCGTGATAAATATCTGAATATTCTCGACCTCTTCTGCGCTGGTAAACGCTCCCGCCCGGTCATCGACCCGAATAATGGTTCCTTCAAGCAGGGAGTCGGCACTTCTGCGGTCGGTAATTCTCAAGGTATTGTCTCTTGTAAACTCATCAATCACCTGATCGGTCAATTCTTCTTTTATGCCAAATTCGGACGTCTGATCCTGAAATAAGGGAATGGCTACGGTTTTGATGTGTGGCAATGTGCTGCTAGAAAAAGAGTAGGCCCCACAGGAAAATTGAATTATATAAAATAGGGTTACCAATAGGAAACAACTCATTGATAACCCCCATTGTTTATTTCGTTTAATATGGCAAATCATATTCTTTGATCTTGCGATAAAGCGTACGTTCACTTATTCCCAAAGATTTGGCCGCCTTCCTCTTGCTTCCGTCGTGGTTCTCAAGAGCCCGGTTGATCATGTGCCGTTCGATTTCCGCCAAAGTTCTATTTTCCAGATCAAGATCCGAATTATTCTCCGATTCCTGAAACGTGTCAGGAGTGCGCGGAAAGACCTCAGAATAATAGGGCAGCGATTTGGGTCTATTTTCCGAATACATCCAATGGTAAATATCTTCTCGAAGTTTTGAAATTTCGGCCTTTAGATCTAAAAGTGCATGATAGACGAACTCACGCTCCACTTGCTCAGAAGTACGATGCGTTGGAACCGGTAAATTTCGGTCAATATTGCCTGCACCCTGGAGATAATTTGAAATGGTGAATTCATCTACCTTATGGCCCTTCTCCAAAACGATGACGCTCTGCACAAGGTTCTTCAGCTCTCTTACATTGCCCGGCCACGAATAATTTTCAAGCGTGGAGAGCGCACTTTCCGTAAACCCTTCAAACTCGATATGATGTTCTTTGCAGAATTGACTCGTAAATCTCTTGATCAATAACGGGATATCTTCGCGTCTTTCCCGGAGAGGCGGCATCCTGAGATTCACCGCATTTAAGCGATAGTACAAATCCTCTCGGAACTCCTCGGCTCTCACAGCCCGTTCCAGGTCTTTGTTCGTTGCAGCGATGATGCGAACGTCGACATGTTGGGACTTGGTTCCACCCACCTTCATAAACTCCTTACCCTCGAGGACCCGAAGCAGCTTCACTTGTGTACCTAATGGCATTTCACCTATTTCGTCCAGGAAGATGGTTCCAGCATCCGCCAACTCAAAGTATCCTTTTCGTGATCCAACCGCACCGGTAAATGCGCCTTTTTCGTGCCCAAACAACTCTGACTCAAGGATTCCTTCCGGGATCGCACCGCAGTTCACGACCACCCAGGGCATCTCTTTTCGACGGCTTTGCACATGGATGGCCCGCGCTACCAATTCTTTGCCTGTACCGCTCTCACCGGAGATGAGTACAGAAATGTCGGTTGGAGCCACCTGATTAATGGTTGACAATACACGTTGTATTGCAGGCGAGCGTCCAATTATTCCAAATTCTTCTTCCATTTAGTTAAGAAAATAAAATGAGTTATTTGTCTTTTTGTTTCTTAAAATATTCTACGGTTAACTTTAGTCC
>JAABYK010000691.1:7194-7344 GCA_011775825.1 Candidatus Zhuqueibacterota bacterium | reverse complement strand
GGCCGTGAGCCTCCTCTGCTTCTGACCCCGTATGCTTTCTCAGCAGACGAAACAACGCGTTGACATCGGTTTCGACGCCCGTACCAATATTGAAGACATCGCTCCTCTCGAAGTCCAGTGCCATCACATTAGCGCGCACGAGATCGCCAA
>JAABYK010000691.1:3907-7150 GCA_011775825.1 Candidatus Zhuqueibacterota bacterium | reverse complement strand
TTCAAAAATTTTTGCGAGAAAATCGCTACCACGCCCGCTTCGCCATGGGGGTTCTGCCTTGGGCCATACACATTTGAATAGCGAAAAATTACGTTCGCTAAATTACGCACTTCTTTATAATAAAACAAGTATTTCTCACAAGTTAGCTTCGTGATTCCATACGGCGAAATTGGCCAGGTTGGATGTGCTTCATCCGCAGGAAAATATTCTTGCTCACCATAAACAGCACCCCCTGTTGATGCGAAAATGAATTTCTTAACCCCGTGTTTAACGCAGTTTTCAAGTAGATTCAACGTGCCCAACACATTGACGCGGGCGTCAAACTCGGGATCGGTTACGGACTTTCGGACGTCCATTTGAGCGGCATGGTGATTGACCACGTCAAACTTAAACTTCGCAAAGATTTCCTCAAGCCGTTCATCTTGAATATCCAATTGGAAGAACTCAGCCTGCGGATTTAGATTTGTCCGCTCTCCACTGGAAAGATCGTCCACTACCACGACTTCATGGTCACGACTGATGTAAGCATCAACGATGTGGGAGCCAATGAATCCGGCTCCGCCCGTGACTAAGATTTTCATGTGATATCCCTTTCAAATTAGTTGGTTCATTTTATGCGTTCTTGCTGATTAATCGCGTTATCGTCGCAAATGTTCCAAAGCTTTGACGCCGATATCTTTGCGATAGTAGGCTTTGTCAAACGTAATCTTGCCGACAGCCCAATAAGATTTCTCGCGAGCTTTATGAAAATCGTTGGCCACGGCCGTTACGCCTAAAACGCGCCCACCATCCGTGACGATTTTGCCACCTTCGCCCTTTTTGGTACCAGCGTGGAAAATAATAACATCCTTGTCAAGCTGCTGTTCCAAACCATGAATGGTTATGCCCTTCTCATAACTTTCCGGATAACCGCCCGACGCGATGACGACGCACAACGCCCACCTATTTTTGTGTATTTCAATTTGCTTATCGATTTTTTTGCCCTTTGCAATTTTAAACATGAATTCAACCACATCTCCCTTGACAAGGGGTAGAATTGCCTGGGCCTCGGGATCCCCGAATCTGCAATTGAACTCTACCACTTTGGGGCCATCGGCGGTAATCATCAGCCCGGCATACAAAACACCCCGGTAGGGCCTGTTTTCCAACGCCATGGCCTTGATGGTGGCTTCAAAAACTTCTTCTCGAATCTTGCTAAACAGGTTATTATCTACGACAGGGGCAGGTGCATACGCTCCCATACCACCGGTGTTCGGTCCTTCATCGTCATCAAATATAGCTTTGTGGTCTTGTGCGGACGGAAGATACGTTATGTTTTCGCCATCAGTCAAAGCTAAGATAGAAGCCTCCTCTCCGGCCATAAAGGATTCAACAATCACTTTGCTGCCAGCATCTCCAAATGCTTTCTCAATCATGATTTGGGTCAACGCGGACTGAGCTTCTTGCTCTGTTTGGCAAACAATTGTGCCTTTTCCGGCAGCCAGCCCATCCGCTTTTATGACTGTTGGGTAATCTACTTCCAGAAGATATTTCTTCGCTTCTTCAAATTTGTCAAAAACAATGCAATCGGCTGTTGGAATCTTGTATTTATCAAGTAAGTACTTAGTGAATGCTTTGCTGCCTTCGATCTCAGCGGCCTTTCTTGTAGGCCCGAATATGGACAGACCCTGTGCTTCAAATTCATCCACGATGCCATCAACCAGCGGTTGCTCCGGTCCCACAACGGTCAGATCTATCGCATTTTTTCTTGCAAATTCCAGAAGCCCTTCAATATCTGAACCGGCGATATTTACGCATTCAGCAAACTGCCCTATGCCGGGGTTCCCGGGTGCACAATACACGGTCTCAACTAATGGACTTTGGCGTATTTTCCACACCAGGGCATGTTCGCGGCCCCCACCGCCAATTACAAGAAGTCTCATTTATTCTACTTTATAATTTCCCAAACGATCTTTGCACGGCCAAACCCAAAATCAAAGCAATAAGCATACTTAACATTGTACCGGCAAGGAAATACTCTGCGAACGCTTTTTCTTTTTGGACTCGGTCGTAACGAGCGATAGATTTCATCGTCACCACGAAGCCAACTGCGGTGTAGGCTTCAAGGCCGACTAACATGATAATCAATATCCGTTCTAAAGTTCCGATAAACGCGCCCATCCGATCCGTCGGCTCTTCTTGCTCCGGCCTCCAACGTTTTATCGCTTTTCGGACAGCCCAATTGGACGGCCAATGAGCCAATACAGCCGATAAAATGTACACACCCAGTTTTACAGCCGTGTGCATATCAACTCTCGGCATCAGGACTGATTCAGAAATCATTTACTTATCACTTGGCTGATAACTTAGGCAATATTTTCATTTAAATGATAACTAATGGCGAGTTAGCGTTTTGCTGATAACTAAAATAGCGCCGCATTCTTTCCGAATCGCATCCGGAAATTTTTCTTCAGCCAACTTTAGAAAATGCTTCTAACCCACCCTGAAGCATAGATTGGAGACTCTCCACAAAAGACTCATACTCTCGAAATCGTGCCGTCTCGACGGTTCGACTTACATTTGAAAGTGGCACATCGAGCATCTTGGCCACATCCGTCGGATTTTTTCCTTTTTCCAATAAATTCAAAATCCGGGTCTGTTTATCCGTCCAGTGGCTTTTCACAACAGATAGGGCTAAGAAAAAACCGTTCACAACCGTATCAAACAACTCCAGATTTGAATGAAAACGAACCTCCCGCAGGATGGATTTTCCGTAGGCCTTTCGCTCTTCCTTGACTGTTGTCAAAGCTTCACGGGCCAAATGGAACGCAGGGCCATCCGCCCCGACTGCGTACTCACCGATCTCAGTGGTCAAAGTCCCAACCCCGACTCCAAACACAATTTCCGTTGGCGTTAGATCGATCTGAATCTGACGCAGAATTTCATAACAGCAAGTTGGGTGTTTGAGAATTCCTTGAGTTTCGTCACCCGCGGTAATCAGAAAGAGAGAAGCAATTTCACTTCCGAAATCTCGATTGATTTTTTCTAACGTCGCCTCAAATCGTTTTTGAACCTCAACCCGTTCTTTGGGTTCGAGTGATCGCGAACCGACCAAATCGCCAATCACGGTCACATATTTAGGCTCTTGCACTGCCATCAGCTCCAGGCGTACTTTTTCTTGCCGGTCAGGCGATCAATCTCATCTCGTAATTCGGCCGCTCGTTCAAATTCCAATTTTCTCGCGGCCTCGAGCATCTCTTTCTC
>JAABYK010000691.1:0-3823 GCA_011775825.1 Candidatus Zhuqueibacterota bacterium | reverse complement strand
CTCATCACCTGTTCGTAGGACTTGTAAATCGTTTTCGGCGTTATGGCATTCTCTTCGTTGTATTTCTGCTGAATCTCACGTCGGCGATTGGTCTCATCGATGGTTTCACGCATGGATTTGGTGATCGTATCCGCATAAAAGATCACTTTGCCAAAAACATTTCGCGCCGCTCGCCCGGCGATCTGCATCAATGATCGGTGTGAGCGAAGGTAACCTTCCTTGTCTGCATCCATAACAGCCACCAGTGAGACTTCGGGTAAATCCAGCCCTTCTCGCAAAAGATTCACCCCAACCAGAACGTCGAACTCGGCCAACCTGAGGTCACGTAAAATCTCAACCCGGTTCAACGCATCGATCTCCGAGTGCAAATACCGAACGCGAATGTCCATGCCAGCCAGATAATCCGTGAGATCCTCAGCCATGCGTTTTGTCAGGGTCGTCACCAGAACCCGTTCCTGGCGACCGACGCGATCCCGAACCTCAGCGATTAAGTCATCTATCTGATGTTTTACCGGTCTGACATCAATCTCTGGATCCATGAGACCCGTCGGTCGAATAATCTGCTCAACCACCACTCCTTTGCACTTTTCCAATTCGTAGTCTGCGGGTGTAGCTGACACAAAGACCATCTGGTTCATCATGCTTCCAAATTCATCGAATGTCAGCGGGCGATTATCAAGAGCACAGGGCAATCGAAATCCATACTCAACCAGGGTTTCTTTGCGAGACCGATCGCCGTGATACATGCCGTTTATTTGAGGGATGGTCGCATGGGATTCATCAATAATGGTCAGAAAATCCTTCGGAAAATAATCGATCAGGGTATACGGCCGTTGTCCCGGCAGCCTTCCGGAGAGATGACGCGAATAATTTTCGATTCCAGGACAGTAGCCAAGCTCTTGCAACATTTCAAGATCGTATCTGGCGCGCATCTCCAAACGTTGTGCCTCAAGCAGTTTGTTCTGCGATCGAAAAAACTCCAACCGCTCTTTCAGCTCCTCTCGAATGGCTGCGATGGCTCTTTCTAACTTGTGGTAGGGTGTCACGAAATGCTTGGCTGGATAGATGGCCACAGTCTCCTGGTTGGAAAGAACTTCCCCCGTGATGGTGTTGATGACGCTCATCTGTTCGATCTCATCGCCGAACATCTCAATGCGAATGGCCTCTTCTTCATAAGCCGGGAAAATTTCAATGACATCGCCTCGCACGCGAAACGTCCCGCGGGTGAACTCAAAATCGTTGCGAGTGTAATGACTGTCAACGAGCTGCGATAGAATCTGATCACGCTCAATTTGCTGGCCTCGCTGTAAGATCACCAGCTCATGTTTGTAGTCTTCAGGATCGCCTAAACCATAGATACACGAAACAGAAGCCACGATGACGACATCATCCCTCGATAGCAAGGAACTCGTCGCTTTCAGTCGCAATCGGTCAATCTCGTCGTTTATGGACGTATCTTTGTCAATGTAGGTATCGGTTGAGGGAACGTAGGCCTCCGGTTGATAGTAATCATAATAACTGATAAAATACTCCACGGCATTTTTCGGAAAGAAGCTCTTAAATTCGCCGTAGAGCTGGGCCGCAAGCGTTTTGTTATGGGAAATAATCAAGGTCGGTTTGCCGACATTCTTGATCACATTGGCCATGGTAAATGTTTTGCCACTTCCTGTGACGCCAAGAAGCGTTTGATAGCGCTGATTTTCCAAAACACCGCGGGTGAGGTCATTGATCGCTTTAGGCTGATCGCCCGTGGGCTCATAACTCGAATTTAGGTCAAAATTTGCCATTTTAATTAATAATTAGAAGTTAGCGTTTAATTTTAAAGCAAAAATATACACACACTATGACAAAATGTCAAGACCAATCAAATAATGGAAAGAAAAAGCCCTTGCATATTTGGCAAATTCACGTTATATTTGGGGCGCTTAAATCATAATGAATTAAGGGAGACATTGTTGCTATGGCAGTAATGAAAAACATGCGCGAATATACAAAGACGATATTGATTATTCTGGTCTTAGCATTTCTTGGTACGATTATATTTGATTGGGGTATGAATATTCTGGGAACTCAAAGTGATCAGAACGTCGTCGGAGAAGTCGAAGGTGTTGAAATAACCACAAGGCAGTTTGAACAGGCCGTTGCCCAACAAAGAGAACAGTTCAGGGCGCGGACAGGCAACGAGCCCACAGAAAGCCAGGAAGATTATCTTAGAAATCAAGCGTGGGAGTCTTTGGTTCAGGAAATCGTCGTTCAGAAAGCACTTCAGGAAAATGACATTCAGGCCAGCAATGCCGAGGTAAGGTACCGGATATTCGAAGATCCACCGGGATTTCTAAGAAGTCAAGAAGCTTTTCAAAATGAGCAAAACCAGTTTGATATGGCCAAATACCAGGCGGCTCTCAACGCTGGTGGCTCGACCGAACAGTGGCTGCAAATCGAAAACTTTATCCGACAGTCGCTGCCGTACGAAAAATTTCAGCAGAGGCTACAAGCGACCGTTCGTGTGACTGAGGACGAATTAAAAAGAGAATATTTGAAAAGAAACCAAAAAGCAACCGTCGAGTACATTTTCATTGGACCGAATCGATTCTCGGACGAGAAACTCGAAATAACCGATGAGAGGATAAAGGAATATTACGAAGCACACCAGGAAGATTTTCGTGAAGAGGAGAAAAGAAAAATTGACTACGTCGCCTTTCCCACCACGCCAACAGCAGAAGACAGCGCCAGTCAGTGGAAGTTAGCCAGACAACTCGCTGAACGGGCAAAAGAAGGGGAGGATTTTTCCGAACTGGCGGAAATCTATTCGGAGGATCCGGGGACAAAAGACAAAGGTGGCAGTCTGGGCTACTTTGGTCAGGGCGAGATGGTCAAACCGTTCGAGGAAGCCGCCTTTGGTGCCAGCGCCGGGGAAATTGTTGGGCCTGTCGAAACCAATCACGGCCTGCATGTGATCAAAGTTGAAGACAAAAAGATAGAAGATAGCGAGGAGAAAGTAAAAGCAAGCCATATTTTATTGAAATTTGAAGCCTCAAGCAAAACATACAATACGGCTAGGGACGATGCAATTTACTTTTCCGAAGAAGCCCGGAACGTGCCGTTTGATCAGTTGGCAAAGGAGCTGAACAAAGAGATTCAGTCCACTCCACTGTTCGTCAAAGGCAATGGGTTTATACCTGGACTGGGGTTAAATAAGAGAGCCAGCAATTTCATATTTTCAAATGACGTTGGTAAAATCAGCGGCGTTGAAAATTATGCTCAAGGCTTTTTTGTTTGCAAGATCTCGGAAGTACAGCTTGAGCATATCCAGCCGCTTTCTGAGGTTCGAAAGCTGATCGAAACTAAGATCAAGTCTGAGAGACGTATGGCTATGGCGAATGAACTGGCCCAAAAAATTCATGAAACCATAAATACCGGAACCGCTTTCGAAAAAGCTGCTGAACAGGAAGGCTTAGAGATAAAAGAAGCCACCGTCGGACGAGGTGGGTTTGTTCCTGGCGTGGGACGCGAACCAAAGTTCATCGGGGCTGCCTTTGCCCTTGATGAGCCAAACGCCGTGTCAAAGCCCGTCGAGGCAACCCGTGGATACTACATCCTGAAATTGGTGGAAAAAGATGAACTCGATGAGGAGGCGTTTCAGGCACAAAAGAGAAGCTTGGCGCAAGATCTCCTGCAAAGAAAACAAGCCCAAACGTTTGCAAATTGGTATGCAAGCGCAAAGGCCAAGGCAGAGATTAAAGATTATCGGTATCGGTATTATTAGAAAACTTAATGACCAATATCTCAGAGATTGTCTCTGACTTTTGTCAGAATCATTCGT
>JAABYK010000685.1:24170-32533 GCA_011775825.1 Candidatus Zhuqueibacterota bacterium | reverse complement strand
CAACGCCGGATTGTTTTCATCGCGGGTGGAATCGGCGTCACACCCCTGATGAGCATGCTGCGCCACATGCGAGATACCCAAGCAGGCACTGATGTCTTGCTAATTTATGCAAACAGAACGGAGAAGGACATCGTTTTTCAGGATGAACTCTCCGAAATGGAACTCGGCGAGCATCCACGGTTAAAGGTTGTTCACATCCTCAGTCGAGCAGGAGAGCAGTGGAACGGAGAGACAGGCCACGTGAATCCGGAGAAAATCCAACGGCTGTGCGGAGATAATTTGGACGAAAAAGCATTTTATGTTTGCGGGCCACCCAGGATGATCGACTCAGTCATGCGAGACCTTAAAGAGCTTGGGGTATCGAAGAAGCGAATTCATTCCGAGCGGTTTTCTTTGTAAGTTATTCTTAGTGCCCGAACGAAAACGATCGAATACTGTCATCCCCGCGAGCTTTTAGGGGAAGTTCCTGTTGTAATTTAGTTTTCGTTCAGGCACGATTGAGCGCGTTCAATAAGATTCCGACACGATTTTTACAAAATCTTACTTGACCTTTAAGACCATCAGGGTCACGTCGTCGTGAAAGCTGCCGGCAAAGGCTTCCCCGTTTTCAAACAGACCGTTCAATAGTGCATCCGGCGAGTCGTCTCTATGTTCCGCAACATAATCCATGAGTCGTTTTTCACCGAACTCATTATCGACACCATTTCGCGCTTCCACCAAACCATCCGTGTAGAGAACAAAGATGTCTCCTGATCCAAACTGCAAGCGTTCCTTCTTATATTCAGGTTCAAGTGTCAAACCAATGGCTGGCCCACCGGGATTGAGCCACTGAAAGCTTTGAGAGGAAGCTCGCCACCAGATAGGTGGGTGGTGTCCGGCGTTGCAATATTCGAAAGACTTCGACTCGAGGTCGATGGCGGCGGAAAAAAGTGAAATAAACCGAATCAGATTTAAATTGCACCGAAACAGTTTGTTCAGTCTGTGAGTCAAAACGTCCGGGCCGGGGAACTGTGGCCCCAGGATTCGGATGGATGCCTGCAGATTTGACATNNNGCTTCCCGTTTTGAAAGGTGAAGAAATCATAATAATCGCCACCGACCAGACCTGCCGACTGGCTCCGCACTGCGACTTCAACTCCGGGAAGCCCTGGCACTTTGCAGGGCAGGAGGTCTCTCTGCACCCTGGAAACCAATTCCAACTCGCTTTCTAACGAACGAATTTGCTCCACAGAATAATGATCCAGACAGACGCAAGCCGTGAAATCGGCCTTCAGCCGTTCGGTTTCGACCTCACTGCTGCATTCTGCACATTTTCCAAAGTCACCCTTTTCGATGCTGGAAAGTGCATCCTTAAGCTCCGTAATGATCTCAAAGACGTCAGACTTTGCTGATCCGCCCAAATGAAGTTCTTGTCCGCATGCATCAGATTTCAGCCAATTCAAGAGAGCATCTTTATGGGCAGCCAAAGCTCGACGAAATCGTTCTAGTTCTTTATGATCCATATGTTCCTCATATTAATATGGATATTCGATGGTGTCTGAGCCAAACTCCTTCAACCGCTTCGTTAGGCACCCTCCCTCAAGTAAAAAGCATTAACTTGGTGGTGCGCCATGAACGTTTACTTGAGCATTTTAGGAGTTTTCCTTCAGACACTCGTTATTGTTGATAACATTCAAAAGTTTACGTGAAACGGCCCTAAAAGTTTTTTTCTCGGGCGGTGGAGATATCGAGAAAGCTGCTTGATGAAACCCGCAGTCAGGATGGATTGCGTTTCAATCGCTTCTTCAGGTGAAGACAGAGAAAAAGGGATGAGATTTACAGTCAGTCCTTCGTGGCAAAGTTGATTTATTCGTTCTCATTTGAGACTTTCAGATCGGAAAAATCGCCTTTTTGGCTCTTCATCCTTCGGCTTCGCTCAAAATGAAGTCAATTCTTTCCACAATACGATTCTCTTCAAAATAAGGAGGGCTCCATGCCCCAATATAAATTTGGGGTGGAGCCGTCCATCGCGTGCGCTCACAGAAGATAAACCGGCGAGCTACCTACTCTCTCATTCGCCGGCCTCCAGGGGAAACAGGAAGCGCACCTATCACTTCGCAAGTACAGACTGATTGTCTTTGTTGCGTTTTGATGAGCTGCCTTTGTCACGTTCCTCGTCATTCGGCTCGCCAAAGTAAAAAGGACTTCTTCCCTTTTCCTTTTCATCTTCTTCTTCATCTTCATCTTCCTCGGCTTCGTCTTCGTGATCTGAAGCATCTCCGTAATACGACACGTCTTCCTCTTTTTTCTTACGGACATACATGAAAATGCCAATTGCCAGGATTAAGACCAGGACGACCAGACCCGTAATCACCGGAGTCGAAAAGAACGTCGAAGTCTCTTCTCCGTTTGTGGCGAAAGCTTCATCTTCCGGTGGCATTTGCTGCTCTTCTTCTTGGACTTCTGCGGTGGGTTCTTGTGCTAACATTTTAGGAGGTTCAGCCGGGGCAGCGATTTCAGATTCAGGCTCGGTCACTGGCTCGGTTTCATGCTCTACCCGACCGGCCAGGATATCTTGCTGCATATCCACTACCTGGTTTACATCGGATAAGGCCCGAGCTTTTCTGACTTGTTGAATGGCTTCAAAACTGGGCACAATGATTTTTTCACCAGGATAAATCAAATCGCCGTCGGGTGCGCGATTTATGAGTTCGAGTTCTCTCCAATAAGAGATGTCCCCGTAATATTTTTGAGCGATTTTGCTTAACCAATCCCCTTCCTGGATTTTGTACGTTGTGGGTTCGTCGAGTCGAAGCAACGTGCTGAAGAGGTTGCCAGCAGGCTCTATAAAGACAACCAAAAGTCCCATCAGCAAAATTGTGAATAAAAATCGTTTCATGATAAAAACCTCCCGATTTTATGATTTGTACCGAAGATTTGAGTCTCACTTTATGGTTGCATTCAACAAACTAAATGCCAAAACCAAAAAATTGATTTTGTTTTTTTTGTAAGTGTTTGAAATTACATAAGATAAAAATAAGCCCGGGAATCATTCGAGGTAGAACAAAGCGGTCTTTCAATTTGCATTATCTGTGTAAACACCGTAAATATTACATACACTTGGATTGGCTAAGCCCTGCAATCGAGATGCCCTCTGAGAACGCTACACTTTCTTGGCAATCACCATATTTTCGCTTGAATTTGACAATTATTGAGCTATCTTTAAACAATCCATTGACAGACGAACGAAAAGTATGTGAGGAAACTATCGATGGCTGATAAAATTCGAAAAAGTGACGAAGAATGGAAACAACACCTCACGCCTGAGCAGTACGCAGTCACCAGAGAAAAGGGTACAGAGAGACCGTTCTCCGGCGAATACAACAACTACAAAGAAAAGGGGGTTTACAAATGCGTTTGCTGTGGCAACGAGTTATTCCGTTCAGAAGATAAGTTCGAATCGGGATCAGGCTGGCCGAGTTTCACTGAGCCTGCGGCTAACGGAAACGTCGAATATGAGTCCGACACCAGCCTTTTCATGCGCAGAACCGAGGTATTGTGCAGCAAATGCGACGCTCATCTCGGTCATGTTTTTGATGACGGTCCGGCACCCACTCACAAACGCTATTGCATTAACTCTGTGGCGCTTAAGTTCGAGAAAAAGAAGTGAGTAGATCTGGCGCTTCCGTTCGAGCCACTTTGCGACACGTTTGGAGGCCGACGGTTGTTGGCTTGCCGGACATGCTTAAGAGAATGCAGACCCTGCACGATGTCTCCCAAAAGATTTCCGGGAAGAAGCCGCTGCATCATCTTTTGAATGGCCATGAATAACACTCAGTCAACCGAAACCTCTTTCGCCCGTGACCTCGGTCTCTTCGATGCCACGATGATAGGTGTAGGCGCCATGATTGGGGCGGGAATTTTCGTGCTTACAGGGATCGCCGCAGGAGAAGCTGGTCCCGCCTCGATCGCGGCATTTGCCTTGAACGGAGTTGTCACGCTGCTCACTGCCTTCGCGTATGCAGAGCTTGCTTCGGCAATTCCGCGTGCCGGAGGAGGGTATTCCTTTGTACGCTTGGCTTATCCGGGCGCTGTGGGGTACGTCGCGGGCTGGATGCTTTGGTTTGCCTATACCGTTGCGTGCAGTCTGTATGCCCTCGGTTTCGCCGGATACTTCTGGGAATTTTTCCTGAAATACTTACCCGGGCTGACCGAAGGCGTGTTCGGGACAGTTGGTGAACACTTGCCAATATTGGTTGTCACTACAATGATTGGTCTTGTTTTTATTGCCCTGAACGTCCGTGGGGCCGAGGTGACTGGCAAAGCGGAGAACGCGCTGACACTGGCCAAGCTCGCCGTGCTCGGGATTTTCATTTTCTATGGTATCCGTCGAATCCTTGAGGTACCGGAACAAGCGGCCGAAAGTTTTACCCCCTTTTTTCCAGCAGGTCTGGGCGGTGTGCTAGTGGCTATGGGGCTCACCTTTATCGCTTTTGAGGGCTATGACCTTATCGCTACTGTTGCAGAAGAAATTAAGGAACCGGAGAAAAACATCCCTCGCGCAACCTTCCTCGCACTTGGCATTACAATACTTATGTACTTGCTGATTCTTTTCGTTTCATTAGGTGCAGTCAACGCGGGCGACCTTCCTGCCTGGCAATTCCTCGGAGAATATAAGGAGACGGCGATTGTGCGAGCAGCAGAGGATTTTATGCCCGCGATTGGCGTGGCTGTTATTGTATTTGGTGGACTGCTCTCCACCATGTCGGCTTTGAACGCCACGGTCATGGCTGCGTCACGAGTCGCGTTTTCAATGGGCCGAGACCTGTGGTTGCCAAAATCGGTGTCAAAAATCCATACGCTTCGCCGTACGCCGCATATCGCGATCATCGCGACGGGAGCCATCTTGTTGATCATGGCCTTAACACTGCCGATTGAGACCGTTGGCTCCGCCGCCAGCCTGATGTTTTTGCTGACGTTCGCAATGGTCAACCTCTCGGTGATTGTGCTACGCCGCAAGAGCCCTGAAATAACCCGGAAATACCGCGTACCATTTTATCCCATTACGCCGGCCCTGGGTTTCGGACTGAATATTTTTCTCGCTGTGTACCAGTTCAACTTCCAACCGATTGCCTGGTATGTGACGGCGGGTTGGATAGCTTTCGGTCTGTTCATCTATTTTGCCTACTCCGAAAAGCAGGCTGCTCCTGTAGAACCACAAGTATTGTTGCCCGGTCACGGAGGGGTTGTGAGCCAGGCGCAATACTCCGTCGTCGTGCCTTTGCACAATCCCGACAACGTCCCCACTCTGCTCGACTTTGCAAGCCCGATCGCCCGGGCACGAGGAATACGACTGGTTGCGATTACTGTGGTTGTCGTCCCCAGGCAGTTACCGATTCACGAAGGATTACGTCTGACTCATCACAGGGAGCCATTGCTTAAACAAGCGCGTGAGTATGCAGCAAAGCGCCGGATTGCCCTTGAGACGGATATGGTAGTCGCACATCACACACACCAGGGAATTCTTACAGCCATAGAACGACAGGAGGCCGATGTGTTAGTGATGGGCTGGAAAGGCTTTACGGAAGCGCGGGATCGGATCTTTGGCGAAGTTGCCGATTATGTGATTCGATACGCTCCATGCGATTTAATGCTTCTTAAGATTGGAGGTGAGCGTCAATTTAGAAACTGCCTTTTCCCCACCGCCGGCGGACCGCACGCCAGACTGGCAGCCGTGTTCCTCAACGAATTAGCAAAGGAATTGAAAATGACAGTAACTGCGGCGTATGTTGTACCGAAAGGCGCTTCACCGGAGCAGCGCAGTGCAAGTGAACGGTGGATTGAGAAGACGCTGAGACATGTGGATAAGAGTGTTAAGATAGAGAAAAAGCTCATCGAAGCGAAGTCAGTGGCCGGCGGACTTGCCTTGGCAAGCCGGGACTTTGACCTGGTTGTTATCGGCGCCGCCAAGGAGCCCTTTTTCCGGAAGGTTCTGTTCGGCGAAATTCCTGAAAAAGTGGCTCGATACTCGCCGACATCGGTACTGGTCGTAAAGCAATATGAAGGCACAGTGAAATCGCTTTTGAAAAAAACTCTGGGTTGAGATAAACTACATTTAGCTCTTTCTTAACAAACGTGATTGCTTCACACTACTCCTGACCGTTTGCCCTTCCCCCGCCGTTTTTTCCCTTTAATAACTTCTCCGTGTAGGGCAACCAGAATGGTAGCCACTCCCTGTTCCAGTGCAGAGTCAGGCTCCGTTCAGGACGCGCCGCTTCGAACTTCTTCTGCGCTTCCTTTAACAGAACCCGGCCCGCCAGGATATCAGCCATGTTTTTCTCACCGGTGCCCTCCCCGATCAAAGCCGTTCCGGTCAGCACGTACACCAGGGGATTCTCCGGGTTGGCTTGAATAGCCTGATTGAGCGCATCCTGACCGGCGGCTTTGAATATATTTTGCGATGTTTCGTCTTCACTGAAACGCGCTTTGAACAGATAGATGAGCGACTGCAGGGCCTGAAAATCGGATTGTTCACCGCTGGTTTTGTTCGACAGCCGCGCGGCGGCCTTGTCAAAATAGGCTTGTGCTTCGTCAATGAAGCTCATGGGATCTTCATTCCGTTTCAGGATATCTACGGCACGACCAATCTGGGTGTACATGTAGGCCGTCCAGTAAAATGGGCGCCAGTTCTCAGGAAATTTTTCACAGACCTTCTCGAATGCGGCCGTGGCTTCGATCTCGGATTCAAAGACGGAAGCGGTATCATGAATGTGGATGGCAAACTCCAGATCTTTGACCAGCTCGGGATTCTGGCCCAGAACCTGTGTGGCCGTCAACAAACAAAACGTCAGCACGCTTATTGGTTTCATCTCGGTCTCCTCAATTCTATTCAAAAAAAAGATCCAGTTTAACGAACTAACAATTGAGGGAATCTACAAAGTTTTGTTGGTGAAATCGTCCTGACGTGACGGTTCGGACCCATTGATTGGAGGAGGAGTCGGAGTCACTTCTGTACGGTTCGTGGGTATCGGGAAGGGGACGTTCCGGTATGTTTTTGAAACGCGCTATAGAAAGCAGATTTGGAATTGAACCCCGCATCGAATGCCATAGCCAGAATCGTGAAATGATTGTCACCGGGATTCGCCAGTCTCTGCTTGACCTCATCGACGCGGTACTTGTTGATAAAATCGAAGAAGTTCTGCTGCAGTTTCTCATTTATGATTTGCGAGAGATGATTTGGAGGAATGTCCATCTCGGAAGCGAGTTGGGGTAGGGTCAGTTCGCTGTTGCGGTATGGTTTGTTCTGTTCCATGTACGTCAGCAGCTTTTTTAGGTAGCGTTCTGCTTTGTCCGGGGTTAGACCCGAGCGGTGATATTTCTTGATGTTGAGTTCTCGGATGGCCATGCCAAAGATCTCGGGCTGCCGGAGTCCCATATAGCCGATGGAATAGACGAAGATGGCCGTGGCGTAGCCGGAGGCGTAATCCGCAACGATGTAGGGATCGACCAGTTTATGAAACATGAAACCAAGATAAAAGACAAATTGCACAAACCAGACGCAGCCCGTTCCAAAGACCAGGTAACGTAGCCAGCGAAGATGAATTCGTTCAATGGATGAAAATACTGCCCTGACTTGCCGCCCATGTTGTTTCAACATCCAGAATGTTGCAGCCAGATAGCCGAGGAGATGCAGGGTCTTCACGCCAGAAAGCGCCAGCCAGTCGACCGGTAACCCGGTTGTCCGAATCTTGTGGATGAAGTCAAGCTTCTCTGCTTCGGACTGCAGATAGAACGGCATCAGGTAAAATGTCACGGTAAGGAAGGGGATGAAATGGAGCCGCATTTTTAGATTGTGTTCACGGCCAGATGTGAGGCGTTTTGCATACAAATAAAGCAGAGGCCCCAGCAAGAACGGCAGCGGATAGGCTGCAGCAATGAGATGGGGGAATTGGGTGTGGTAATCTTTGACGATCTTGGGCAGTCCGAAATTGATTGAGAATACGACCAACAGGATGCCCAGCACAATGTTCGCCCCGCGGTCGCCACGCCCATGAAAGAAGAAAAACATCCCCAGGGCGACTCCGTGCAACGCGCCCAAAACGAGAATGACCGTTAAAGGATTGGCTTGGTGATCCATGTCGTTTTGTCCAATCAACTGAATTGTGATAGCTTCGGTGTGATGTTTTGAGTGACGCAAAATGAAGCTGGAAGTTTCTTTGCTCTTAAGGGCAAAAAAGAAAAATGGACGTCATCATAAGTATGGAGACGTCTTTTCCATTAATCTGATTACATGTTTATGCCCCAAGAAAAATCTTGCAAATGTGGCCATCACGTCTTATAATTTCAAAACCGGAAAAAACAACAGTAGGCATGGCCGCGAAACAG
>JAABYK010000685.1:19561-24163 GCA_011775825.1 Candidatus Zhuqueibacterota bacterium | reverse complement strand
GACGAACTCATGCCCCTGGTGTACGATGAACTGAACAGGCTGGCGCGGCGGCAGTTGCGGGGCGAACGCCACAAGCACACGCTCAACACCACGGCGCTGGTGCACGAAGCCTACATGAAGCTGATCGATCAGGAAAACGTGACCTATCAGAATCGCGCCCATTTCTTTGCTATCGCCGCGCAGGCCATGCGCCGCATCCTGATCAATTACGCCAACCGTCAGCGGGCGCAGAAGCGTGGCGGCGAGGCGCCGCTGGTGACATTTGATGAGCGGCAGGTGAGCCGGACCGCCCGCGCCGAGGAACTCATTGCCCTCGACGAGGCGCTGACGCAACTGGCCGAACAGAACCACCGGCTGAGCAAGGTGGTGGAGTTGCGCTTTTTCGGCGGGCTGACGCAGGAGGAGATCGCCGAGATTCTCACCGTCTCGGTGCCCACGGTGCGGCGCGACTGGCGGCTGGCGCGCGCCTGGCTGAGCCGCGAACTGCGGGCCGGTTCGTAGTGCGCGGTCATCGAGTTTGTAGTGCACGCTTTAGCATGTCGATGTGAATTGCTACCGTTAACTGGAAATCGAACATGAAACATCCGACCATCGAGGTCTTGAAACAAGCCCTGACTTCAGAGGAACGCATCGTATTTGCGTATCTATTTGGTTCGCACCTGCAAGAGGAACAGTCTCCGTTGAGCGACATCGATATCGCCGTTTATCCAGACAAGAAACTCGATTTGGACGAAAGGTTGAGCATCATCCAGCGCCTCGGCAAAAAGACAAAATCCGACAAACTTGATGTGACTTTTCTTGACCGCCTCAGCAACCTGTATCTTCTGGAAGAGATCATCACCAACGGTCAGGTCCTGCTGGACCGGGATCCGGATACGAGAGCATACTTCGAGGTCATGGCACATCACAGGTTCCTCGATTTTCAATTTCAAAGAAGAATCTACATGGGTGAGTAAATGAGCATCGAGATAATCGAAAAGAAGATCGCCAGGATTCTGGAGTATGTGAATACCCTGGAAGGCATGCAAGAGAACTGTGTCCAGCGCATGAAACAGGACAAGATTTATCGGGGTTCGGTCATGTATTACCTGTACATGATGGCCGATTCCTGCGTCGCATTGGCAGAGATGATGATAAGAAAAAAAGATCTGCCCAGACCTCAAAGTTATTCCGAGGCGATTGACATTCTTGGGGAACACGCCATCCTGCCAGAAGACTTTGCCTACGATTTTTCCAGAATTGCGGGCTTCCGGAATTTCTTGGCGCATGATTATGAAAAAGTGGATTATGAAGAAATTTGCAAGATCATGCTGACGAAATTGGAAGAGGTGAAAAAATACCTCGAGCTGGTCAAGGATAACCTCTGATTGGTTAGACTCCTGTGCTCAATTTGCAAGAAACACGCGCTAAAGCCCGCACTACGGACTGTATTTGACAGTCGGCAGCTTGCGGTATGTTGAACTGCGCCTGATGTAAAGTCCATTTTTCTGTTATTTTCTGTTGTTCAGACTCAGCGATGAGGTTTAATGAATCCGTACTCAAAACCGACAACATTGTGTTTTTTTGGCAAAGTTTTATTGTGACCACAAAGACAGGAAGTCACAAAGTTTGATTCTGGCGAAGACGAGCAAGCAAAACAACTTCTCTTGGTGTCTTTGTGCCTTCGTGATTTAGTTGCGGCTTTGGCCGCCCCGTGTTGCATCAGCGTCAATTTTTGGTAAATAAATAGTTTTTTAGAACCCTTTTTCCATTCACAACCCGAACACCCAACATGACCCCCGAACGCTGGAAAAAAGTGCAAACGCTGTTCGAACGCGCTCTCGAATTGCAGCCGGGGCAGCGCGAGGCTTTCCTGCGCCGGGCGTGCGCCGTTGACGCCGAACTCTACCGGGAGGTTACCTCCCTGCTCGAAGCCGACCGCACCCCGCACAGCCTACTCGAGGGTCTGGCTCTGGATGCCGTCGATTTGCCGGCGGAGAGTGACTGGGAAGGCAAACAGGTGGGCGCCTACAAGATCATTCGCAAAATCGGCAGCGGCGGCATGGGAGCGGTCTTTCTGGCCGAACGCACGCAGGGCGACTTCGAGCAGCGCGTGGCGCTCAAGCTCATCAAGCCCGGCATGGATTCGGAGGACATCCTCCGGCGCTTCCGCAGCGAGCGCCAGATTCTCGCCCGCTTGCAACATCCCAACATCGCCCGTCTGCTCGATGGCGGCCGCAACGACGACGGCCGGCCCTACTTCACCCTGGAATATGTCGATGGCGAGCCCATCGACCGTTACTGCGACCGGCAGCGCCTGACCATCGAACAGCGCCTGCAGCTCTTTCAAACCGTCTGTGCTGCCATGCACTACGCCCACCGTAATCTGGTCGTGCACCGCGACTTGAAGCCCGGCAACATTCTGGCCACCGCAGACGGCACCGTAAAGCTGCTCGATTTCGGCATCGCCAAGATGCTCACCCCGGAGAACGACGGTCACCCTTCGCCGCTGCCCACCCTTACGCGCGCGGGGGCGCGAGTGCTGACCCCGGAATACGCTGCGCCGGAGCAAATCCGCGGCGATCCCATCACCACCGCGGCAGACATCTACGCCCTCGGGGTGCTGCTCTATGAACTGCTCACCGGACGAAGCCCGCACCAATTTTCCACGCGTTCCCCGGCCGAGGTCGAGCGCGCCGTGCTCACCACCGAACCGAAAAAACCCAGCACCGTGGTCACGCAGAAACAGACGCCGGCACCCACCGATGATCTCCCCACCACCGAGGACATCTGTGCCGCCCGTCGCATCCTGCCGGAACGCCTGCGCCGGCGCCTGCGGGGCGACCTCGACAACATCTGCCTGATGGCCTTGCGCGAGGAACCGGAACGGCGCTACAGCTCCGCTGAACAACTTCTCGACGACATCAAGCGCCACCTCAACGGACTGCCGGTTGCGGCGCGGCCCGACACCCTGCGCTACCGCGCGACGAAATTCGTGCAGCGCCATAAAATCGGGGTGGCAAGTGCCCTCGCCGTGGTGCTGCTGATCGTGGCCCTGGTGGCGTTCTACACTGTTCGACTGGCGCACGAACGCGACCGCGCACGGCTGGAGGCGCAAAAAGCGGAGCAGGTCGCGGACTTCCTGCAGGGCCTGTTTGCGGTTGCCGATCCCGGCCAATCGCGAGGGGAGCAAATCACCGCGCGCGAGTTGCTGCAGCGCGGCGCCGCACGCATCAAAACCGAGCTAGCGGATCAGCCCGAGGTGCAGGCCACCATGATGGCGGTTATCGGCGACGTGTATCGCAGTCTCGGGCTCTATCCCGAAGCGCAGCGGCAGTTCGAACAGGTGGTGCGGATTCGGGAGCGACTCTATGGTGAAGCGCATCCCGACGTCGCCGACGCCTACTATCGGCTGGCGCGCGTGCATCAGGACGACTTCGATCACGAAGCAGCCGAAGCGGCGGTGGGCAGGGCTCTTGCCATCCAAAAGCAGCATTTCCCGGCGACCGCCCCGGAAGTCGTCCGCAGCCTGCATCTGTTGGGACAGACGCACTATCTGCGCGGCCACTACGAAACCGCCGATTCCATCTATCGAGCCATCCTCAACGGACAAATCGAGGACGGCACGTTGCCGGAAGAAGACCGCGCCGCCATCCTGCGCGATTACGCCACGGTGCAGCACGAACTCGGTCGCCTTGATGAAACCGAGCAAGGCTATCGGGCGGCACTGCGACTCAGCCGCCGCATCCACGGGGAGCTGCATCCGCAAGTGGCGACCACCTTGCATCTACTGGGCGATGTCCTGCGCCACAAAGGCGACCTGCGCGCCGCCGAGACCTTTTACCGGCAAGCCCTGGAGATGCGGGAGAAGCTGTTCGGCGAGGTGCACCCGGACGTCGGCGAGACCCTGAATCATCTGGCGCGCCTGCTGTACACCATGGGCGACTACGACCGCGCAGAGCCGCTGGCCCGCCGGGCGCACTCGCCATCCGCAAGCAGGTGTATGGCGAAGAGAACGTGGCGGTGGTGGCCAGCAGCGGCAATCTGGCCGGTATTTTGAAAGAAAAAGGCCAGCTCACCGAGGCGGAAGAACTCTACCGCTGGAACATGGCCGCGTTGCGCACGCTGGTCGGGGAGAGCCATCCCTATTATGCCGCTTCGCTCAACAGCCTCGCCGGCACCCTGCTCGCACAGGGCAAGCCGGATGCCGCCGAGCCGCTCTACCGGCAGGCACTGCGTCTGCATCGGGAACTGCTGCCGGCGCAGCACATGAACTTGAGTTATCCCCTGCACGGTCTGGGCAAGACCTTCCTCGCCCAACACCATGCACCCGTCGCCGAACCGCTGCTGCGCGAGGCGCACGCGCTGCTGCAGGCCAATCTGTCGCCCGACCACTGGCGCCTCGCCGAGGTGCGCACCAGTCTGGGCCGCTGCCTTGCTCTGCAAAATAAGTTTCCCGACGCCGAAGCACACCTCCTGCACAGCCACCGCACACTCCTCGAGAAGTACGCCAGTCGTACCAACTCCCTGCGCGCTGTCTCTCAGGCCCTGGTCGACCTGTACGAAAGGTGGGACAAGCCGGAGAAGGCGGAGCGGTATCGGGAGTAGGGACGGGGAAAGACC
>JAABYK010000685.1:18415-19516 GCA_011775825.1 Candidatus Zhuqueibacterota bacterium | reverse complement strand
GGCCACTAACGAATTGGAGAAAAACAGTGACCGAAGAAGAATCCTTGCTGCCCAGACACGGCGGCTACCGCAAACTGAAGAGCTTCCAGCTCGCGCAGTTGGTCTATGACCTCACCGTGCGCTTCTGTGACCGCTACATCGACAAACGCAGCCGCACCCACGACCAGATTGTGCAGGCCGCCCGCAGTGGGGTGCAAAACATCGCCGAGGGCAGCAAGGTGTCCGGCACATCCAAGAAAATGGAGATGAAACTGACCAACGTGGCCCGCGCCAGCCTGGAAGAACTGCGCCTGAATTATGAGGATTTTCTGAGGCAGCGGGGGTTGCAGATGTGGGAGCCGAACGACCCCCGGGTCCGGCCTGCGCCTCCCCCTACCGCAACAACGTCATCTTGCGCACCTGCACGTTTTCTGCCGCTTGCAGACGATACAGATAGATGCCGCTGGCGACCTGGCGTCCCAGTTCATCGCGGCCGTCCCAGGTGACGCGGTGCTGGCCCGTGGGCAGCGTGCCGGAGGCGAGAGTGCGCACCAACTGTCCGCCCAGATTGTAAATCGCCAGCGTCACCCGGCTGCTCACAGGTAGCCGAAAGCGGATTTCCGTGTCGGGGTTGAAGGGATTGGGGTAGTTCTGTTGCAACACGAAATCGCGCGGCGCCTCGCCGTCTCTCTCATCCGCCACGCTGGTGGGCATGCCGAGTTCGGGATTCAGCAGATTCCAGGCAATGTTGTTGTTTTCGTGCACCTCGTCCACGCTGTTTTCCTCGTCGATCACCACGTAAATTTTGCTGTTCCCGCTCACGTTCTGTGGCACCTGCCAGTCCTCCAACCGCGCCACCCGCCTGTCGCGCGCGTTGATCTGCGGAATGTCAACGCTCCCGATGAGCCCTCCCCCGCTGCGAGGAGCGCCGAGGTAGAAGCGCACGCTGAAGGTGGCAAAGTGATCCTTCAAACTGAAATTGTGCACTCGTGCCAGAATATCGACCGTCTCCCCCTGCTGCGGATTGAGCGGATCGAAGAGGATGTCGCGGGTTTCTTCGCGCTGCACTTCCGGATCGGTGCTGCCGATGCCCTTCTCCTCGTCGTATTTCCAGGGCAAGAT
>JAABYK010000685.1:9511-18402 GCA_011775825.1 Candidatus Zhuqueibacterota bacterium | reverse complement strand
GCGTAGTCCAGCACCAGCGCGCCGTTGGCAGCCCAGTACACGTAGGGCGACACCGTGTAGGTCTTGGTGCCCAGAATCGACGCATCGATGGTTCCGAACTCGACGATGAGCGCGCTTTCCTGCTGCACCGTGGTGCGGTGGGTCGAGATCTGCTGGCTGCCGTAGGTGTCCGAAACCGAGGCTTCCAGACTGGCCTGCAGCGGTCCGAAGCCGCCGGAGACCTCGGCGCTGAGCGAGCGCGAAATCTGCTGGAAGGCCGATTGCTCGCGCACGCTGATCTCCTGCGAGCTGAAACGCAACTCCCAGGTCTGGGTGGCGGTGCCGGATAACTCCCAGGTGTCGCCGCCTCCGCCGGTAAATCCACCCTGTCCGAAAAAGGTGGCGCCGGGAGGCAGCTCGGTGTTTTCCCGATAGGAGAAAATGTTGGCGACCTCGTGCGGCGTAATATACGAGCGCGCGTTGCCGCTCTTGCTGGCAAACCAGGTGTTTCTCAAGCTCTCCACGCCGGAGAGCTGCGGCACCACGGCCACCACGTGCCCCTGCATTTGGTTGTTGGCGTACACCGGGTATTCCAGAATGTCGTAGTTGGAAATGGTGGCGTAGATGCGGTCGTCCTCGATGGCGTCCGAGGTCACGGTGACGCGCACGGTTTCCGAGGACCCCTGCACGTTGGAGAAGCCCTCGCCGTAGTTGCGCTCCAGCGAGCCGCGCACCGATGCGGAGACCGGCCCGAAGGTGCCGCCCACCTCGCTGGCGATGGACTGCGACACACCCCAGTCCGAACTGACCTGCGTGGTGACTTCCATCTCCGCGGTTTGGGCATTTTGGTAGATGGCGCGGTGCTGACAGTCGCCGTCGAAGCACTGGCCGATGTCGTACGCCTGCCCGTCGATGACATCGAAATGAATGGGCGGGGCGTTGAGGATCACCAGCGGCTGGGTGATGTCGCTGCGGGTCTGTCGTGTGGGCGGGCCGAGCCGCACCGCGTCGCCGTCGAAGTCGCCGACGATCATGACCAGGCCGCCGCGAACAACCGTGGCGGTGGGATCATTTTCAAGGTCGAGACCGTCGGCGGCCGGCTGACTCTGATAGATATGCAGGCCACGGTTGTCCATGACAACAAATTCCGTGCGCAGGGAATCGGTGTCGCCGAGATCGACGTCGGTGAGGGCCACGGTGCGGTGGAACCGCTGATTCTCCGAAGTGGAGAGCGTGGCGAACGCAATCGGGGAGCCGACGTTGAGAGCGCTATCGGTTTTATAGACTCTCAAATCGCTCTTCGAGGCATGGATGATTTCATCCCGGCCATCGTAATCCACGTCCCCCGTGGTCATGCTCATGGGCCAGCCGTCCTGACCTCGTCCGCTGCGAAAGAACCGGGGCGACCCCACCGCCGCGACGCTGTCCAAATTGGTGCTGACCGTCAACGTCTGCAATTCGATCCGGAATGCGGATTCGTTGGTCGGCTTGAGTTCATACCCGAAGACCACGTCATCATAAAAATCGCCGTTGAAATCGCCGGTGGCCATTGCAAGACGGAAAAGGAAATCGTTAAAATTGCCCGGCACGCTCAGGATCGGATCCGCCGAACGCGCCACTGCTGTGAGTGTTTCACTGTCATAATCATACACTGTGGCGATCAGGCTCCAGCCAAAGTCATCGTTGCTGCCGCCACCCTGCGGACCTTTATCGACGCTCAGCAGGATGATTTCGTCCGTGCCATCGCGATCGAAGTCGCCCGCGGCCAGATCGAATGTGACCCCGCGTTCCAGATTCGTCCCGGCGTTCTCGATGAACGGTTCCAGCCGCGCATCGGCGATGTGGGCCACAGGCTGCGGCGTGAGCGTGCCGTCGGTATCGTAGAGGATGATTTGAATCGGGCCACCCTCGCTAGCGCCGTCGTCGCCCCAGTAGGCCAGCACGAATTCCAGGTCGTTGTCGTCATCAAACTGACCGGCCACCACGCGGATATAGCGCCGCAGGAAAAAGTCATCGATATCGAACAGGGTCGGGAAGCCCGCATCCTGCACCCGCAGCCGCGTGGCGTCGGACCAGGTGAGCGCACCCGCATCGAAGTGCGGAATGTAAAGAGTCACCGAGCGCTGCGGCCCCTCCCAGGCGCCGACGAACTCGTCGCGGCCGTCACCGTCGAAGTCGCCGCTTGCGGCATCGATCTGGGCATTCTCCCCGAACACGCCCCAGGGGTCGCTGTCCTGCCCGCTCGCGGCTTCGAAAATTCCGCCAGCCTCCACGGCGCCGTTGATGTCAAAGAGGGTCATCCCGACATTGCCGTTCCCGCCGCCGAGCAGCAGGATTTCCGAGGATTCGCCCAGCAGATAGTTGCCGCGAAACGGATCGTCGGCATCGACTTGTGCGTGAGTTGTTTGGACCAAGGTCATCAAAAAACTACTGGTGAGAATCAGAATCAACAACTGTAAATGACTGTTACGAATCGTATTCATGATCAGCCTCCCGGAACTTACACGTGATACGATTTTATTTGGAATGAAGCTCGGCTTTTCTTGCCTCATTGAGTAACGCAAGAAAAGTGCGCAAAAGTGATAACCGGGAGGCGGATTTTGTTTCTGCCAGGGGTTGGCGCCGATGACGTAGATTTTGTATTGTTCTACTTAAAATTCATTCACTACCAATGGGTTCTGTAATGATGCACTCGTCCCCTGTTGGCCACCAATCTTATTCCGCAGGGGCAAGCCCTGTGGTGCCCTTGGGGGAACGCTGCACTTTGGTTCAGAACCCGGACTCAGAAAGCATGGATTTAAAATCGGAGAACGCAATCCGTGCATTCCGGTCCGCGTTCAAACGGCCGGGGTTGCAAGAATATGATCGCTTTGCACCAATAGATAAGCTCAACGCATCAAGATCATCTTTTTCGTTGCCTGAAAATCCCCGGCGCTGAACCGTACAAAGTAGAGGCCGGAGGTGACTGGCACCCCGCCGTCATCCCGGCCATCCCAGGCCACCGACTTTTCCCCGGCTGTCTGAAACTCACGCACGAGTGTGCGGATTTTTTCGCCCAGAATATTGTAGATCACCAATTCCATCTCGGCAGCTTTGGCGAGATGGTAAACGATGGTCGTGGTGGGGTTGAACGGGTTGGGATAGTTTTGCCGCAGCGCGAAATCTTCCGGATTTAAAGCATCGGAACTCTCCACATGTGTTGCGACGGAATCTCCTAGCGCTTTTTCCATGGCCGCGGCCACCGGCAGACCCACCAATTCCTGCAACGGACCGAGGCCGGCCAGCGTCACACTCAACGAGTCGCGCAACGAGTCACTGACGACTGCGTTCAGGCTATCGAGAAAGGCGCTCACACTATCAACCAGCGTCTGTGAGATGTTCTCGTTGCCATCGCCTTGCACCAGATTGCGCAGCGGTTCCTGCATCATCTGCAGCGCTCGCATCGCCTGCAATCCCAACTCCGGCTTATCAAAGATGAGCAGCGGCATCACCTCCCTGGCGTTGTGATAGTACAGATCGACGAACCGGCTGCCGGTTTCGGTGGGCAACAAAGCTTCATCACGGAATTGGCGGAACAGCTCGACGTCGAGGGTATCGTCTGCTGCCGCAGTGAAGGCCATTTTGGCGGAAGCACTGTTTGAAGGAGGTGTCAGAAACAAGGAGACACACTCGATGGGACAGACGCAAAAGTATATGTTTACAAATGCCGGAGCAGATTCGCCCTGCTCGTCCGTGATGGTGTAGACAAAAAAGTCGCTTTCCGGTTCCAGGCGCAACGGTTCTTCAACAGAATAGGTGATAGTGTTATCGTTGAAAGAGACGATGGTGCCGCCAAACGCGGGTTCGTCCACACTGAAGATGCGGATCGGATCGCCCTCGGGATCGGAGTCGTTTTCGAGCACGGGTAATGCCTGGCTGCTGTTGAAAAAATAATCCAGATACAGATACTCATCATTGCGGGCGACGGGCGGTTGGTTTGCCGGCGGCGCCTCGTGGATGGTTACGGTAAAATTGTCGCTGCCGTGCTGGTAAACCAAATCTTGATTCGGTGGAATCGGCGGCAAGGTAGCGCCGCGGGTGCTGATGCGCCAAAAGCCAAAAAATAAAAAATCGCCTTGGTCTGAAAAATCAGGGTGATCGCCGGAGCCGTCCAGGGCAATGAAGTCGTTGGCAGTTAGTCCCGTAATCGAGCCACTGCGCCACAAGGTGTCCGCGATCACGCTCAGGAATTCTGTCGCGCGGTACAGCCTGCCGCTTTGCCGAATGGCCGGATAACTGACGATAAAGGCTTGATTCCATTGCAGGTTGAGCAGCCTGATGTCCTCAGAGTAGTCGATATGATCGATCGGATCAAGGGCCAAGTAGGCGTCCTCCTCAAAGATATGGGTCACTTCAACGCGAGCGAGGTCATTCTGACCCGGTGGCACCGGTAAGATATGCTCCATATAACGAAAGGCACCGGGATTGCCACCGGTCAAGCGCTGCTCGTGAATTTCGCTGGCCCCGAACACGGTGTCCACCTGTGTGCTCCAGTCTGCCAGATCATAGGTGCTGTCGGCGATGACCTCCACAGCACCTTGCGCCCGCGCTTCGGGTGTGATGTGTAGGGTGCCCAAACTCAGATGCAGGATACATGCGCCTGCTAGAAGAGTAAATAGACTTTGATTCATGTGTTGCATCGTAGACCTCCTTTCAGCCTCAAAGATGGCTACCGCATCCAGATCATTGTTCTCGTGGCCAGAAAATCTCCGGCGCTGAGCCGCACAAAATACAGGCCCGAGGTGTCCTGAACCCGTTGTCATTCCGGCCATTCCAGCCACCCCAAGATGTCGTAAATTTGCAGGGCACCCACAACATCTTTTTCAATATAGTTCGCATTTTGTTCCTCCTTGTAATTTGCGGTTTGTGGTTTAGGAGAAGATATTAGGCTTCGATTAATATTTTCATAGTGCCCAACTCACGAAAGTCTTCATCGCTTCATGGCGATAATCAACGAGCGAAGAAGCAATCCTTCCCGGATCCCCGTTAGCATCGAACGCTTCTTCTCCTGTTCCTCCTCATAGACCTCATCACTTTCCTCTGCCCGCAGCTTCTCTTCCAGTTTTTCTCGTACCTCTAAGATGGCCTTACATGTGTCGTGGAAGACGTCAGTAACGTCCTTATGAGCGATTAACCCCAGACCCGCGTAATATGTCAAATCTTCGATCCGGGCTGGTGAGGTCACGTCTGATGGTCCAAGTTTGGCGGCTTTAATCTCATCTGATGCGCTTAGACCAGTCGGTGTATGTATCACATAGCCAGCGATACGGCCTCCTTTTTTGAGAACGCTGTAACATTCTCTCAACACGGAGAGTTTGTCAGGAATTCAGCAGAATACATCCGCGTGAACAATGGCATCGAAGCATTCAGACCGAAATGGCAAGGCACGGCCATCTGCTGCAATAACTTCGACATCGGAATGGAGCACACGCGCCTCCACATTCACTTTGGCCTCCCGCAGAGCATCAAGCGGGATGTCAGTGGATACGAGGCCGCAGTGGCTCTCCTGAGCTATGTGTAATCCCGGCCAGCCGCGACCGCCACCCAAGTCCAATAAATAATCGTCGACGGTTAGTTTGAGATGATCGCACAGTTCCCATGCTTGTTCCAACGTAGTGTAGCCGTTTAAACCTACCTCATGGCCAAAAACGGCCCGTTCAGCTTGGCGCACAGCTTGGTTGCGCGGCCGTGAATATTCCTCCTGAAAAATGTCAAAATTATCTTGTTTGACTGGTTCAAGTGCCACGAGTTCTCCTAAGCATTAAGAGCCGCCGAACCGAAGGCCAAGTCGAGGTTGGCGTTGATGTCGGTGAACAGCGGCTGGGCGTTAATGGATGACACCCCCACGCAAAAGAATAAGAACAATCCAACCCCCATGTTTGGAACAAACACTCCGTTTCATCCGATACTCCCTATTTTTGAATCCATAAAAGGGGTGCAAGGGCTTGTCGTGGTGAGCAACGAAGATATGTGACTCAACAAAAGGTTTGCTAAAAGCAACCGCAATCCCGACCCATCGAGATTGCTTTAAATGTCGGAAACCCTAATCGCAATCGAGCGCGATTGCGCTACTTTAATGAGCGTTTCCTAAAAGGGTTTACACCTGGATTACCGCGCTAATCTCTGTTTTGCTTTTGCTATGGCTTGCTCCATAGCCTCTTGTTTGGAGGCAGCCTCCGTACGTACAAATACTGCACCCGGGTCTTTGTTGGCGATGTGGCAGTAAAACCGTGACCCCACTTTGTAGGAGGTCACGGTTACAGGCACTCCGTTAATTTGTGTTTCCTCTGTTCGCAGGTTCTCTGGTTTGGTCACGATTACGCCCCCCGTTCAACCGGTGCACCGACAAGATTCCCCCATTCGGTCCAGGAACCATCATAATTCTTCACGTTTGGGTAGCCGAGTAGATATTTCAGCACGAACCAGGAATGGCTGGACCGTTCCCCAATGCGGCAATAGGTGATGACATCTTTATCTTCGGTGACCCCTTTACCGGCGTAAAGTTTTTTCAATTCATCGTAACTTTTGAAGGTGCCGTCGTCGTTGCAAGCCAGACCCCAGCCGATATTCTTGGCACCGGGGATGTGACCGCCACGCTGACAGGTTTCCGGGAGTCCCGGAGGAGCCAGTATCTTGCCTGTAAATTCGTCTGCGGAGCGTACGTCCACCAAAGCACTGTTGTTTGACTTGTACTCCTCCATAACTTGCGGTAGATGGGCTCGCAGCGATTGATCGGGATCGCTGGATTTGTACGTCGTTTTATCTATTTTGGGGGAATCCTTGCTGAGTTCTTTACCTTCGGCCAGCCATTTTTTGCGACCGCCATCCATGATGCGCACGTCCTTATGCCCGTACATTCTTAACTGCCAAAACGCCCAGGCCGCAAACCAGTTGTTGTTGTCGCCATAAAGAATCACAGTCGTGTCGTTTGAAATGCCGCTCTCCCGCATCAGGTTTTCCAGCTCATCCTTTGGGATGATGTCGCGCTGTACGGTGTCGCAAAGTTGCGTTTGCCAATTCCAGCCGATAGCTCTGGGAACGTGACCTTCTTCGTAGGCTTTGGTGTCCACATCGACTTCGACAATGCAGACGTTTGGATCGTGCATGTGTTTTGCCACATAATCCGTGGAAACCAGTACATCGGGATTTGCATAATTATTCGCCATGAGATCATACCTCCTTTTTAGCAAAATGATTTTATGTGTTGCATTTTTAATTCGCACATAAAACTACGCAAAAAAATCTCAGAATCGTGATACTTATGTTTCACATTCGGGTAGCTATGTTACATTTTGTAGACGTTTACGCTGAAAAAAGATTTGTAATTGTTTGGTTGTATTTTATTGATAGACTTGTTATTATTTTGATATCCTTTATCGCTTTAAACCGTGCCGAAACCATGTCGCTCAAAGTTATTCTGATTGCTTTTACAACCTCCTTATCTCTAAATTGCTCTCAGGATCTCCATGCCCAAAAACATAGTTCCTTAACAGGCACAGGACAAAGCATTCGCTTTGAGCGGATCTCACTAGAACAAGGGCTTTCTCAAAGCACAGTGTATTGCATTCTTCAGGATAGTAAGGGCTTTATGTGGTTCGGCACGGAGGATGGGCTGAACAAATATGATGGATACACCTTCACGGTGTATAAGCACGATCCGGAAAGCCCCAAAAGCTTGAGTAACAACGAGGTGAGGTCGATCTATGAAGATCAATCGGGAGCGCTCTGGGTTGGAACTGTGGACGGACTCAATAAACTTGTCCCGAACGAAAACGAGGGCTTATCTCCCACATCCATTCATTATAAGACCAACCCCAACAATCCCAATAGCTTGAGTAACAATGCAATCATGTCAATCTATGAAGACCGGTCAGGGGTGCTCTGGATCGGAACTGAAGACGGACTCAACAAACTTGTCCCAAGAAAAAACCAGGAAGCTCCTCCTACATTCGTTCATTATAAGAACGACCCCGACGATCCCAATAGCTTGAGTCACAATGTAATCAGGTCAATCTATGAAGACCAATCAGGCGTGCTCTGGATTGGCACCTGGGGCGGAGGACTCAATAGATTCGAAACCCGATTAAATCGGCGGGATGGGTCGACTTTCACCCACTACAAACGTGACCCCGACAATTCCAATAGCTTGAGTCATAATATGGTCAGGTCGATCTATCAAGATCAATCAGGGGTACTCTGGATAGGAACTGAAGACGGACTCAATAAATGTGATCGCAAAAAAACAAAATTCACACATTATAAAAATGCTCCCGACAATCCCAATAGTTTGAACAACAGTGTCGTCTGGTCGATTTTTGAAGACCGCTCCGGGATGCTCTGGATTGGCACCTGGGGCGGCGGTCTCAACAGATTTGATCGCAAGCAGAAAATCTTTACGCATTTTAAACATAACCCCACCAATCCCTATAGCTTGAGTGACAACGTAGTTTGGTCGATTTATGAAGATCGATCGGGTGGACTCTGGATTGGAACAAGAAAAGGCGGACTCAATAAATTTGTTCCGAGTGAGAACGACGGCTCTTCTCCTATTTTCATCCATTATAAAAACGCTCCAGATGACCCCAACAGCTTGAGTAACAATAATGTGCGGTCAATCTATGAAGACCACTCAGGCATGCTGTGGATTGGAACTCATGGTGGAGGACTCAATAGATTTGATCCCGAATGAAAACGAGGGATCGCATCATACATTCATTCACTATAAGAACAACCCCGACAATCCGAACAGCTTGAGTAACAATAATGTCTGGTCGATCTATGAAGACCAATCAGGTGCACTCTGGATTGGCACCTGGGGTGGCGGGCTCAATAAACTTGTCCCGAATGAAAACGACGTCTCTTCTCCGATCTTC
>JAABYK010000685.1:2011-9483 GCA_011775825.1 Candidatus Zhuqueibacterota bacterium | reverse complement strand
ATTTATTCATTACACAGAAAAAAATGGCCTGCCCAACGACGTAATTTATGGAATATTAGAAGATAATCACGGTCATCTCTGGCTCAGTACCAATAAAGGATTAGCAAGATTCAACCCCCAAACCAAGACCTTTAAGAACTATGATATCCGCGACGGGCTTCAGAGCAATGAGTTTAATGTGGGCGCTTACCATAAGAGCAGAAGCGGTGAAATGTTTTTTGGGGGAATCAATGGCTTCAATGCATTTTATCCTGACCAGGTAAAAGACAACCCTTATGTTCCGCCACTCGTTATTACCGCCGTTAAGAAGTTCGACACAATCGCTAAAAGGGATATTTCTTCCGCAGATGAAATTGAGCTGTCCTACAAAGACAAGTACCTGACAATTGAGTTTGTCGCGCTTGATTACACCATTCCAGAGAAAAATCAGTACGCGTATATGATGGAAGGGTTTGATGAGAATTGGATTTACTCCGGCACGCGACGCGTGGCTAGTTATACCAATCTCGATCCGGGAAACTACGTTTTTAAAGTAAAAGGCTCGAATAATGACGGCGTTTGGAATGAAGAGGGGGTGTCGGTGAGAATTACGATCACGCCACCACCCTGGAAGACCGGGTGGGCCTATACGCTCTACGCTTTGTTCACTCTTTCCGTGCTTTATGGTATCCGGCGCTATGAGTTAAATCGCATGCGCCTGAAAAATCAGTTGAAGCTGGAGCACATGGAAGCGGAAAAATTGAAGGAACTGGATCATCTGAAATCCCGTTTTTTTGCCAATATCTCCCATGAGTTTCGCACGCCGTTGACCCTGATCCTCGGCCCGATTGAAAATGCCATTTCCAAAATCTCTAACAAATCGATCAAGAGTCAACTCCGAACAGCGTTTAAAAATGCCCACGGTCTGCTACGACTTATTAACCAGCTTCTCGATCTGTCGAAGCTGGAAGCAGGCGGTATGGAATTAAAGGCCAGTTGCAGCGATTTAATCTCATTTCTGAAGGGGGTCGTCTTTACTTTTGAATCGCTGGCCAAACAGAAGCAAATCAGGCTGGAATTTCAATCGAACCACAAAAATTTCGAAATTTATTTTGACACCAAAAAATTAGAACAAGTTTTTTACAACCTGATGTCCAATGCCATTAAATTCACTCCCGCTGGGGGTGCGGTTTCGGTGACAGTTGACACCCCCATAATTCCCTCTCGAGCAGGGACTAAGGTGGGTGAATTGCCCCGGATGAGGGAATTAAAAGAGGATGTTCCTGGCTTCATAGAGATCACTGTATCCGACACCGGTATTGGCATCCCCGCGGACCGACTGCCGCATATTTTTGACCGTTTTTACCAGGCGACAGAAATGGATAAAGCCACCGGGACTTTGCAGGATAGAGTTTATCAAGGGGGTACCGGAATCGGACTGGCTCTGGCCAAAGAGATTGTGGAGCTGCATTACGGGCATATTAGCGTGAACAGTGACGAGGGAAAGGGCACGGAATTCATCATTATGCTGCCGCTGCGGAAGGACCATCTGAAAGAAAGTGAGATTATGGACGAGTTCGAAACAAGTCGTCCTGAACGAGAGAAAGTCATGCTGCCTCCGACCGGAGAAGCTCACCCGAAAAGCGATGCACGAATTCCAATTGCAAGCGGCGATTCGACTGAAGACCAGGAGATCTTATTGATTGTAGAAGACAATTCAGACGTCCGGACTTATATTCGACAGCACCTGGAATCGGACTACAAAATAATCGAAGCGGTGGATGGAGCAGACGGTTTCGAAAAAGCGGTCGAGGCAGTCCCTGATGTCATCATCAGCGATATCATGATGCCGAAATTGGATGGCTACGATTTATGCCATGCTCTGAAAAATGACCAGAGAACCAGCCATATCCCGGTCATTCTCTTGACAGCCAAAGCTGGCGAGAAAAATAAACTGCATGGGTTAAAGACTGGGGCCGATGATTACCTGACCAAACCGTTTAGCTCCAGGGAGCTGTCGCTACGGGTAAAAAATCTCATCGAGCAACGCCGTAAACTGAGAGCAAGATATAGTCGTGAAGTGATACTCAAGCCCAGCGAAATTGCGATCACTTCCATGGACGAACAATTTCTGAACCGGGCGAAAGAAGTCGTGGAAAAATACATCGGCGATGAAGACTTTACGGTTGAGGATCTTGGCCAAGAAGTGGGCATGAGCCGTGTGCAGCTCCACCGGAAACTGCGTGCGTTAACCAATCAATCTGCCAGCCAATTTATTCTGTCAATGCGCCTGCAGCGAGCGATTGATTTAATGAAACGGAACGCTGGCACGGTAGCTGAAATCGCCTACATGGTCGGGTTCAACACGCCCAACTATTTCGCCAAATGTTTTCGCAAGCAGTTTGGGTGTGCACCATCAGAATATAAGGTGAATGTTTCCGAAACAAGTTCGCAAAAGCTTTAGGGGAGTGAACCCGTTTAAGAGCCTCTGCCCGCGCTTTTTATCTCTATCCTGTTTGGTTCCGGCGCTGCTTGGGTTAGAGAAGAGTCTTAGCTTCACTTGCGGTATTGATAAAACCGAACCTATTCTTTCTTACTGAAAAACCGCATCAAAAACGTCGAATCTTTTGGCGACAAATCGAACCGCGTGATGGCTTCATTGACGAACGTTTGCACCCGATCGTTTGGCCGTTCTTTTATCTGCTCGGAAACCCATTTGACCGCTTTTCGCAGGGATTCGCTTTCAGGTAAAATCGTACTCATGTTTTCAACCTCTGAAGTTCTAATCTCGGTTACGTGGTGGCTCAACGAAAACGGCCTAATACATTCCCGATTCCGGGAGATTCCGTTCCGATTCTTCGGGACGGAATGGCCTACACTAACGAGTTTTCGTTGAGCCACCGAGACTGGCGCTCTCGATATGATTAATTATAAAATACAACTTCTCTGACTTTAAAGCAAGTTAACGATCCTGTTCATGGCTTTTTTCTGAGGATTTAAAGATCATCAGGAGATTTAAAACTAAGGTTCATGGGAATAATGGGAATAAGGAGATAAAGAATAGGGGACCATCGAACCATATTTCACGTATTGCCTTATACCCTATATCCTGCATCCCGTGAGCTCGAAACCAAGAAATCGACACAGTATATTGTCACTCCCCAAATCTGGATTAACGTCATCTTACTATGAAGTTTCTGAAGTTGCTCGGATTCACCATTCTGATGGTCGGTACGGTCGTGGGATACATTCCCTACTGGCTGCGGAGTCAATATCCGCAAGAACTTGAATTAGGGACGTTTAAGTACCTGGGATGGCTGTTTATCCTGTTCGGCGTTTTGCTTTACGGTTGGAGTGCGCTGACGTTTTTGCTGAAGGGCGACGGCACACCGGCAATCTGGTTCACAAAGCATTTAAAGTTTTTGGTTGGAGAAGAACCCCGAAAAATCGTCACACAGGGCTTGTATCGGTTCAGTCGCAATCCGATGTATGTGGGCGTGCTGAGTTTCGTAGTAGGAGAGGCTTTCCTTTTGGAGTCGCGTGTTTTGCTGACCTATTCACTCATTGTGTCGGCGGTTTTCTATCTGACGGTAGTCTTGGTCGAGGAACCCCATTTGAAGAAAAAGTACGGCCAAGAATATGCGGACTACCTGCAATCCACCCCGCGTTGGTTGAGCATCCTTCCCAGAAGAGAAAAATAGGTAGCTTCCGCTTGCAGAGACCGCCAGAAATTAAAATTTCTGGCTCATAGCCAAAGTCATCTGAAGATGACCGATCTTTTTTTCGAAGGCTCAATCAGTCGGCTTTAGCCGACTTCAGCTATCAGTCCGAAAATTTGTTTTCGGGCTTTGTAAAGGGATATCGGTATACCCTCACCGTAACTACCTCCATTTTCGCTTGACAAAGTTGCAACAATTTGATAATTTGCTCACCGTTGTGATGTTTTGTTTGTAGATTACTTCAAAAACTTGCCTTTAAAATGAGCCCACCTGAAAACGTCATTCGAGACCTTGAAAAAAAGATTGTCGATGGCCTGTCGCCGTATTGCCCGCTATGTGGCTCAAACTTGAAAATCGGTGAGAGACAGCAGGGCAAAAGCGGCGCTTATGGCTACAATTATGAATGTCGCAAGGACAGAGACAACGATTGCTCACTGAAGCCCGGCTTTGCTTACATTCCGTGGTACACGGTTTTGGTCCATGCCCTGCAGCAGAAAGTGTTTCAAATTGCGCTTATCGCCATTGGGTCCATAACCATCGCGGGTTTGGGTGGGATACAACTTGGATTTATAAAATTTGGAAAGTCCGGGGAGAGTCCGGCACAAAATTCGAATCCCACAGCCAGGCCACGAATCGATCCAACGGAAAATGCGGATAACGATTCTTTGTCCAGGATGATTGCGGATATTGAATTGTACAAAGAGAAAATCGCGCTTGGGATCTACTTCGCCAAACACAATACGGACAAGTGCAAAGAGATTTTGTACGATGTTCTGGAGAACCACGAAGAATATCTGAATAACAAGGAGAAAGTCGAGGTCATCGAGGCGTTGGTGAGCTTGCGCAACAATCTAAAGGACCAAGAAGATTTTGAACGCATCATCGATTACGCGAAAGCGCACCTCTCCAATGAAGCCAAGTTTCGAAATTTGGCGCTGATGTATTGGGCATACGGTGATTTCAAAATCAATGATTTTAATTTGTTTCGAAGATATCGGCTGCTTTGTCTTGAAAACTATTTGAGTTTTGGTACCAAAAAACCGTTCACACCTCAGATGCTTACGGATTCCAGCAAACTGATTGATGCATTGAAAAACACCTACGGACTTTTGGAGATGTGGGATGAGGACAAGATAGCAGAGATAAAACGAAAATTAGCGCAAGGAAAACTCGAACCACACTACGTAATTGAATTCAAAAATCACGTTAAGCGACACTCGTATATGAAGGCAGAAAAGAGGTGACTTTAATCCCCAAGGTTAAGCGGCGGCAGGTGACGGGGCACCCAACTTAATTCGCATCCAAAAGCCTGAACGTGCTCAAAACCAAGTTTGAGAACCACAGCCCCGCCGTCCACTCGTAGCCGATTTCATACAGGACTTAACCCTATGGGTAGTTTATGAGCTTATAAAATCCACCGCCGTGATGAAGCGTGTGGCCAGAGTTTTCGCCACTTTTTACCTTTGTCTCCAAATCCCTTTCAACCAGTGCAATATTCAAAACCGCATTCTCCGCCGTGCCCCCAACCCGATAAGACAGACTCCATACGTTTGACCGAGTAGATTCAGGTAATTCTAATCCGATTCTCACTTTTGAAGATTGTTTCAGAGGATTGAATGTAAGCTTTTGCCCTGGCGCGATTGGAACCCACGAATTCGTGTTGGCCGTTTACAATCATTTGCGGCGTGTAAATCCGGGTCGAGCGGAACGCCTGAGCGTATTTGTGCTGCCGTTCCGAATACGTTTTGTCGGCAAACGGATCTTCCCAGCCGATGTCGTCCTGATTATTACAGCTAATCCGGGTACTCTCCAATGCTTATGATGTCTCCTGAAAAAAAAGAACCTAGTGCATCTTGATCACAAAAAGCAGCCCTTATTCGCCTTCCTCCTCTTCGATCTTTTTCAGCATATCTTTTGCGTTCTGATTCCTCGGGTCCAATTCTATAGATTTTTGATAGTATTTTTCTGCCATCTTCATGTGGCCGGCCTTCATATACGCTTCCGCGAGGCTGTCCCAAACATTCCCAGACTCGGGAAACCTTTCAGCATTCAACTTGAATACACGAATTGCGCCTTCCGCATCGTTGTTCTTCAGGACTGAATAACCAAAGCTGTTCAATGCGCTCTCCCCTTCAAAATTATAGGCTCCTTTACCGTAGTAATTCTCTCTTAGTTGAGCGTAGTGAGTCAGGGCCGCGTCCAGTCCCTTGGCCCGATACGTTTCTCCCAGTTCTTCCCGCAAAGTCATTGGCCTGGGGCGACCGCTATGGCAGGTATGACACCACATGTTGACAGGCTTATCTCCGCTTGGCTCTATCTTTTCCAGGTGACCGTTGATGCTTTCGAGCATTCTCAGCATCTCACGTGCGCGATTCTTGTTCGGGTTTTCATCGGAAGCGAAATCGTAGGTGCTGAGTGGTTTACCTTCTTCGCCTACATGGCAATGCGAGCAACCCACTCCCAGGGCGGATGTGAAGCCCCGCATTGGAGCCCGCAATCGTGAGCCGGGCCAATCTTTCGGCAAAACTTGAAGGTTTTCAGGTTTATCCGGCCACATCCATTGATCCTGTGCCTGAGATGGAAGGGCTAAGACCAGCGCTGTTAATGCGATAGCGCCAAAGTTTCCAAAGACCTTGCGCGACATAATTACCTCCTTTGTGCTTGAGCAATGAATTTGAATATGTTCGGATTCTCAACAACGGTATATAGCGGTTTGCTAGTCCACTTCTACAAGGTCCACAGAGTGATCGATGTAGCGCTCGATCAACCATGTGCCTGCCGATGTCTCACTCCAAAGCAGCGTATACAGCCCTTCTTGCCGATGCCTTTGTAGTAAATCTCGCCTGCTCATTCGCCTACTCTCTGGCTAGCGGAGGCGCACCTCTGGTAGGGAGTATTTGAAAGAAATGCCCAGTACTGCTTTACGCCTGCAACGAAATGCGATACGGATACCTATCAAAATCCATTGTCCGCTCGGGGGTGCCGTGCAGTACTGCCTCTGACGCAAAAGCCTCTGCCGGTTTGCTCATTTCAGGCAGCCATAAACGTTTGCGGCTGACGAAAACAATGTGACGGTGTTCGTCTCCTACTGTAGCAAAATTGTCGTATGGCTCGTGCCGCAACCCGAGATGAAGCGCCTTGCGTATCTGCCCAATCGCCGTCGCGACATCATCAACGACAAACCCGAAATGGTTGACGTAAAGAATGTCAGCCAATGTAAAAGGACCTTCGGCGCCGTCTTTCAGATTGTGACGGGCGATCAGCTCCAGGATGTTACCGGCCGGATCGGCGAAATAGACGGCATGACGGTTTGCTCGCCGGAAATGGAATTCGTTCCGGCCATCCGGGTGACTGAGCAATTGTGTCCGTTCTTTCAACCATGCTTTTGCCAACCTAAACTTGTTTTCAGGGATCGCCCAGGCAATATGATAATACGGAACATCCGAACTTTGCAGCGACTGCTCAGCTTGATTAAATTCGATTATTGTACCACCGGTTTTAACTCGTAAGGTTCCCTGCCCCAAGTCTGCCTTGAATCCCATGGTCTTGGCGTAAAATGCTCGCATTTTTTCCAAATAGCCACTATTGAGTCGAAGTTGTATAATGCCCCGTTTTGTGAATGCCGGGGCGCTTTCTGCTACGGTGGACGGCAGTACGGATTCAACCTTTGTTATCAACATGTCAATGCCGAGCCATGCAGCAAATCCGGTTTGGCTGATCTTGCTGAGAAATTCCCGCCGCGAAACTGTGTTCTTTGTTGACATAACTCACCTC
>JAABYK010000685.1:0-1977 GCA_011775825.1 Candidatus Zhuqueibacterota bacterium | reverse complement strand
ACGCAAACTTCAATTTATAAAATCATCTGCTGCTTTTGAGGTGTATTTCTCCATTTATCCAAAGTCTATCTCGTTTCGAGTTTGTTCGATTTGTTTTTCCAAGTCAAAACGTTAAATCTCAACCAGATGTACCAGCATCCGGTACGGCACCTTTTGGGCCAGATAGTGTTTCAAAACCTGATCACTGTTCCGACGTCAAGAGATGAAAAAGTAATGTTTTGATTTTGCTGCAAATCTAAATTCCTCTTAAATTGATTCATCGACTCTATATCGAAAGTTCTCGGCCTTGAGCCGTGCGTGCGCCGGCAATCAACCGGAGAGAATTGTTTTACGCAGGTTCTAGGACTGCAGTTGGTCTTTTATTCATCTGTCAGCGCTTTGAGAATGGCCCGTACAACATGATTGGCACGTTGATGGTCTCAGGCGTGTTGAAATCACCATGAGCATCCAGCCAAATGATACCTGTCTTCAAGTTTTGAAGAGCTGCAAGAGTCCCAAAGGCAGCATAGTTACAATTTCCTGCGAGGATTAAAGGCAAATAGCCTTCGCGCAGATTTACTTCAGCGATGCGTTTTATTTGACAATGTATGTATTTTGATGCTCCCACCTCTGACATGAATTCATCCGGCAAGCGCACCTCGGTCAGCTGCACATCATACCCTTCTGTTTTAAGCCAGTTGACAAGACCCAGGTCGGTCAACAGGAGAGGACCGGACCCCATTCGTTGGTCAAACCGCCCGGAATCATAAGGTACTTGTAATATTGAAAGTTTCATTATGTGGTCTTAGTTTGTATTGGCGAGTATGTTCACTTCTTTGTCATAAACCACCCAAATACATTTGAATCATCAATGTTGCATCCATATATGCATGAGCTAAAACTAAAACCCAAAGATTTCGTTTAACTAACAAATATGAAGTTCCAAGCGCCAATCCCATAAATCCGGTTTGAACCATGCCCGCCACTCCCCACTCGAAATGCACCAAACCAAATATGATTGCGCTGATCAATACGGTTATTTTCAACCACATTTTGCCATTTCCGCCCATTTCTGAAATACGGGTTATTAGAAACCCTCGGTATATAACTTCTTCACCAAATGAAGAAACAAAAAAGACTGCCACAAGAACTCCAAGTAGCATTGGCAGGTTTCCCTGAAGATAGTTGTAGCCACTCATATTCGCGTTTTCTGGAACGCCTGCAATATTTGCCATGATAATTGCTCCGATGACGAATCCAAATACTGCAGCGACGAAAACTAAAAGGGAAAGCAGAAACGTTCTCAGATTGACAGATTCAAGATTTAAACCGAAGTATGCCCAGCTTTGACCGCGAAGCCGAAGACCTGCCCACACCATAGTAAGCATTGCCACGTTAGCGACCCAAACAATACTTTGACGAAGAATTGGATTGTCTCCGACAAAGGGTTGTGCAATTTTGATAATGATAAATGCCAGGAAAAATACCACGAGAATCTCAAGAGACTGTGCTATTCTATTACTCTGAAGAGTACTTCCCAGAGCGGTTGTCTGGTTTGATTTCTCAGCCACTTATGCTCCTACAGATGATAAAATTTTACGGATTTATCCGCTCGCCAAAACTTTTCTACACAGTCGCTACGGCTAACCCGAAAAAGGGCGAAACCACACCCTTACTTGACGACCCGCAAAAAGCTTTGGGAAAGCACCGAACCAACTCAAGAAACCGGCGCCTTTTGGTCGGAGTTAAGCCGTTTGTTATGTGGCCCGCTCGTCACTCACTTTTGGCTGAACGTCAACTGCCTTTCGTTTTCGCCGTTCGCATCCATTATATGGATTTCGTAGTTCCCGGTTCGGCGTGATGCAAAAGCGATTTTTGTGCCCTCCGGGGACCAATGCGGCGCGGAATCATAAACCTCATTCTGTGTCAATTGTCGGCGATTTCGTCCATCCGAACCCATGACATAAAGCTCCATGCCAGCCGAGACTCTGAACTCCT
>JAABYK010000688.1:333-6677 GCA_011775825.1 Candidatus Zhuqueibacterota bacterium | reverse complement strand
ACAGAAGTAACTCTTGCATGCACCCGAACTTGCTGCCGAGTTACAAGAAAACAAAAATACGTCAATAGGCTTTTATTTTATTTGTTAGCAATGTTGAGAGACGAATTACAGAAACACGGGAGTTAAGAGATTCTCTCCACTATTATGAAACGAGCCTGATCAGACCAGCCCCAACTTCGTCCTCGATTTCCGACTCACGGGAAGCTTGGTTTTTTTCTTGTCGCGCATCCGTACGCGATAGGTGCCGCTAAACCATTTCACAAATTCCGCAACGTGATTGAGATTGATGATCGCCGAGCGATGCACACGTACAAAATCCTCCGCAGGCAATTCAGATTCCAATTGCTGTAAGGATTTGCTGATCAAAATAGTTTCATCGTAGGTGTGAACCGAGACATATTTTTCGTCGGCTTCAAAAAAATAAATCTCATCGACATCTAAAAAACGAATGCGGTCCCCGACGCGCACCTGCAATCGAGTCGAGGCGGGTTTGAATTTGGAAATCAAATTTTGCAACTGCTGTTGCAATTCAAGTTTGTTGGTTGGATCAAGCCGCTGCAGTTTGCGCACGGCTTTCTCCAGGCGTTGGGTATCCACGGGCTTGAGCAAGTAATCGATGGAATTGGTTTCGAAAGCTCGCAGCGCATATTCATCGTAAGCCGTGGAAAAAATCACCAGGGGCAAATGGTCGACACGATTCAGAACCTCAAAACCGTCCAATTCCGGCATTTGAATGTCGAGGAAAATCAAGTCCGGCTTTTGCTCGTTGATTTTCTGCACCGCATCCGGACCGTTATCGGCACAATCCATAATTTCAATGGCGTCTTTGTGCTGCGCCAAAAGACGCTGCAAACGTTGCAGCGCCAAAGGTTCGTCGTCGATTAATATCGTTTTGTAGGTCATGTGCTTTCGTCGTTAGTCATAAACGGCAAGCGAATTTCGATGCAGGTGCCCGAGTCGTTTGTGATTTTGAAATCATGCCTATCGCCATAAAATAATTCCAAACGTTCGCGCACGCCGCTCAATCCGAAGCCGTTCGATTTCTCGGCCCTTTTCACAAAACCGTCTCCCGTGTCGCGAACGCTGATGACGCAGAATCCGTCCCGCTTTGAGCATGTCACGTTTATTTTCCCAACCTTTTTTTTCGGGGAAATGCCATGCTTGACACTGTTCTCTACAAGCGGTTGCAACAATAATCCAGGAATCTTGAAGTCATCAAGTTGCTTATCGACATCTATCTGATAAGTCAAGCGATCACCCAAACGCACTTTTTCAATTTCCAGATAGTCTTCGATGATTTTGATTTCATCTTGAAGTTTCATCAATCGGTGGCCGCCAGCGTCAAGGGTGTAGCGAAAGAGATGAGAGAGTTTTTGTACCATGTCCTCAGCTTTCTGTGGATTCACCGGAATCAGGCTGGCGATGGAATTGAGGGTGTTAAAAAGAAAGTGAGGATTCACTTTGGCGTGCAGGGCGTCGAGTTCTGCCTTTGCCTTTAATTGCAGAATGCGCTGCTCATCGATCTCTTTTTGCGCCAATTTCGCAGCGGTGTCCTGAAGTCTGCCACGCAAGACAAAATAACTGTACACAATGGAAGCGATAAAGAGATTGAAAACCGTAATGGCGATGAAAAATGTCTTGAAATAGTCTGCGCTTACTTTGAACCCCCAAAATAGCTTGTTGAGTCCCACGCCGATAAAGGTGCCGATCCATCCCCCAAGGAGGAAGATTCCAACAAGCGCTAAAAGGCGAATCCACCTACTTGTGATTTGCTCGAAGTTTGAGAAGCAGGCCAAAAAGTAGATGGAATGGCCAATGCAGTGAGCGAAAATAAAATGTGTGCCAAAGGTCTTCAACCAGGCCAATTCCGGTCGAAAGGAGAATATAGAAAGAAAAATCGCGATAAGTGTGTTAATCACCCAAAGTGTTCTCAGCTCTTTCCATGTTACCGACCGCAAGAGACGATTTCTTATTTTGGAAATCATTTCACCTGAATTATTAGTGGATTAGCCATCCGCGGGTTTTAAATAAAGTAATGCTGACATGATAAATAATCAAGCCCATTTAATCGACGCTGATGTTTTTTAGTCATAGAACTGCGCTGCTCACAGTGAGACTTTAATCCCCAAGTTGATAGTAGTTTTTAAAAACAACATTCCGAACTCCGAATCATGCGCTCCGCCAAAGTATGATCCTCGAATCCAGGCGCTTAGATTGGAGTTGAAGAAATGCGTAAAGGTCGGGATCACGATACCACTTTGATCGAGGAGATTTGCCAACAGAATGAGTTCCAATGCGGATTTTTGCATGGGCAAATAGAGGCGGACAAATCCGTAGTGTCTCATGGTACCGTTGCTGTTGAGCGTGTTCAGCGCATCGTAAAATTCCGGGTAGGAAGCGGGGTCGGGTGCGCTTCCGGTGATCTGTTCTTGATGAAACAAAGTGAACTGCCGCCACCGGTTCCATTCCGTTATGCTCAATCCCTCGCGGTTGTAAAAATACTCGATCATGAGGTTCGGTCCCGAGTTGAAGGTGTACTGAATTCCGAGTAATAACTTGTAGAAAACCTCTTTGCTGTCGTGGTATGTTTGTTTGTATGGAGACTCCCCGAAAAACGTGTCGGAATTTGTGCTTTGCAACACCGGATGATAGAGTTTGCTCGTACCGATCTGTGCGAGAAATTCGCTGTGCCATTCAAAATGAGCTCCGTGAGTGACGGCGGTGTTGAATCCGAACTTCAACTTTTTGCCTTCTTTCCAGTGGCCTATCAGTGACAAATCGACACCTTTGATCAACGAGTAGAAACGCACGGCGAGTTCGTCCTGTCCCCATTTGAATTCCTCGCCTAACCGGAATTCGTTGGCGTAGAGGAGGGTCAAAGAGTGGGAACCGAAATAGGTGTCGAGCGCGAGAATTTGTCGGCCCTGGAAACGGTTGAGTCGATCCGAGGGATCAGCTGAGTCTTTCGTCGGTTCAACCACGCCGGTCGGATTAAAGGCGTAGCCGGTACCCCACTTTAGAATTCTTCGGCCCACAGTCAAATGTAGATGGTCGTCAATTGAACGCGCAAAATAGAGTTCACGCATGACGTGCTGAAAGTCGGGATCGTTTCTATCGGTGACATCCACATCGGCTTTGACGTCCACCGCCAAATCCCGCCAACTTAAAAACAGATCGCTGCTGAACGAGTTGCCGTAACGAGCTTGCGGCACGAACTTGTTGCCCACGTTCAGCGGTGTGGAATTGAGTTGTTGGTAGCCCGCTTCATTGATCAGCCGCAAGCGATAGCTCAGTGCCCCGCCATCACCAAACGCATCCTGGGAGAAGACACTGGACAGATTGGCTAACAGCACCAAAACGGTCAATCCGAATCTCAGTTTCACAGAACTTTGGGAATTATTTCAATTGGGTCAAGTAATTCTTGTTGAAATATTTTTGCGGCAAATCCCTGGGTTGATAATCCAGAAATTCCATGACCGTAAATCTGTTTTCGCGTAATCGATCGTGCAAGATCATCTTGGTCAAAACGTTACGCCCGTTGAAGTCTTCGTATTCCTCGTAACTGATGGATTTATAATGCTTGCCGGAGGTTAAATACAATTCCGCTTTAACCGGTCGGGCTTCTTGTTGGGTTATCCAGTATTCCACGCGGTGATAGGTGGCAGCGCTGTTGGTTGCAATGAGTTCCAGAATGTGACACGGTTCTCCTCGCACGGTGTCCTCGCCGACGACTCTGGCGTCGTAGTCTCGTGAGAAATTGCTGCGTGCCACGTCGCCGTTGGACGCATCCCCCATGAGGCGCTGCAAGGGCGTGACCCGAATGGGGCGCCGCGTGTTGGGCAAATAAATCCACATGTTGTCTTCCAGCATGAGGAGATATTGTCCCTTTTGGTCCGCATTGAGAAACCGCACGAGAGTTTTGTCGTCCCCTTTGATCATCACCTGGAAATCGCCCACATCGTCTTGTTCACCATCCTTGAAGTTCGTGAGGCGCGTGTGCACCACAAATTCTGGCCAGCCATTGCGGTACTGGTCGGCTTTTTCGAGGAGGTGGTCTGCGCGATCCCCGGCACCGATTTTTGAGCCGAGGCTGAAAATGAGCATGAGGTGTAGGATGTATTTCATGATTTTCTCCATTAAGATTAGATATGTCCCAGAGCATCTACAATTTTCATGCGGGAGGCTTTAAAAGCCGGAAACAATGTGGAAACGACTGCGGTGATCACCATCAAGATGAAGGTACCAACGTAAATCTCGGTTACATATTTCACGTTCAAGGGATAACCGCGTGTTGATCCGGGAGGCGGCGGCATGGTGATACCAGCGTGGTTGATGACCACTGAAAGGAGCAAGCCGAGCAGCAAGCCTGCCGCGGCAGCCAGAACGCCGAGCGCCAGTCCCTCCAAAAGAAAGTTGCTCAGCAAGCGCTTTCCGGACGTTCCCACGGCCATCAAGGTACCGATTTCCTGCGTGCGCTCAAAGATGGACATCATCATCGTGTTGGAAGACGCCAGCAATACGACAACAAAAATCAAAGCGCCCAGAAACGTGAAGATATTGGTGTAAAGACTGACGACTGCCTGGTAAAAAGCGGCAAGGTCGTACCACTTCTTAATTGCGAATCCGTCAAGCAGTTGTGCGGCTTTTTCGGCGACCAGATCGGTATATTTGGTTTCTTTCAAAACCACGACGATGTTAGAAACCCGGTTCGTATTGAGAAGAAGTTGGGCTGTGCCCAGTTTCACGTTGAGCAAGCGCACATCCATTTCCGGAATGCCGGTGGAGAAGATGCCCACGACCTTCACGTCGATGGCATTCAACGCACCGGACGTAGTCGTGGTCATCAACGTAAGATATTCGCCGATTTCAGCCCCCAAAGATTTGGCCAGTCCTGCGGCTAAAATCACTTCATCCTCATCTTGCGCAAAGACATCCTCGCCGAGATGGTGGCCCTCGTCCATTTGCACGCTGAAGCCGGATAGTTTTTGCTCCTTTTCCGGGATCACCGCCCGCCCCATGAACACCACCGATTTGTCGCCATTGGAGATGAGTCCCATGAAACCGATGCGGGGCATGGCAAAGCGCACCTCTTCCAGCGTCTGGAGGATTTGGATTAAGCTGTCCGCGTCGCTCAAACCGTATTGCAACGGCGTTTCTTCTTCTTTTTCCAGGGCCTCCGGCAAGAAGATTTGCAAATGGCCGTACTCCCTGCGGATCGAACTTTCGCTCAATCCCCAAAACGTGAACTTGATGAAGCCGCCTGCCAAAATGAGCGCCACGTTTCCGAAGACGATGATCATGGCGGTAATTGCCGAGCGACGTTTGTTGCGGGCGATGTTTTTGATTGCAAGTTTTAAGAATTTAGTCTTCAATGTACAATCCTCCCATCACGAATCTGAATCACTCGGTTTGCCATGCCCACGATGTGCGGATCGTGGGTCGAAAAGATGAACGTGACACCCTTTTCTCGATTCAACCTGGCCATCAACTTCAGAATAACCTGCCCGGTTTGCGAGTCGAGGTTGGCCGTGGGTTCGTCCGCAAGGATGAGCTTGGGTCGATTCACCAATGCGCGTGCAATGGCTGCCCGCTGGCGCTGCCCTCCCGAAAGCTCACGCGGTTTGTGCTGGCTCACTTCAGTCAGCCCCACCAGGTCTAAGACTTCATGGACTCTGTGTTCGCGTTCCGCGCTCGGCATATCTGTCAGCAGCAGCGGATATTCGACATTCTCGAAGGCCGTAAGCACCGGAACGAGATTGAACGTCTGGAAGATAAATCCGATCTTGGACAGTCTGACCTCGTGCAATTTCGCCAGACCGTTTTGCCCCACTGGCTGGCCTTGTAAGCGCAGCCGCCCGGTTGTCGGTTGGTCGATCAGACCGATGAGATTGAGCAGCGTGGTTTTGCCGCTGCCCGACGGACCCGAGATGGCCATAAACTCACCATACTCGATGGTTAGGTTGATGTTTGTCAACGCGGGGATGTCAACTTTCCCGAGTGAATAGCTTTTACATAGCTTTTCCGCTTCCACAATAGGGTTCATCTCACGTCTCCGATTAGTTGGCCTGGCGAAACTTTTGCAGTTCTTCATTGGCCTTTTTCGCCCAGTTTGATTCCGGGGCGGTTTTCGCTGCAAGTCCAAAATACTTTTGCGCCTTTACCGGTTTCCCGTCTTTTTTCAACGCGACCCCGAAATAATAGTAGACGTCCGCCTGATTTTCGACCGCCCAGTGCTTGAATTCCTCGGCTTTGGTGATAAACATGAAATCCTTCAAACTGTACTGCAGACGGTGGAAGAAGTCCGGCAAATGCAGACTGTTCATGGCGCGCAGCATACGGACGTC
>JAABYK010000688.1:0-218 GCA_011775825.1 Candidatus Zhuqueibacterota bacterium | reverse complement strand
CGACCTTTTAGCGTGTACACGCTCCCCAGAAAAGCCAAAGCCAGGGCGTTGCTGCTGTCCAATTCCAACGCCTGAGTCAAATACGCCTCGCTTTTTTCGACCGCCTCTTTATCGCCGCCCACACCTTTGGCGTGATAAGCGCGACCCAAATTTAGCAAAACCTGCACATTCCCCGGCTCAGTTTCTAGTTGCGCCTGCAGCGATTGGATGTCGTTTTG
>JAABYK010000681.1 GCA_011775825.1 Candidatus Zhuqueibacterota bacterium | reverse complement strand
TTTGGAGATTATACATCATTTGGCCAAGTGTTTGAACATTTCAACCCAAGTCGTTATGCTATCGGATTTGAATGTCACCGGAAAGGGTTCCGAGCTTTTGGTTAATTTGGCGAATCAATTGGAGTGTGAGACGTATCTCGTGGAAAACGCGTTCGAAACCTATCTCGATCGCGAATTATTCAGGGCGAACGGTGTGGACATCAACTTTGTCACGCCACGGGTGGTGGAATATCATCAGCAATTTGGCGGGTTTGTACCCGGGCTTTCCGTCATTGACCTGCTATTCAATGAAGGGGAGACCAGTCTCGACATCATCATGGAAAGTTTCTACTAAGAAAACGTGTGCGTGGGAGGGGGACTGCTTCTCCCGAAGCTTCGGGATCGCAGTGACAGGCCCATGTCATTGCGAGACTCGCGTTTTTAGCGAGTCGAAGCAATCTCCTGCTTCTGGCAATGGACTTTCCTTATTCATGAAATGAGGACAATCGTTGGAACTCCAAATGAACGTGGTGGTGCTCATTCCGGCTTTCAACGAAGAGGCATCCATCCAATTTGTGCTGCAGCACATTCCTCAAGAGTTGGTCGATGACGTGATTGTCGTGGATAACAACTCGACGGACCGGACGGCGGAACGTGCGCGCAAATGCGGCGCCACCGTTATAAAAGAGACCAAACAGGGATACGGCCACGCCTGTCTGGCGGGCATGGAATACGCTAAGCGACTGCAACCCGATGTGGTCGTCTTTCTCGATGCGGATTTTAGCGATCATCCGGAGGAGATGGCCCGGCTTTTGGAAAAGGTCCGCACCGGCTACGATTTGGTAATCGGCTCGCGCAGCCTCGGCACCGCGGAAGCAGGCGCGTTGTTGCCCCAGGCCAAATGGGGCAACCGTTTGGCCGTGTGTCTCATCAAGTTGCTGTTTGGGTTCAAGTACACCGATCTTGGGCCGTTCCGAGCCATCAAATGGCAAAAGCTGCTGGATCTCAATATGACGGATCCGACATTCGGCTGGACCGTGGAGATGCAGGTGAAAGCCGTGAAACAGGGTCTGAAAATTACGGAGGTGCCCGTAAGCTATCGTGCCCGAATTGGCGTGTCAAAAATTACCGGAACGCTCTCCGGTACCGTAAAGGCGGGCTACAAGATTTTGTTCACGATTTTTAGGTATGCTTTGGCGAAGTGAGGTTAAAGGCTACGACGAGATGACATGTTCAGAAAAATAACGATTTGCGTATCAGGTGACCGACGATACACACACACACACCAAGTTACCCGTAATCAGTTAATTTTAAATTAATTTAACGATACAGCTTTTACTAGTGAAAAGCAACTGTTCGCGCGGGAATGCTCGAAAGAAATGAAATTTTTGGTTTTTGAACGGAACAGGGCCAATTCTATTTCCGGAACAAAATGACTGTCGGATTTTCGTTAAATACGTTACAGAAACCAAGTTGCTCTCAAATCCCGTGCTCTCTACCTTCACGTAGTCGCCACTTTGGCGCCCGCCTCACTGGCTCTTCGTTTGCGCTTTCCGGACAGCTTCATGCCATGCCAGGCCACACAATTCCGACCCTGAGTTTTTGCGGTGTACATAGCATCATCGGCATACTGTATCAGCAGTTGTGCGTCTTCGGTATCTTCGGGATAGACTGCCAGTCCCAGAGAGATTGTGATCTTGCCGTTGGGTTGGGAGGCTTCGTTTTCAAATTGCGTTTTCGCGATTTTACGACGCAGTTTGTTTGCGACTTTGCGGGCCTGAGCTTTGGAGATTTCCGGCAACATGATGACAAACTCTTCGCCGCCAAAACGCGCGAGCATGTCCGCTTTTCGCAGGATGCCTTTTAGGGTGGCCGCAACTTTTTGCAGCACCTTGTCTCCCGTGAGGTGACCATTGAGATCGTTGTAGGCTTTGAAATGATCGATATCGAGCATGATTACCACCAGCGAGCGCTTGTAACGCTTGGCCCGTTGTAATTCCCCCTCATACCGCTGGTTGAAGTATCGGCGATTGAAGGTGTCGGTCAACTCATCTGTTATGGACATTTCTTTTGTGTGCTCGAAGACGAGAATGTTGTGCAAACAAATGGCAATTTGTTCCGCGATTTTGGAGATGTACTCGATGTCGTCAGGGGTAAAGCCGTTGCGTTTCTTGCGATAGAAATTCATGAGTCCCAGGACTCGATCGTCATCGCTGAGCAGAGGAACGGCAAGAAATGCCCCCGAAGGTTTATTCAAACCGGGAAACCGAGTATCTTGGTATTGGGCGTTTTCCAAATCGTCCACGTAGATTCGTTGCTTCTTGTTGTAAGCCTCGGCGAGAAATGAATCTGGCCCCCCAAAATTGTCGTTCTTTTCTGAAAAATCCCGCGGCAATCCATAGGAAGCTTTTAGAGAAGGTTCTTCGGAATCATTGTCCACGGTCCAGATTGTCAATTGGTCCGGCTTGACATCTCTTTGAACGATTTCCTGCGCATATTTCAACAACTGCTCAAGGGTGTTGACCGTTGCCAGAGTCGAGGTTATGGAATAGAGCGAATCGATGCGAGAGAATTGTTCTTTTAGCTCCGCGTGGGCTTTCTGAATTTGCGAGAACTTTTCTTGTAATTCGGTGAGCTCTTTCTGTAAGTTGTCAACTTTGTCATTCATGGCGGGTCACAGCGAAACCTAAAGATATCGGGTGGTGGTTGCTTAAGCGGCTGAAAGCGTGTGTTTAATGAGTGTCTTCAACCGCTTTTTTCTGAATCTTGGATTGGGAAATCACCACAAGGTATTTTATCATCGCACCGTATTTGTTTTCGAGGCTTTCCACCGGATTCACTCGGATGCTGAAATTATAAAATGGGGATTTGTCCGGACTGTCAAAACAGACTTTGACCTTTGCGTCACTGAACTCGAACAGCTTTATGCATATCAGATCGAAGGTGGGTTCAAAGTCCAGCGCCAGGTCATAGCTTTGTTTATCGAAATGCTCCCGCAACGAACCTTTGGGCAAGCCCAAAATGCTCGAGTCGTCATTTGAATAAGGCAAGATGTCAACTTTCAGCCGGTTGTCGATAAAGCTGACCATTTCAACTTTAGTGACAACGGTAATCTGCCAATCCGGTTTGTGTTCTCTTAGTTGGTTGAGGGACTTGAGTGCGATGCCAAAATTTTCGATTTTGTTGGGCATGAAGATGAGAACTTTCTTCGTGGCGGCTAATTGACGGATGAACTCCACGGACGGACTTTTGTTCAAAAAACGATTTTTTACACGCAGGAATGAGCCGACCGCATTTGTGGAAAATTTTTTGAGCATAAATTACGGTGCGTTTTTTAATTCAGGTTAAATCGTCGTAATATAAGGAAAAAATCATCAGGTAGTCAACAAAAAATTTATAAACTTAATGAAATTTATAAACTTAGCACGCATTACTCATGGAAGGTGCTGGATGTGCGACGCACTTGGCTTAATACCATTTCTCAAGTGCAATAAAATCAATAAAGTGCGTCGCACATTTTCGTAATCTGTGAATAATTAAACTTAGAACTGCATTTCCAACTGCACGCCAATTCTCCTGTCGAGATTACCCTCGATCTGATTCGGGCCCGTGCCGATGACCTCCACGTCGTCCCGAAACGTCTCGGAATATTTCAAAGAGAATTCGGTGACCGTGAACGGTTCGTACTTAAGCAAAACATACCAGCGGTTGCCACGGCCAAACATGGCGCGATTCGTCACCATTCCGGGTAAATCGTGTTCGTATTGGAAGATGCTCGAACCGAAAGAATCGGTGTCAAAGAATGTGATCCGTCCGGTGACTTGGAGATTCGGTTTTGGTTGATAGCGAATCTCCTGGTACATCAAAATGCCGTCGTCTTTGGTCTCCACATCTAGATTTGTGAGTCCGGTTTGTTTGAATCTCGCGTATTCAATCCGGCTTCTGAGTCGGAATTGCGGCGACACGCGGTAATCGAATTGAAACCGCCATTGCGATTTTCGCTTTTCCAGGAATTCTCGTTTCTCTCGGTTCAAAGCATCTCGGAAATCTTCAGTTTCAAAATCAAATTTGTCACGGAAACGCAGGGTCAACTGGATAGACCGGCCAAACTTTTGTTCAAGTTGTGCCAGGAAATCTCTTCCCTCCACGGGCAGCGGTTGGAAAAAACTTCGCCACGGCTTTGCAAAAATGTCAAAGTACGCCTTCAGGCGCGTGCTGCGTGTAATCCGGTAATCAAGTCCGGTGTAGTACCCCCGTTCGTTTTGAGTCGTGCCATTGCTCTCGCCGAATCCAAATCCATGCAAGTTTTGAAAGTCCTTTTGGTAGTCTCGATAAAGGAACGCCAGTTGAACGGAATCGAAGTCCAATTGCGACCCGGCAATGAGTGCCTGCCCGCCATTCTTAGAGCGTGCAATCTCCCCAAACAAAATGACGTTGCGGATGGGCCAGTCCCAATCCAAACCGACGACATAATTCTCGTTTCCACGAAATTCAAAACGATCTCTTTCAAGGTCCGGGTCGTTAATGATTTTGTCAAACGTCGACCTGTAAGTGGTTGCACCAAGCGATAACCCTATTGAAGTAGTATACCTTACACGGCTGCCAAATACGGACTCAGATACGACATCCTTTTTATTTCCTTCGTTTTCATTCCGATGAAAACCTGTGGTAAAAAGACCGGACACCTCGCCGTCGGAGGCCGGAGTTGCGTCCAAATCAGATTTTGAAGCAAAAGCGATCGCTTGAAGTGGCCCCCAATTGAAGCTCACGCTGCCGCCAAAGAACGCGGCGTTTTCATCGACTGTGGTGTACCCTCTGACGCCTCGTGCCCGCTTCCGAATGGGATAAATGGGATTGGCGCTTTTTGAAAATCCGTAGGGTCCCCACAAGACCAGTCCCTGACCAATCTCTAAATGATAGTTTCCGACCAAAACAGAGAGCTGTTCGGTCAGATTCGAGGCAAGGTAGAACATTCTCAAATCGTCTAATCTGCTTTCACCGCTGTCCTTTTCCAGCAGCACACCGCCGTGAACCCGATTTGCGATGTCAAATTCTAATCTCTGATAAAGCTTCTGTGGAGAGCTTTCATATGTGCCATCTTGAAAGCCACGGGGTCGGTCGATTCGGTCCAGCACTCGGGTGCGCGAATTGAATCCAATTCTGGGTACCTGGCGAACGCGATCCCGGGAAACAAACACCAGCTCGCGAATGAGGGTGAAGGTTTCCGAATCCATGCCCGGGACAAGTTGCAATTCTTCGATGGAATCAAACGAGCCGTGCTTGTCTCGATATTCAATGATGGCGTGCCTTAAGCTTGGCGATAGTCCGGGTAGAATTTCGAGCTGTTCCCTGGTGGCCGTGTTGAGATCGATGGGATTTTCTTTGAGATTCAAAATAATTTCATAGAGCTCGGACTGCTCGGAACTCTCGGCCTGGTCTTCCAAAAGAGTTTCCAGTTGACGTTCCTGGCCGAAAACCAACAGGGGCGTTAGAAGAATCAACAAGACGATTAAACAGTGGTTGAACGAAAACGAATGTGCCCCGTCATTCCGGTAATGTTTTATGCCGGAATCTCCTGGTTTTAGGCACGCAGATTCCCGTCCATCCCATGTGGGAATGACTCGAAAAGCCTGTTTTCGTTCAGCTAAATAAAATTTGTGGCTCATTTTCTGGATATCTTGCGAACGAAAATTTTGTCTATTATCTTCTCTAGTTTCTTTTCCCCGATGCCCGGCACCTTGACCAGATCCTCAACTTGATCAAACCGTCCGTTCTGCTCCCGAAACCTCACGATGGCTTGTGCCAGCTTTTCACCGATCCCCGGCAACGTTTCCAACTCGTCAATCGTCGCATTGTTGATATCGATTTTCTCAATTTCTCGGTCCTCTTTTGCAGCTTGTGTGGCTTCGGGGGTTTCCTCACTTGATTCCGATGCTTGCGTCGCAACAACGGGTTCAGTTTCCGGAGGCTGTTTGTCCTCTTTCTTGTCGATGTGCACGGAAAACGAGAACTGGTGGGTGAGTCCCAAATCGTTGTGGGTGAAGAAAGCATAGTCCACGCTGAATAGATTGACAGCAACGCCGAAACCTGCTGAAAAACGGCTGGGGTTGTTGGCCGTGCCCGCGCGGATGGCAAAATCGTTCAGCGGCTTAAATTCCACGCCAAATCTCATCTCAACGGGAAATCTCACTTCCTTATGAAGCTCGAAACTGAGAAGCAGATTTGATTTCGGTTTCAGCGACACCCCGCTTTTGAAGGTTTGTGGCAGGTTTTCACCGGACGCGCCGATGGTGGGTCGATTGATGTTTTTCGTGAGAAACCCCAGCTTGACTTCCGAATTGATAGGGACGACAATTCCGAGATCCAATCCCAGCGTTCCGGTGGAACCGTAATTATCGATCTGAATCGACTTGTAGCTCAGACCAATTCCGTAAAACACCTTTCGTTGAAAATGGTGGCTGTAGGCCAGCAGGAACGCTTGCTCGCGATACGCCCCGTTTCCCAGCGTCATGAAACCCGCGCTTAGCCGACGATGCGAGATCGGAAGGCTCAAGGCAATCGTTCCGAAGTTTAGGTCTGCCAGTCCGAAAGGCTTCTGATAAAAGAGGGAAACTTCGATGCCACTCAGTTGACCCAGGCCACCCGGGTTGAGAAAAACCGCATCTGCGGTGTTGGCGATGGCGGCGTAGGTCGAACCCATGCCCAGGGACCTGGCCCCAATGGGCAAATCGTCCAGTCCCGCAAATAAGTGGTTGAGCGATAATAAATTATAGCATGCCACTGAGATGAGCGATACCCGAATAATTCTCTTGACAATCATAAGCAAAATTCTCTATATTTTTTTTACTTTAGTTCAATTCAGTATTTGTGAGGAGAATCGTGTTCAAAGCAAGAGTCCATTTCGGTCGAGCCAGTATTTTGTGCATCGGTCTGTTCGTCTCAGGGCTTGTCCTGAGCACGCCGCACTCATCCCAGGGACAGATTAAAGCCGATGTGCAAGTGATCATAGATAAATTGCCATTAGATAAACAAGAAAAAATGCGGGGTTTCGACAAGGTTGTCGAGCAGTACATTGAAACCGCGAACTGGTTTGAAGAAGATGATGAAATTCCGATGGAGATATCCTTGCAACTCTTTCTAACCGATAGCCCCTCTAATGTCGAAGACCGATATAATTGCGAGTTTCTCATTTCAGGATCCGATGTGCAATATTTTGACAAACGAGTTCGGTTTCCATATCAGCCGGGCGACCCGCTGGTTTACAGCGAACAGTCTGCCGATCCGTTAACGAGTGTGGTCGATTTTTATGTAAACATCGTCATAGGCAACGAATTAGACAAAACCCGCAGTTTTGGGGGAGACTTCTATTTTAAAAGAGCACAGAGCATTGCGGCGCTTGGCAAATTTGTGCGCACGGAATTCATCCGAGGCTGGACCCAACGCGAAGAGCTCATCAAAAGACTCCTGAGTGAGCCGTTTACAACCTTCCGCCGAATGAAAGATTATTACTTCTATGGCCTATACATGCGAGAAGAAGACGAAGCTGAGGCGCGCAAAAATATTCGAATCGCGTTCGATCTGCTCGAAACAGTGATAGAGAAAAAGGCCAACCTGGATGAACCCAAACAGTTTTTGAATGCCCATTATCTTGAATTCATTGAGATATTTAAAAACGACAAAAATAAAGACGAAGTCTTTAAAAAGCTGATGAAGTTAGATCCGGCACACGAGGAGTTGTACGAGGAGCATGTCAGCGACTCGTAGAATTTAGCGAATCGACCGGAAGAAAGCAAGCAGTTTTTTGTCAATTTTGTAAAATTTTGGGCAGAGGAGACCCCCGCAGCCTTAACCCCTTATTAGACCTATCCTATCCAAGCGGGTGTCAATCCCCGGGCTCTAAACTTGTTCTTGTCAAACATCGACGATCAGTGCTTCTGAAATCACATATTGCCTATCAATAGGCCTTGATGACGCCAAAAAGCAATCGGTGTACGATTTTGATAACGACTGTGAGGCACTATGGGCTTTTGTGGTCAAGGCATTCGAACATCTAAGAGGAGTCATTCCTCTGAACAGCGGAATCTCCTTGACGTTGATTATTTTCGGTAGATCCTAAATTAAATCCACTTTCACCCGCGGCAGCCATTCGCATGGAAAGAAATCATCCGGCGATGACCGTCGCACATTAATCACCATAAAAAGGAGGAGGATGCAATGAAATTCTCAACTTATACTCTTTTGTTTGTGCTGGCCCTATCCCTGACGCTGCTCTCCTGTGCCAAACCCAAGCAAATGGATGTGGCCGCGGTTCGGGAAGCTATTGAAGCCGAGGATGCCAAATTTGTCGAGGCGTTCAATCAGGGTGATGCAGCCGGTGTGGCCGCGTTGTACACAGACGATGCGACCTTGTTGCCACCGAACAGCGAGATGATTCAAGGAAAGCAAGGAGTTCAAGAATTTTGGAACGAGGGGTTCCAAATGGGTCTAAAGGAGGTGAGTTTGACCACGGTGGATGTTGGAGGAAGCGGCGATACGGCTTATGAAATCGGCAAGTACCGTATTAAAATCCAACCAACTGGTCAAGAGGGCATGTCGGACTCAGGTAAATATGTGGTCGTCTGGAAACAGCAGGCCGATGGCACATGGAAACTGCATGTGGACATTTGGAATAGCAGCATGCCCATCCCCGGGCAGGAATAGCTCCAACAAAATATCGATGAAACTTAACAGGCAAAGAAGATAGACGGAACAGCATAGGGTGAGTCAAATGCGATGATCTAATCCAATCATATATCATTAGCGAGGAGGAATCAATGAGGTCTATATTTTTTCTTCTCACGGCTATTTGCCTTTCATGTTCTGTGCAAAAGAACTACGATGTCATTATTCGAAATGGCACGATTTACGACGGTAGCGGTAAGGCGCCGATCCAAGCGGATGTCGCTATCAGTGCTGACACCATTATTGCAATCGGTGACCTAAACCAGCATAGCGCTAAAACAGAAATCGATGTCGATGGTATGGCTGTTACGCCCGGCTTCATCAACATGTTGAGCTGGGCCACAGTGTCATTGATCGAAGATGGTCGTTCGCAAAGCGATATCCGCCAGGGCGTAACCCTCGAAGTATTTGGAGAGGGTTGGTCCATGGGGCCGCTCAATGATAAGATGAAACAAGAAGAAAAAGAGCTTCAAGGTGACATCAAATACGATATCGAATGGACAACGCTGGGTGAGTATCTCGATTATCTGGTCGAACGTGGTGTCTCCTGCAATATTGCCTCGTTTGTCGGTGCGACCACGGTACGTATTCACGAGATTGGCCATGAGGATCGTCCGCCCACACCTGATGAACTGGAACGGATGAAGATGCTCGTTGGACAGGCCATGGAAGAAGGTGCACTTGGTGTGGGATCGTCTTTGATTTACACGCCGGCATTCTACGCTAAAACCGACGAGCTCATCGAGCTGAGCAAGGTTGCAGCGGAATATGGTGGCATGTACATTTCACATATGCGAAGTGAGAGCAATCATCTGCTCGAAGCTCTGGATGAGTTGCTCACGATCGCGCGCGAAGCAAATATTCCTGCAGAAATTTACCATCTAAAGGCG
>JAABYK010000684.1:2955-11147 GCA_011775825.1 Candidatus Zhuqueibacterota bacterium | reverse complement strand
GGCCATTCTCTACTACGCCACGCTGCTGCTGATTGTCCACTTTCGCGCCAAATTGGTGGGGGCTTCAGCGGAGGTCGCCGTCGAGCAAAAGGACCAGACAAGCGAAAAATATAAGGGCTTCCTGTTTTTCAGCGCTTTTGTCACCTTGATGTTTTTTCTGATCATTGGCTACACGCCGTTTCGCGCCGTGAGCCTGAGTCTGATTGTGATATTAATTTTGAGCGTACTGAAGAGCCAGACCAGACTCCGCGTGAGCAACATGTTCGAAGCCATGGAACGGGCCGCGCATGGTGGCATTTCCTTGATTGCGGCTGCCTCCTGTGTGGGCTTGATTCTCGGGGTCGTGACCTTGACCGGCATCGGTACGAAACTGCCTGGCACCATCTTGCCGCTCGCCCAAAACAACCTGATTTTGGCCCTGGTTCTGTTGATGATTTCAACCATCATTCTCGGCATGGGCTTGCCCTCAGCCGTGTGTTACCTGCTGATGGCCACTCTCATCGGACCGGTCCTGAGCGATTTGGGGCTGGTTCCGTTGTCTGCTCATCTATTTATTTTTTATTTTGGTATGATGTCCATGGTCACGCCACCCGTGGCATTGGCTGCTTACACGGCGGCTGCTATCGCCGGTGCTAACATCATGCAGGCTGGATTCGCGGCTTTCCGATTTGCGTTGGTTGGGTTTGCCTTGCCCTATGCGTTCGTGTTGCGCCCCGAGCTCCTGATTCTTACCCATGATGGCAGTCCCCCTGGTCTTTTTATGGTGGTCTTGAACGTCGGTATTGCGCTGCTTGGAATTGTCGCTCTGGCTGCCTCCGTTTCCGGCTACTGGTTTTCCCGTCTCAACATGTGGATGCGATTCGGTTTGCTGGCTGCTGCGCTTGTGGTTTTGCTTACCGAGTCGGATAGCACGCAGGTCTGGCTGCAAGGCGTGGCCTTCGGGGTGGTGGCAGTCATCGCTGTTTTAAATTGGCGGAGTCGGGAAGCAGCCTTCCGATAAACAGGAATTGTGCTCCGTGGTTCTTCTTCCCGAGTGTGTTCCATCCGTGAATTTTTCTGCTCTGTATTTTTCCTTGATTTTAGACTACGCCAGGTGTATTTTGGGGGAAGCCTTGTTCGTAGTGACGCCGTAAGGCGTTAAGAAAAGAATACTCCTTGTTCGGCAAGAGCGTAAAAAGACACGTCTTACGACGTCACTGCAAACCAAACAAAAGGAAAGGCATCGGAAAAATGTACCAATACAGGAGGATGACGCCGGAGCAACGGGCGGCGGTCGTTGCAGAACGAAAAACCCGCGGCCATCCGCCGCACGCACCGCCACACTTTGAGGAAGGAGTGAGCACCCATGTACTCACGGCTGCATGCTTTGAGCATCGCGAAATCCTTACGACGTCGAACCGCCTCGAGGAATTCGCACAAGCACTGGTTCGTGGTGTAGAGCAAGAAATCAACGGCAAGTTATACGCCTGGGCTGTGTTACCAAACCATCACCATTTGGTGGCCAGGGTAGACCTGGCGGCCTTTCGCACCTGGATTGGCCGCTTGCATAATGGCAAGTCTACGCAGTGGAACCGGGAAGACGGCACGCCCGGACGCCGTGTCGGGTAACGCTTTTCGGATCGGAAGGTTCGAAACGACATTACTTCGCTTCGGTGAATTACCTCCATTTCAATCCTGTGAAACACCGTTTTGCTAAAAAGGCGAGTGATTGGCCGTGGAGCTCTTTGCACGAGTACCTAAAAACAGTAGGAGGGGAAACGCTTACGGAGTGGTGGTGGAGGTATCCTATTCGTGACTATGGCAGAGGATGGGATGATTGGTGAGCACGTCCTGGGAAGCGTATTGTTCGCCTTACGGCGACACTACAAACAAAAGGTCGAACACATGGAAAAAGTCAATCTTGTGGAAAAGTTCAAGCTCTTTCATGATTATTGGAATCCGAGAGTTGTGGGAGAGCTCAATGGTCAGCATGTCAAACTGGCGAAAATCAAAGGTGCGTTCGACTGGCACCATCACGAACTTGAAGCCGAGCTGTTTCTGGTGGTGAAAGGCGAATTTCGCATGGAATTTCGGGACCAAGTCATTGAACTTAAAGAGGGCGAATTCCTGATTGTGCCAAGAGGTGTGGAACATCGCCCCGTGGCCGAGCAAGAAGCACACATCCTGTTGTTCGAGCCGTCGTCCACTTTAAATACGGGAAATGTGCACACGGACAAGACTCGCGAGCAGCTTGAAAGAATCTGATCTAATTTAATTAAAACCAAAACTTTACTAAACTTTGGAAGTTTAGTAAAGTTGGNNACAAGACTCGCGAGCAGCTTGAGAGACTCTAATCTAAATTTGAACCTGAAACTTCAAGCTTGATTCCGTGGAAAAAGAATTCTCAGAAATTCCGGTCAACCGATTCTTCGATTTCAGTTTGGTTTCGTGTTCGGATAAACATGCTGAGCTGCGTATGCCCTTGAAGCCGTCCTACCTGCAGGAGGGAGAAGTAGTGCATGGCGGGATCATCAGCGCGCTGGCGGACACGACGGCGGTCTATGCCATTTACCCGCAGATTCCCAATCATCAAACCATGACCAGCATCGAATTCAAAGTGAATTTCTTAGCCCCCGCGTCGCTTGCAGATGGAAGGCTGCGAGCCGTCGCCAGCATCGTCAAGCGCGGAAAGAAGATCGTGGTTTGCGAAGTGGAAGTCTTTCAAAAAGAGAAGCTAATTGCGAAAGGATTGTTTACTTACCTTGTCTTTAAAAGAAAGGACTGAAGAGCAATATGAATAGCACTCTGGTTACGATCATCTGCTTGGTGATTTTGCTGCTGTCGCCTCCGATTTTCTCGCAACGTTATCTTGGGTATCGTCCCACCGATTCGGGCGGTCTATTGATGCCAGAACAGGCGGCGTACGACGTCACGTTCTACGAGCTCTCCCTGGAGGTCAAACCCGAGACACGTTCGATTGCTGGATCGTTGACAGTCCATGCCAAGGTGGTTCATCCCCTGGAATGGTTCGTTCTCGATCTGGATCGAAGGCTTGGTGTGACTTCGGTACAATTGCTAAACTTTGAGAACGAACCGGTGTTCGCTGATTTCGAACACCGCAACAACAAGCTGTGGATCCACCTTAACGTCAGCAGACAACCTGGAGAGGCCGTGGCGGTGCGGGTGCATTATCACGGCCAGCCCAAAGTCGCACCGGCACCACCGTGGGTTGGCGGCTTTACATGGGCCAAAACCGCGGGCGGTCAGCCATGGATCGCGACCAGCGTGCAACTTGATGGCGGGGACCTGTGGTGGCCATGCAAAGACCATCCCTCCGACGAACCGGATTCTATGGCCATCAACATCACCATTGCGAAACCGCTGATTCTGGCCTCGAATGGGGTCCTTCGAGAAGTTATCGACAACAATGATGGAACGAGCACGTTCCACTGGTTTGTGACAAATCCCATCAACAATTATGACGTAGCGTTGAATATTGCTCCCTATCGCATCATTGAAGGAACGTTCAACAGTGTTGGCGGAAAGGAAATTCCCGTGGCGTTTTGGGCGTTGCCGGAGCACTTTGAGAAAGCCAAACAAGTCTTCCCGCAACTGTCCGAACATCTGGCATTCTACGAAAAATATCTCGGCCCCTATCCATTTCGCAATGAGAAATACGGGGTCACCGAAACGCCGCACCTTGGCATGGAACATCAAACCGTGATTGCATATGGTCGTTATCGAAATAATGAATTTGGCTATGACGAGTTGCATCATCACGAGCTCGGACATGAATGGTGGGGCAATCTGGTCACCGCATTTGATTGGCGCGATTTCTGGCTGCATGAAGGGTTCTGTGCCTACATGCAGGCTTTGTACGTCGAGGAGTTGCATGGCGGGGATGCATATCATCGGTTTTTTGAGACCAGGCGACCTCTGGTGCGGAACATCACCACCCTGGCTCCGCGCGAGCCCACAAGCGCGATGGAACGCTATTTTGTCGCCCCCGAATTTATCGAAAGCGATGGCGACATCTACACCAAGGGTGCCCTGGTTTTGCACGCTCTGAGATATCTCATTGGAAAAGAGGATTTTCTCAAATCGCTGCGCCGCTTTGCGTATCCCTCCCCGGAACTCGAAAAAGTAACCGATGGCCGACAATGCCGTTTTGCCACCACCGATGACTTCCTGAAACTGGTGGAAGACATTTCCGGCAAGGATCTAGATTGGTTTTTCGATGTGTATGTGCGTCAGCCGGTGTTGCCACGTCTTGTGACCGGACGGCAGGGCGATTCCCTTCAGCTTGAGTGGGAGGTTCCCGGTGACTTGCGCTTCCCCATGCCGGTTGAAGTGAACATTGAGAATCGCATTGAGAAAATCGAAATGCCCGATGGGAAAGCAACTGTCAAATTGGACAAAAATGCCGAGTGGGAAGTGGATCCAGAGGATTGGATTTTTCGACATGGTAATTGGAAAGCGAAATAGCCAGCAATTTCCGCCATTGTCACCAAATCTCCTCTTGCAATTCTAAGAAGAACTGTGTAATTTTTTGAACAAGAATTAAAAAATCCGGAGCTAAAAGACATGAAAGACATAAAAGAACACCCACCCGGCACCTTCTGCTGGGTGGAGTTAGCCACCACAGATGGCGAGGGGGCGAAGAACTTCTACACCCAACTGTTCGGTTGGGATTTTTCGGATCAACCTGTTGGACCCGATGCCGTGTACACCATGTTGAAGCTATCCGACCAGGATGTTGGCGCCCTTTATCAAATGAGTCGCGAGCAGAAGTCACGTGGTGTGCCGCCACATTGGAATTCCTACATTTCAGTGGCCAACGCGGACGAAATCGCGCACGAGGTCAAAGCTCTCGGCGGGACCGTTCTCGCAGAACCGTTTGACGTGTTTGACGCCGGGCGGATGGCGCAATGTCAGGATCCCGCCGGAGCCACCTTTGCTGTCTGGCAGCCGAATCTGCATATGGGAGTAGGAATCCTCAATGAACCGGGCGCGTTGTGCTGGCATGAATTAGCCACGAACGATACCAAGAAAGCGACTGAGTTTTACACGAAGTTGTTTGGTTGGGGCAAGAAGGTCAGTGACATTGAGGGGATGACCTATACAGAGTTTCTACATGGAGAGCGGCCCGCTGGCGGGATGTTGGAAATTAGCAAAGAGTGGGGCGATGTCCCACCCAATTGGATGGTCTACTTTGCGGTCGACGATTGCGACACGGCGGTTGACAAGATCACCTCGCTCGGTGGGCAGATCAAAGTGCCGCCGAAGGACATTCCCAATGTCGGACGTTTCGCCACCGCACAAGATTCGCAAGGGGCCTACTTTTCGGTGATCAAACTTGACAATCCGGAGTAGGTACGAAACGGGTGCGTAGGAATTTTCGTACCCGAAAGCTTGGAGCTTCCGGCTCAAAAACATTACCAAATGAGGCGTTCTTCCGATGTTCGTTCAGACATAAGTTCCTTTGGAAAAGTGCTTACTTTAGCGTCAGAACCGGTTCTCCGAGACGTTTCTCATCCACATGGATGCCCAATCCCGGACCCGTCGGCACTTCGAGTTTACCATCCTTTCTTCTCGGCGCATCCTCAGCCAGGCGGACATCGTTGTAGCTGTTGAAGTCTGTAGATGTAAAATAGAACTCTGGTCGTGTGCTACCAGCCAGATGTGCAATGGCGGTAGTTGTGATGTCGCCGCCCCAACTGTCTTCCAGAGTCATGGCAATGCCCAGTGTTTGGCACAAATCCCGGAGCTGTTTGGCTTTCGTGAGACCACCAACTCGCGAAATTTTAATGTTAATCACGTCCATGGCCCGCTTCTTGTAAGCTCTCAGGAAAGGGTTGACGCCGGTCATCAATTCGTCCAAAACCATGGGCAGGTTGGTGTGCTCCCGAATCGTCAGACACTCCTCCAAACTGAGACATGGCTGCTCGATGTACACGTCGCGTTCTGCAACGGCATTGACGACTCGGAGGGCGTTACGAGGGATCCAGCCCGTATTGGCATCGGCGACCAGTATGTCACCGGATTGGAGGGCCTTGAGAACTGTCGTAATACGTTCGATGTCTGCGTCTGGATCACCGCCGACTTTCAATTGAAAACGACGATAACCTTCCTTGCGATACTTGGCCACGTCTTCTTGCATTTCTTTGGCTGAGCGTTGCGGAATGGCCCGATAGAGGGGAAACGCCTCAACCGAACGACCTCCAAGTAAGGTGCAGACCGGCAGGCCGGCACTCTGGCCCAGGATATCCCAGCAGGCCATGTCGATTGGTGACTTCACGTAAAGGTGTCCTCCAAGTGCGGAATCCAGGGCTTTGTTGATCACATTAAGCTGACGCGGGTCCTGGCCAATCACAGCCGGGGCGATTTCTGCGATGCCGGCAGGTACACCTTTGGCGAAGGCTTCCATGTATGCCGAACCGAGCGGGCAAACCTCCCCAAAGCCGTCGATGCCTTCGTCAGTGGAGAGCTTAACGATCGTGCTCACAAACGATTCTACGGACTGACCTCTCGACCAGGAGTATTGCTGATCTAACAACTTGTAATTGACTTGGTAGACATCTATTTGGTTAATTTTCATTTTTCCTCCAATTGTCTAACGCAAAATAAATCCATCTTTGAGCGGATCCTCGGGATCGATCACAAACTCGTGCTTTCCGGTGATGTACGCTCTGCCTTCCACTTCAGGTATGATCGCGTCGTACGATCCAAATCGGGTGGTTTTGATGACCCGGGCTGTGAAGCGACTGCCGATAATGCTTTCGATGACCATGGGTTGGCCCACGTCGATTTCGCCGCGTGCAAAATGGATGGCGACTCGGCCACTCACACCCGTGCCGGTCGGGCTCCGGTCGACCTCTCCGTCGGCAAAAATGCACAGGTTACGGCTGTCGGCTCCCCTACCAATCGGCGGCCCTATGAAAATGGTTCCGTAAAGAAAATTGAGGTCTTCTTCAAAAGGATGCTTGATGGAGCGCTGATTCATGACGGCTCGCTTGATGGCCATGCCTTTTTCGATCAAGGCACGATAGTTTTCGGGCGTGCAGGTGACGCCCACTTGCTCAGCATCCACGTAGGCATAATAAGCGCCACCAAACGCCAGGTCATACCGAACGCTGGCGAGACCCGGCACCTCCACCGTTTCATCAAGCGCGACAACAAAGGACGGGACGTTATGAAAGGCCACGCTCTGCACATGACCGTTTTCTATTTTCGCGTAGGCCGTTACCAATCCGGCAGGGGTGTCGATCGTCACTTGTGTTTGCGGCGGGATCATGGGAAGCATGCCCGTCTCCAGAACTACTTTCGTGACACCGATGATGCCGTGGCCGCACATGGTGCTGAAACCTTCGTTGTGAGTAAACAGAACGCCGAAATCGGCTTCCGGTGTGACGGCCGGCGTCAGGATGCAACCGTACATGTCCGCGTGTCCCCGAGGCTCCCACATGAGCGCGGTCCTGAAGTGATCGTACGATTCCTTGGCATATCTGCGGCGCTCAAGGAGGGTGTTGCCCCGGAGTTCGGGAAAGCCGCTTACAATGACTCGCAACGGCTCACCTTCGGCGTGAGCTATCAATGGTGTTTATTTTGAGCCAGCGTTCGGGTGGGCTCCAATTGTGGTTCGTTCGCAGCAATTTGGGCTTTACTTTCATTTGTTGATAAGAACAGTTCAATTTATCAACTGATTGCGAATTTAGCAAGCAATTTAGACGGAAGTGGCGATTGTAATTTCGACCGGAATCATTTTTTATCGGAAGCATGCCGATTAGATTAAATTATGAACGGCAAACAAGAAATCACTGAGATTCTGCCGCACAAGCAAATGCTTGTAATACTTAATAAGAAGGAATCGAAATACCCCCTTGTTATAAATTTGGAGTACTAAAGCCATGAAGGTCTTACTTAAACAAAAGCTGTTTCTCGTAAATGTCACCCTGTTCCTTCTTCTGACGAGCTGCGAAACCTCTCCCGGATCCGAAGTTGCCAGGTCTCCTCGTGACCTCAAAGTAGACGTGCGGCATGATTTCTATGACGTTGAAGGGTCCACCGTGAAAGAGCTGCTCGATGCCATGTTAGAACGCGGACCTAAGGAAGATGGAAAGTCGTTTTTCGGCTACGCCAAGTGGTACGTAAATTGGCGATTTTGGTATGCTTCCAAAGGCAATGATTGTGAGATGACAAAGGTCATGGTTTCG
>JAABYK010000684.1:717-2930 GCA_011775825.1 Candidatus Zhuqueibacterota bacterium | reverse complement strand
AAAAGTTGGTGGAAAAATGGAACGCCTTCGTGGGCGCTTTGGAACATCATGAAAATGGACACAAAAAAAATGGAATTCGAGCTGCTAAAGAGATACTTCAGGAACTAAAGAGCTTGCGAACTCGATCCTGCTCCAACATCGAGGAAAAAGCCAATGCAAAAGCGCACCAGATCATTCGAAAATACAATCGCCGCGATACCGCCTTCGATCAAGAAACCAACCATGGACGGAAACAAGGGGCTAGATGGCCTCCCAAAAAATAATTTTCCGCCAGGCGATTGTTCATACAATATTTGCCTTTTCATCCTATCCTATACGGCTTGGCTACCGGACCACACGCGGGGCTGTTTTCAGTTTCGGAAACACCAGCGTAATCGAGACTAAAATCGTAACATTATTAACCATATGAATTTGAGCCTCCGAAGGCAGGGGTTTGGAGTGTAAAAATCAGCGAAGCGTACTTTTGCCGTAGATACCCTACGCATTGCAAATACGTTCGCTTCGCTCACTGATTTTTGCACTCCACTCGTTTCAGATAGCCAAAGAATTACAACCGATTTGGAGTTGTCTTCTCACCTCAGATGGTTAAGCTCAATTCTTGCAAGAAATTATTTTGCTCTTAATTATTTTGACAATATAGGCAAGAGAGCTTTCGTTTTTTGGTTCCCACTTTTGCAGGTAGAAAGTCTTCCCTTTAATCTTCATGCGGGTACAAAGCCAATAATCCGGCTCCCTCTTGACTTCCTTCCAAAATTTGTTTAACGTGGATTTATGCAGCTTTATCTCTGCGGATGGATACTCCAAAACCGTATCCGTCAAGGAAAACTTCGCCTCCACGATTTGCCAGAGATCGCCAAACAGAACGGCTTTTCAGGTGTGGAGATCATGGACCGCCAAATTGGAACTGCAATAGCGGAATTTTTGCAGGTGTTCACAAGTAAATGTAAGGATGGGCAGTGCGGAATCATCTTGGATGTGAGCAGTGATTTGACCCATAACCGTGAGGAAGCATGGCTTGGACAGATCGAGTACGTCAAGAGCATGCTCGGTTTGGCGGACCAAATTGGCACAAATAAAGTACGAATCCTTCTCGGCGGTCAGTCTTTCAGCTTTCAAACTTTGTTTCAAAAATTTAGGGGCGGAGATTCCGATCGAAGACAATCGGAGAACCGGTCGGCGTTAAAGAACTTTGTCCGCAAAATGCTCGTCAATCATTTCACCGTGCACTTGAGTCATGTCATTCGAAGAAGGCAGAAAGCCAAAATCAGAAACGAGGCTGCCAAAGTTGAGCGGGCCTCGTTGGCCATAGAACGCATCCTGCCCGAGGCCGAAATGCTGGGAATTCCCCTGGTCATTGAGAACCACTGGGGAATCAGCAGTCGTCCTGAGAATATCCTGAACATCATTGAGCGCTTTGGCTCTCCCTATCTTGGTGCGTGCCCGGATTTCGATAATTTCCCAAAAGATGTGGATCCGTACAACGGATTGGCTCAATTAGCTCCCAAAGCGCAGCATGTGCATGCAAAGAGCAGGACTTTCGACCGAAGCGGAGAGCAGCGGCGAATCAATTACCGCCGCTGTGTCGACATTTTGAAGGCCGCCGGTTACGAGGGGAGCATTGCCGTTGAATATGAGGGATCCGGCGATCCCCTGGAGGGAGCCATCCAAACCAGGGATTTGATTTTAAAGTATTGGGAAGTCAATCCATGAAACGGATCATAACCATTTTGTTTTTGACCCTTATTTTGGGACTCGGAGCCGTACAACTCATTTATCAGGATGAAATTAATCTGTTTGAGTTTGTGAAGCAAAAACTCATCAGACGTGCTGAGCGGATTATTTCGAAGCCCGCGCCCATTCGCTATGTCACAGAGGTTGCGCCGTTAGACACGGTTCATAACGGAACATTTCCGGCATGGCAAAACCAACCCACAAAACAGCGGCGGTTGGTCTTGCAATATCAGATTCCCGGACAGAATGAGCATAACCGGTTTCAGTTTCGAGAGGTCATCGATCTCGAATTCGACAGCCAGGGCAATCTGTACGCTCTTGATTTCGGCAACAAAAGTATCGAAGCGTTTGATTCCGCCGGTCAGCATGTTCGCACACTCGGAGTCGGCAAAGATCGCAAACGATTCATGTTCAAACCCACGGATTTGGAGTTGCATCTGGAAGGCCAGGTCTATGTTTCGGATCGCAGGAAGGGCATTTTG
>JAABYK010000684.1:286-702 GCA_011775825.1 Candidatus Zhuqueibacterota bacterium | reverse complement strand
ATCGAGCAGCTCGCGATGACCCAAAATGGGGGCTTCATTGCGTTAACTCCGGCGGAAAAATATCTTCTGCACAAGTTCAATTCCGAAGGCAGAGAAATGCTGGCGTTCGCTCCGCAGCAGGAGCCTTCGGCGGCACTTAGACAGGTTTTCGGACAGGGAAAGCTGGCAATCGATTCCGAGGGCAATATTTACCTCTCCTATGTTTATCCCTACCGTATCCTAAAGTTTAATCCGGAAGGGCGAGCCGTTTTGAGCTTTGCGCGCGATTTGGGCATTCAAATTAATCCGCCCACGATCTACAGACGAAAGGACGGCTCCATTAAGAACGTGTTTCGGCAGGAGATTTCCTACGACACCGAAATCGGCGGGGATGGTTTGATTTACAATCTGATACGCACCAAGGGGGCGAAGGGAGG
>JAABYK010000684.1:0-209 GCA_011775825.1 Candidatus Zhuqueibacterota bacterium | reverse complement strand
GCTTTAGACCTTTTTGAAGATCGCATTTCGTTATTATCTTCTGACAAACATCAAAAAATAGAGGTCTATTTTGTTCATGGTTCATAGTCTCCACAGGCAGGTCACTAATTAAATTTGAGTTATATTTTTCCCTCCCGAAGAGAGTTGTAAAGTTTCTGTAATTTTTCCCGCTTCTTCGTAATTTATCTTGACTTTCTGTAAAAATTATT
>JAABYK010000368.1 GCA_011775825.1 Candidatus Zhuqueibacterota bacterium | reverse complement strand
AAATGGGTCCGGAGTTGAAAAATCGGATTAGCCATCGTGCAAAGGCATTTGGGGAGTTGAGGAAACGAATTCAACGAGGTGAGATTAGCTTAGATTTTGAATCTACTTAGTCTGAAGGAAAACGATTCAATTCTGTCATTTCGGAAGTCTGTAATCGGGAATCTCGTGCCCGAAATTCAAGAGATTCCGGCTTCTGCCTTCGCAAGGACAAGCTTAACACCATGCCGGAATGACATACCCCGGCCGAGTTTTCGTTCAGACATTTAAGAGGATTTTGGCGGTTAGACTACTCCTATTGCCAACTGTCACTATTAACTGAAAAAACGGGGCGTAGCGCAGTCTGGTAGCGCATCTGCTTTGGGAGCAGAGGGTCGCTGGTTCAAATCCAGTCGCCCCGACAAATAGCCCGTTGTCAACGTATTGATAGCGGGCTTTTTTTATGCATTGCGAATTGTTTTATTGAATTTTGAGGTTTCGTTTCATATATTTATTTGACGTTAACAATAATGACGCGCACTTCACCAAAATTCGAGCACATCGATCACACCGCTGATGTTGGCATTAAGGTTTACGGCTCCGAACTAAGCGACTTGTTTACGCACGCAGCTTTGGGGCTGTTTGATATTATTGCGAATTTGGAAAAGGTGTCGCCAAATCTCGACCGATCGATAACGGTTGAAGCCGATGATCGAGAGGCCTTATTAGTTCGCTGGCTTTCCGAACTGAATTATTTGTTCTTTACAGAACGCGAAATATACAAAGAGTTTGAGATTACGGAAATCGCCGAGACTCGTCTTGTCGCGATTGTCAGAGGGGAAAAACTGGATTACGAGCGACATGAGATTTATACCGAGGTGAAGGCGGTGACGTATCATAGATTATATATCAAAGAGACTGAGTGCGGTTGGGAAGCGCAAGTCATTTTTGATTTATGATGACAGAAAGGGATGATTTTACTATGACTGATATAAAAATGAAGAAAGTAAGCGATTATCTTTGGGAGATTCCCAAACATGGAAACATGCGGGTGCCTGCAAGAATCTATGCCACCGAAACGATGGTGAAGGACATTCTCAGCGATAACGCACCCGAGCAGGCGGCTAACGTGGCTCATCTGCCTGGCATCGTTAACTACTCGATGGCTATGCCTGATATTCACTGGGGATATGGGTTTCCAATCGGTGGGGTCGCCGCATTTGATGTAAAGAATGGTGTAATTTCTCCCGGAGGAGTCGGTTACGACATCAACTGTGGCGTCCGGCTGATGGCGTCCAAGCTCAGCAAAGATGATGTCCTGCCCAAAATCCGAGAGCTTGTGACCTCGCTGTTTCAGCATGTTCCGACAGGAGTCGGAGCAAAAGGTGAACTGCGAGTAAGCCAGGGCGTCGAAAAAAAAGTGCTTGTTGACGGCGCCAGATGGGCTGTGAAGAATGGGTACGGCGCCGAAAACGATTTGGAATACATCGAAGAGCACGGACGTATGCACGGCGCAAATCCTTCCGTCGTGAGCAAAAAGGCTCTGGAACGCGGACGTTCTCAGCTTGGTACTTTGGGCTCGGGCAATCACTTTCTCGAAGTTGGATACGTCTCCGAAATCTACGATAACGAGGCTGCGCGAGTGCTTGGCCTGGAGCTCGATCAGGTCACAGTCATCATTCATTGCGGTTCACGCGGCTTTGGCTATCAAGTTTGTGACGATTACATCGGAGTCATGAACAAGGCCGTACAAAAATATGGGATCGAGCTACCCGACCGGCAACTCTGCTGTGCCCCCATAAACTCACCGGAGGGTCAGGAATATCTTGATGCCATGCGCTGTGCCATCAATTATGCGTTTGCAAATCGTCAGGTTATCGGTGCCTGGACTCGTGAGGCGTTTGAGGAAGCATTGAAGTTGAGTCCTAATGATGTTGGATTGCGTGTGGTATATGAGGTCGCCCATAATATTGCCAAATTCGAGACCCACAAAGTAAATGGCAAGGATAAAGAAGTCTGTGTCCACCGGAAGGGCGCAACTCGAGCCTTCGCCCCGGGCGTGAAAGGAATCCCCGACGCATACAATAAGATTGGCCAACCCGTTCTCATTCCGGGCGACATGGGACGTTATTCTTATGTCCTGGTGGGCGCTGAAGGAGCCATGGAAAATACCTTTGGGTCGACGTGCCACGGCGCCGGTCGGGCGATGAGTCGCAGAAAGGCGAAAAAGATAGCCAAAGGACGCTCTATTGTGAGAGAGTTGGAAGACAGAGGCATCTACGTGAAAGCGTCAAGTAGGAGAACGGTTGACGAGGAAATTTCCGAAGCATATAAGGATGTCTCCAATGTAGTCGATGCGTGTCAACTGGCAGGGATTTCCCGAAAGGTGGCTCAGTTAAAACCGCTTGGTTGTATTAAGGGTTAGTTTATATAAGGTTAAACGATTTTTTGCTTTTAACCAAGAGAAAGAAGCAAAATATTTCCAGATACCTTTTTGACATTAGTACTTTCTTTCGGTGGTTTGATAATAGGAAGCTTTTTCAAGAGTAAGACAATTGCCTCGTGGATTTTGTTGATGGGATTTGTGTTTTCAACTCTCGCGTTTTTTTTGGCTGTAATGTTAGCCAAAGGGGAAGCATAGTACTTGCGGGGTTCATTCTCTATTTCATCTTTCAAAAACCAAAACGGAAACGCGGCTGAATATCCAGCCTCTGTACCCTAATCGAAACAGAGTTTCGGCGAACAGCTCTGAAAACCCGGACAGGTGAAAAAAAAAGAAGCACAAAAGCGAATCCAAAAACTCCGAGATCAACTGAATTATCATAATTATCGCTATTACGTGCTGGACGATCCGGAGATCTCAGACGCCGAATATGATAAACTTTTTCGGGGGCTGCAAAGCTTAGAGGAACAATTTCCCCATTTGGTTACATCCGATTCTCCCACCCAGAGGGTTGGGGCGCCACCCCTGGAAGCCTTTCGAACCGTCGAGCATAAGATTCCGATGCTGAGTCTGGATAACGCATTTGGCTATGACGAAGCACGCGAATTTGATGCCCGGGTCAAACGGCTTTTGGGCAACACCGATGACATCGAATATGCAGTCGAACCGAAAATCGATGGCGTGGCTGTTGAATTGGTTTATGAACGTGGCGTCTTTACTTTAGGGCTAACCCGGGGAGATGGTTATGTGGGCGAAGACATCACCCTCAATTTGAAGACCATTAAATCGATCCCACTGAAACTGCTTTCGAATGACTCCACCATGCCGGAGAGATTGGAAGTGCGTGGCGAAGTCTATTATCCCACTTCGAAGTTTAAAAAGCTAAATGAGGAACGTCAGGCCAAGGGTGAGTCCACGTTTGCAAACCCAAGAAATGCGGCTGCAGGAACCCTTCGTCAACTTGATTCCGGTATCACAGCCGAAAGACCACTCGATATTTTCGTTCACGGCCGTGGACAGATCACAGGCTATGAATTCAAATCTCATTTTGAGGCCCTGGAAGCGTTCAAAAAGTGGGGATTTCGCGTAAATCCCTATATTACTGTCTGTAACGGCATTGAAGCAGTCATTGAGCGATGCACCGAGATCGCTGAATTTCGTGAAGAACTGGATTATGAAATAGATGGCGCCGTCATAAAAGTCAACAACCTGGCTCTTCAGGGAGATCTCGGAATGCGTACCCGGAGCCCACGTTGGGCTGTCGCCTTAAAGTTTGAGGCCAAACAAGAGGTCACTCAGATTTTGGAAATAAAGGCGCAGGTGGGACGCACAGGCGCGCTGACGCCTGTGGCCACCATGAAGCCCGTAAAAATTGGTGGCGTTGAAATAACCCGGGCCACCCTACACAATCAGGATGAAGTTGATCGCAAGGACGTACGTGTGGGTGACTGGGTTGTGGTTCAACGGGCGGGTGATGTCATCCCCGAAGTCGTTAAAGTCATCGAATCAAGGCGCACTGGTGACGAAAAGAAATATCATTTGCCGGATACATGCCCGGTGTGCGGGTCCCGTGTCGTCCGCATTGAAGGTGAAGCGGTTCACCGCTGCCAGAATCTTTCGTGTCCCGCCCAATTGAAGGAAGGCATTCGTCACTTTGCCTCAAAGGGTGCCATGGATATCGAAGGGTTTGGCGAAAGGCTCGTGGATCAGTTGGTCGAGAAGGGGCTGGTCAAGAATATCGCAGATATTTATTCATTGACCAAGGATCAATTTGTAGGTCTTGAAAGAATGGCGGAGAAGTCGGCCCAGAACATCATCGACGCCATTGAAGCAAGTAAGAAAGTAGACCTGGCGAGATTCTTGTATGCCCTCGGCGTTCGATTTGTGGGTGAACATGTTTCACGTGTCCTGGCCCGGGAATTTGGGACGCTGGAAAATTTGAAAAAAGCGTCGATAGAGCGTTTGCAACAGGTGTACGAAATTGGACCGCAAGTTGCGGAAAGTGTGCATGAGTTCTTTAGTGAAAAACACAACCTTGAAACCATTGACCGCCTTCTAAAAGCGGGCGTCAAGATTAAGGAGCCAGCCGTCTTAGAAGATAGCAAACTCGCCGGTAAGACATTTGTATTCACCGGTAGTTTGGAACAGTTTACTCGCTCTGACGCCGAGCAAACGGTAGAACGTCTGGGGGGACGAGCGGCTTCTTCTGTTAGCGGAAGCACCGATTTTGTGGTCGTGGGCGCGGGCCCCGGGTCCAAAGCCGAGAAAGCACGTGAACTTGGAATCAAAATTTTGAGTGAAAAAGAGTTTACACAGATGGTAGAAGATTAACACAGTAACTCCAGGAGGCAACCATGTCTAATAGTAACGACAATGATTTCTTTAAAGGTTTTTTCTTTGGCGGAATCATCGGAGCCGTGATCGCGCTTTTGTACGCACCCAAATCAGGAAAAGAGGTTCGAGAAGATATTCGCTCTCGAGGTCTTGAACTGAGGGACGATGCCGAAGCGAAATTGGAATTGGCACAAAAGAGGGCGGAAGATCTTTTGGAAGAGACCAGAAAAAAAATTGAACAATTTCGACAAGAAACAGAAACCGCTTTGGGTAACCTTAGAAGTCGCGCTACCGAAGCGGTTGAGGAAGGGAAGCAGACGGTAGATAAGAAGAAGTCCAAACTGAAGGACGCCGTGGATGCCGGCGTAAATGCTTACAAGGAAGAAAAAGAAGCCAAAAGCAAGAAATCCTAACCCGGCGCTCGAAACTGGCTTTCATTTTCATAAACCGCTTTCAAATCACAAATATTCAATGAATAGAGTATCTCATGACGATTTCTCTAAGCGTTGCCGTAATTGCTGGCCTGCTTTTTTTTAACACAATTTTCTTGGTGTTTGTATTTACCAGAGCGTATCGAGCGTTTGCAGAAGCTCAAAAACTGCTGGAAATGGTGCGCCTGCAAATTGCCCCTATCACACATGACTTGACACAAATTTTAAGCGATGTTCGCTCCATTGTGCGCTCTGCGGAAAAAGAAATGGGAAAGGTGGGAGATAGCATTTCTGCTGTACGCGATACCACCCAAAATATCAGGGAGTTTGAGCTTATGATTCAGGAACGTATCGAAAGGCCGCTTTTGGACATCACTGCGGTCTTGTCTGCGCTTGTAAAAGGTGGCAGAGTGTTCCTGAGCAGCTTTAACAAGAAATGAATCCCCTGCGTCTTCAATTTTACTTTTTTAAAGTGTTGTAACAATGATTTATCGCGTAAATCGGAGGATTCATAGACCGTCCAAAAAGTCGAGACATGGCCTTCACTTCATGTGGAGTCGAAACATCTTGTTTTTAATGGCTATTATCATCCTTCGACTTCGCTCAGGATGAACAGAAATAGACAGCCTATCGCTTTTTACAAGAGTTTGTTTTTATACAACAATCGAGCTTTCACCAGCGTTCGTAAGAGTTGTTAGGATTTGAAATGCATTTCAAATCATCAGTAGACTTTATAAGGATGTAAAAGATGCCTCCCCGCAAAGGGTTTCTCACGCCCAAGATTGGCTTATTCCTGATTGGTGTGTTAGTCTTGGGACTCACTGCGCTTACCCCTTTTATTTCAAGTTTTTCAATTAGCACCAATTCTCTGCCCGAAAGTCACGCGCTGCTGGAGTATTTTGTTGCTTATATTGGCATCTGCTTATTTTTTATATGCCTAAGACGATTCCATCTGCAGCGCACAAAAGACTTTCTATTCTGGGGATTGGGTTTCTTGACATTCGTACTCCTCCAGATTTTCCAAAGTCTCGCCTATCCAGGATTCCATGATTTCACATGGATGAGGGGTTCAGACAATATCGGAATCGCCTTCGATATCACAGCCCGAATAGCGTTTTCGATTTATTTTCTGATCGGCATCGTAAATATCAAAAAGCGCCTTGTTCAGCCGTCCTTCAGCAACATTCTGTTAATCTATCTGAATGCCGTGGCCTTCGTGCTGTTCCTGGTTGTGACTTATTTTAATGTTCTTCCGGAGATCCTTTATGTCAATGGAGCGCCCACTGCGGTCAAAAAGGGACTCGAGATCTTCTCGGCAGGCTTGATATTAGCCGCTGCAATTTTATTAATAAGAAGAATTTATCGTGAGAATCAAACAATTTACTTTTGGTTCATTGTTGCTTGCGTGCTTGGCGTCTTTACGAACATCTATTTAGGTCTATGGCAGAACACGTCTGACGTATATTTTGCGGTAGGGCATGGATTCAAGATTCTGTTTTTCACTTCGTTTTTGGTGGGGATCTTTGCGGATCACATTCGTTTTTTCAAGATTGAAGCCGAATTGCGCGAGTCGCTAGAAAAGTCAAAGGAAGATCTTGAGAAAAGCGAAAAAACCTTCCGCCAATTAGTGGAAAAAATGGGCGATGGGTTTGTGGTGACAGATAAGAGGGGCATCCTGATCTTCAGCAACCACGCATTTGCTACCATGCTGCAATATGAGAATGAGACGTTGGTTGGAAGACATATTTCGACGTTCTTCTACGGTTCTCATTATGACGATTCCGAATTTGAATCTCTGCACAAGAGTGAAAAACAAGCCGGGAAATTCGAAGTCGAGATGCTGACGAAGTCCGGGCGGAAAATTCCGGTTCTTATCCATGCTGTGCCGATCATCGAATCCGATGGCGACTATGCCGGCATTCAGGCCGTCGTCACCAATTTGACCGAAAGGAAAGAGATCGAGAGGCAACTGGAGAATCTTGTAAAAGAAAAAACTCAGAATATCGAAATATTTAAGCAATGTATCGAAAATTCAACGGACGGAATTTTGATCATCAGCTTGACGGGCAAAATTGTCTATCTGAACCGCGCGTTTGAAGCCATAACCGGCTTTACAAAAAGAGAACTTGTGAAGCAAGATACCACGGCACTAATTTACGATCAGGACAGCGAAGATGTGCATCAGCGCATTTGGAAGACAGTGAAAAATGGCAAAATTTGGCGAGGTGATTTTTATACGAAGAAGAAAGATGGCACCGGGTTTATCGGAGATGTTTCGGTTGTGCCAATCCATGAAGAAAATGGCCGCGCGATAAATTACCTTTGGATCGAAAAGGACATCACTCGCAAAAAGATGCTTGAGCGTAATCTCGAGCGTTACGCGGAGCAATTGACCAACAAAACCAGTGAGTTGGAGGCTGCCAAGTCCTATTATGAGACCTTGATTTCTGGCATGTCAGACATCCTGATCGTGGTCGACAACAGTGGCAGATGCACATTTCTTAACGATTACGGACGGAAACGGCTTAAATTTAGAGCGGAAGAGCTGACGGAAGAAAGTCTCCCAGTCTTCTTCGATGACCTGAAGCGATTGGAAAAGGAATACGGTTCGGCCCTGCGGGTTGAAATCAAAGATTTTGAGTCACCGATCATAACCAAGAAGGGGGAGAAGATTCTGTGCAGTTGGCACGCCAGACCCCTGGTTGACCGACACAACCGACGCATTGGCGCTATGGCTGTGGGAAGAGACATCACCGAATACAAAAAAATGCAGGAAGAACTCCAGGAATACACCAAGAATCTGGAGAATAACGTTAAGGAGCGAACCAAAGAGCTACAGCAGAAAGTCAATCAACTGGCGAAATTGTTGGAAATTGGGGAGGAGATCAGGCTTAACGTTGACATCGATGTTATTTTGAACAAAATCTGCGAGGCTGTGCAAGCTTTAGGTTGGAACAAAGTGGTCATTTCGCTGCGGGATTATGAAACGCAAAGCTCACGTGTGGTCGCGGCGGCGGGTTTGGAATCCGGGCAGTTAGAGGAAGTCATGTCATGGGGCGAGGTCCCGTTCAGACATACGGAAAGATATATTAAAAATGAATTTCGAATCAGCAATTCGTATTTCATCGATCACACCACGAATCTCATTGACAAGAGAGCACCTTATTCATTGTACACAAGATTGGACGAACGGGGTAAGGATGAGTGGCATCCCCTGGACGCTCTGTTGGTGCCAATTCGAACTCTCGACCGGATTTTAGGAATCATCAGTGTCGACGATCCTAAAGACCGGAAAAAGCCGAGTTTGAATAAAATTCGCGATCTTGAAATATTTGCGGACAAAGCCACACTGGCAATCGAAAACGCACACCTGTTTCAAGTTCACAAGGAAAATGAGAAGCACGCAAAATTTCTAGCTGAAATAAGTCAGATTTTTCATTCCAGTCTAAGAATGAACGAGGTTCTCGATGCCATCGTGAACAAAGGCAGTAAAGTCATCGGGGAGTTTTGCAGCCTGCTGCTTTTAGACCAACAAGGCGAGTATTTGATTCCGCAGGCTTCATTTCACGAAAAGCAGGAATTGGTTGACAAATACTTGAAAGGCTGTGAAGAGTTTCCAAGTCGAGTTGGTATGGGTTTAATTGGTACGGTCGTTTCCACCGGAAATCCTGTGTTTATCTCCAGACCTTTCAGCGAAGAGGTAAGTGGTTTTAAGAAAACGCTCTTGTATTACGTGAATCAGAAATTTCCAATTTCGTCACTGATGGTGCTGCCGTTGCACGCCCGAGATCGAATTATCGGAGTGATGATCTTTTTAAATTGTCAGGCGAAGAAAAAGTACCGTCAGGAAGATTTGAAACTGGCAAAGGAATTGGCGGATCGTGCGGCCCTGGCGATTGAAAATGCCCGTTTGTTTAAGGAAGCCGGCGAAAAGGCCAAAGAGTTGGAAAAAGCCAACAGGTTGAAAACCGAATTTCTGGCTAACGTTTCCCATGAATTGCGTACGCCCTTAAATGCCATTATTACTTTGTCGGACATACTCATTCGCGGTATCCCGGGCAAACTAAACGAAGAGCAAGTCAGACAATTGCAGATGATTCAACGGAGCGGCAGCAACCTGCTTGGACTTATCAGCGATATTTTGGATCTGTCGAAAATTGAATCCGGCAAAGTTGAGCCGATCTATTCTGAAATTCCTATCCGTGCCGTCATCGAGGAGACGGTCGAACACATCAGGCCGTTGTGTGTGGAAAAAGAGTTGGCGCTTGACTTTGAATGCGATGAGGATGTTCCGGATGTCATCTATTCAGACCAGGAAAAGCTAACCAAAGCGGTCATGAACATTCTAAGCAACGCCGTGAAATTCACGCACAAGGGCGGTGTTAAACTGGCGATGAGCATGGCAGGTCCGACCAATCTAAAAATCGAAGTTTCCGATACAGGAATTGGTATCCCCAAAGACCGGATCGATGAGATATTCAAAGAGTTTCACCAAATCGACAGCTCGGATTCAAGAACGTATGGTGGAACGGGTTTGGGATTAGCAATTACACGGCGAGTATTGGATATCATCGGCGGCTCGGTTTCCGTTGAAAGCGAAGTCAACAAGGGCTCGACCTTCACTCTGCTCATCCCCTTCCAATTCAAACGAGACACGGTGACTCAGAAAACAGTGGATTCGGATCGCCAAATGCGACGACCCCCGATGCCGGAACCGGTCAAGTTTGATTTAACGGACGATCGCGAGCAATTGGACGGCGATAAAAAGACCATCCTCGTGGTCGACGACGAGAGGGAAGCCATTTACATCATGCGGCAATACTTGCATGATCACAACTATCAGATAATTTTTCCTCGAAATGGAGAAGATGTCGCGGAGCTGGCCCGACGTTTCAACCCGTTTGCCGTCACTCTGGACATTCTGATGCCAGAGAAAAGCGGTTGGGATATTCTTGAAATTCTCAAAAGTGATCCTCAAACAGAGAATATTCCAGTAATCATTACTTCTATTTTGCCCGAAAAAGAAAGAGCGTTTGAGATGGGAGCGGCTGAGTACCTGGTCAAGCCGTTCGAACCACAGAAATTATTGGTGTTTTTGGCCACCCTTGAGTCGAGAGGACGAAAGATGAAGGCGGTGCTTGACTTACCCAAGATTTTCAATGTTAAGAGATTGGCAAGAAAGAAATTGTTTCCTATCGGCCGGAAGGAAGTCAAACCGACGGATGGCAAGACCCGGATCTTGTTGGTCGACGATGACAAGGATACGAAATACGCCGTGCAATACGTGTTGGAGGAGGCCGGCTACGAGGTGTTCTTAGCGAATGAGGGCAAAGAAGCCTTAGAACAGGTAAAAAGCATCGACCCGAACCTCATATTGATGGATATGATGATGCCAGGAATGAACGGCTATGAGGCAACTCAAAAGCTAAAGTCCGATGATAAAGCCAAGGATATCCCCATAATCGCGATGACCGCAAAGGCCATGAAGGGCGACAGGGAAAAGATCATTCTGGCCGGATGCGATGATTATATTGCTAAACCTTTTATGACCAAAGAGATTGTCTCCTTAGTTGAAAAGTGGATATAAACCGATGACTTTTATCCTTCTCAATCCGTCTTTGTTCAGTGAGCCTCCATCGGGTCGGGTGTAATCCCCCTCGAGGGGGCCGCGTCAGCGGCGGCGGGTGTTGCTTTTGCCCGGCCACCATGCTCAGCTTCGCCGCTCGCTACGAATTTCATGGTCGTGGAACCCGGTGATTCGGATTTTTCTGCCTTACCTGTTCTCGCTGATGTTTTTCCCGTGGGTTGAGCCGCCGATTTCAAGATTGCGAGCTGCTTTTCTGCGAGCATATGAAGACGTGTTCCAGAGGACTCGTCTCATCGCTTGAAAAGGGACATCCCCCTGATTTCGCTTACGCGAAATCTTTTCCCCTTCAAAGGGGGATCAAATAAATCCCCCCTTGAGGGGGGTGCCGCGTCAGCGGCGGGGGGTGTTCTTCTGCTCCGGCCACCATGCTCAGCTTCACCCGCACGCACTGAAGTACCGTCCATCCGCCTTTAAACCAGCAACTACCTGAGAGACAACTGTTTCAGTGTGGCACACAATTACGGCTGTCTTAGAGAATTATCATGTAATATGTTCACAAAGCTTAAAGAGCTAATGTGTATTTTTTATAAAGATAGCCAAGTAATATTTATACACGATTTCAAATGGGAACAGTGAGATGGCTGGCATAATTTTGGCATTTAATTCAAATACACACCGCAACTTGGGAGGACATCATCGTACGTCTCACATCATGAAACCTCGAAAAGGTAAAATACTTGTTGCTGACGACGAGGGATACATTGTAAAGGGGTTACATGCTTTACTATATGAGGAGGGATACGAAGTCGCCACGGCGTTCAACGGAACCGAAGCATTAGAAAGACTGCAAAATGAAGGATATGCCGTCGTTCTCGTCGATTTAACCCTGCCCGATATTGATGGCATCGAACTTCTCACTCGAATGCGGGAGCGTCACATCATGACTGAGGCCATCATCATTACCGGCAAGGGCACGGTTTCGACTGCAGTCGAGGCCATGAAAAAGGGAGCCTATGATTATTTGGAGAAACCTGTTGAACCCGACAGACTGAAAACCATTATCATGAAGGCTCTACAACACTACCACCTGGTGATTTCCCATAAACGTCTGGAGAAAGAACTGAAGAATCTGATCAGCTACGAAGAACTTATCGGTCAAAGTAAAGAGATGTTGAAAGTCTACAAACTGATCGATGCCGTGGCGGACACGACTGCCAACGTGGTGATTACCGGTGAAAGTGGCACGGGCAAAGAGCTGGTCGCGCGTGCCGTCCACAAAAAAAGCAGCCGCCGGGAGGGTCCCTTTGTGCCGGTAAACTGTTCCGCGTTTCCGATGGAGATATTGGAAAATGAATTGTTCGGTCATGAACAAGGAGCGTTTACCGGGGCTCTAAAAGAAAAGCCAGGCTGTTTTGAACTGGCGGACAATGGCACGTTATTCTTGGACGAGATTTGTGACATGCCTCTGGAAATTCAGGCCAAGATGCTCAGAGCCCTTGAAGAGCGACGTTTTCGGAGACTGGGCGGCAAAAATGAAATTGAGGTGGATGTGCGCGTACTCTCCGCATCCAACAAGAAACTTGAGAAGGCTCTGGAGGAGAAAATGCTTCGTGAGGATATTTATTACCGGCTGAGTGTGGTCGAAATCGAAATGCCGCCCTTACGCGAAAGAACGGGCGATATCCCGCTGCTCATGAATGAGTTTCTGGAGATGTTCCGCGAGAAAAACGACAAGAAGATTACCAGCTTCTCACCCCGATCCGCAGAAATTCTGAATCGCTATCATTGGCCGGGGAACGTACGCGAGTTGAAGAACACCATCGAGCGGGCGGTTGTCCTGTGTAAAGGCCAGACCATCCAGGTCACCGACTTGCCCAAACGCCTCATCGATCCCGACGGCAGCAAACTTGAGGTGCAAATTCCCATCGGCACGACGCTGGAATTATCCGAGCGCGAAATGATTTTGAAAACGCTGGAACATGTCAACAACAATAAAACGCGCGCGGCTCAGGTGCTGGGCATCAGCTTGAAAACGCTTCATAACAAATTGAATCAATACAAATCGGAGAATTTGATGTAGATTAGGTGACAAGTGGGATCTTCCGAAGGTTCGAAGCCTTCGGAGCGGTTATCTTGAAATATACGCAAAAAAGCTACAACTTCGATCGGAAGATCATGAGCAGCATGGCAGCAATCAAACCGGCGGTTAGCCACCAAAGAGCGGATTTCAAATCGCGCTGTTTGTGCAGGAACATCTGCCCGGATTGGTTGCGATGTTGTCCGGGGAACGCAAGTTGACGCGCAATGGCTCGGTTATCACCACCGATAAGGCCGAGTAGAGGGAGACCAACCACAAAAGGAGCGGCACTACAAATAGCTCTTTTTGCCACCGGCAGGGCTGTTTGGGAATAAAGTTAGCAAAGCCGGGAAGGCCGAGGTAAAAGGCTTTCAGCAGCCCCAGACCGGTCATGATGGCTTTGGCCGCTTTCCGCACGACGGAAAGAGATTCCTCCATCATCTTCTTACCTTGCTCCAGCCAGAAATTGTCGTCCGGCTCAGGCGCAGGGCTGTCGTGGATCTTTTGTTGGTCTGGGCATTGTGGCTCAGTCGGGCAGATTTCTTCAATCATCTTTCTGGTCAGGATGACTTCCCCCTCTGCGCACTTAGTACAATGCAGGACGATACGTTCGGTAATGGCAGGTTTATTGGCCGCCTCCTCGCTTCTTACTTAGCACGAGATCCTCATGCAAGGCCTTTTGAACATCGACGTCATTTTCATGCTTGTTGGGGTGGCAGCGAATTTTGATTTTCTTTGCCATGATTTCCTCACCTTATTTACCGTGTCTGACCCCTCGTATATTTAAAGTGATCAGAATGAATAATGCAGTTATTTTTATGTTGTTAGTTTTCCTCGATTTTATTTCTTGGTCAAGAGAGCATGATTAACTGACAGGGTTTAGAACCAGTGGTGTTCGGTTAAAGATCCTAAACAGTCTGTGACTGTTACAAACTGTGTATGATCTTTTTAGCTATTCTTTTAGCTAAACTCTCAAAAAAACACTTTGACTAATTGAGTGGATTTTTAGTATATTCTGACTTGTACAGGGAAAGGAGCTACGTATGTTCTGGTTAAAATTTATCAGCAAATTCATTAAGGTTCTGCGGGCCGGAGAATCGCCGCCATTAATTGCAGGCGGATTGACCATTGGCTTTGTGATGGGCCTCACGCCGTTTTGGACGTTGCAGAACATGGTTCTTTTTCTTATCGCCATCGTGACCAAAGTCAATCTGGCCTCCGTTTTTTT
>JAABYK010000065.1:930-27622 GCA_011775825.1 Candidatus Zhuqueibacterota bacterium | reverse complement strand
TCTCCCGGCGGCAGAAAACAGTTGGTGGAACCCGGTGTCAACGGGGAACACCGGGCTGGTATCGATTACACGTTTTCGGCGCCGAAATCGGTCAGTCTTGTTGCAGAACTCATCGCACCGGAGATGAAACAGGATATCTATGCTGCTCATACGGAAGCCGTCAAATACGCCATGGATTATTTTGAGGAGCATTACGCCGAAGCCAGAATCACCGTGAATCACGATACCCAAACCATCAAAACCGGCAAGCTCGCCATGGCCATGTTTCTGGAAAATACCTCACGGGAACTCGACCCACAGATACATACCCATTGCGTCATCGCCAACTGCACCAAACGGCCGGATGGCCAATGGCGGGCCATTACCAATGAACAGATGCATCTGCAGAAGATGTTCGTTGGCCAGATCTACAGAAGCGAATTGGCAGCCAAGCTGCAGGAACTGGGCTTGGCGGTGGCGCCAAAACCCAAAGGCTTGTTCGAGATCAAAGGCGTTCCACAAGAGCTGATCGACCTGTATTCCACGCGCGCTGAACAGATACGTCAGAAGTTACCGGAGTTGCGACAACGGTTTCCGAATGCCCGGGAGAGTGTTCTGAAAGCCTTGGCCTCGGAGCGGACCCGTGAAGGGAAAGTTAAGGTGAGTCAAGAAGACTTGCAGGCGCACTGGCAAGCCAAATGGCAGCAAGTGGGCTATGACAAAGAGAAACTATTAAGAGAAATCACATCCCAAAAACAACATGTCGCCAAAGAGGTGAATCATGCCGACCTGGCGTTGGACGTTTTGACCGAATCGGAATCCGTGGTCGAGCGGGAAGCTACTCTGCGTCTGGGGTTACAGCTTGCCATCGGCCAGAAAACCACCCAAGATTTAGAAAGAGAGCTTGCTGCATCCGAACAGGCCGTCGTCCTCGCCACCGATAGGTTGTATACCACTCATGAGATGCTGGCGACAGAGGCGGGGATAGCTCAAGAAATACAAAACACAGCGGACACTCAGAGAGCATTGCTGGCAAAACAGCGGTTTTTGCTCAAACCCACCAACATCAGCCTGACCCAGGACCAGGAAACCTCACTGCTGGGTGTGCTGACCAGCAAAGATAAAATCAAATCCATCGAAGGGGATGCCGGAACGGGCAAGAGCACGCTGCTCAATGTCATTGCCAGAAACTACCAACGCGCCGGTTATGAAGTCGTCCCGCTCAGCCCGACGGCGTTGGCAGCCGAAGGTCTCCGGCAAAAGGGGCTCATCCGGGCCACCACCATCGATGATTTCCTGAATAAATCCTCCAGGTCTCGGCGGCCGCATTTCTTTATTGTCGACGAAGCCTCGATGCTGGGGTCGAAAAAACTCCAGCAAATCATGGCGCGGAGCACCTTTGCCGACTCTGTGCTGATGATAGGGGACAGCAAACAACGAACCTCCATCGAGAGCGGAGCCATCTTCAACAAACTGCAGCAAAAGAAGCTGCTGTCTGCAACCCGACTGCGGCAGAACCTGCGCCAAAAAGAGGGACTCATGCTGGAAACGGTAAGCGCGCTCGCCAACAAAGATGTTTCGAAAGCGTTTGAGCTCCTCGACCAACATCAACGCATATCGCAAATCAAAAACAGCACCAAGCGGCTCGATGCGGTGGTCCAGAAATATGTGACAGCCCCGGATTTGGCCAAAACACTGGTGATTACGGAAACCAACGCCGACCGAGGCCAACTGAATGCGCTCATCCGGCAACAACTGAAAACCGACAAGCGCGTGGCTGGTCACGACCACGCCGTGACAACGCACCATCCGAAACAGATTCATCTGGCTGAAAGAAACCTGAGTCACAGTTACGAAACCGGGGACCACTTCTTTCTGTCGCGGCCAATAGGTGATTTCGGTAAAGGCAGCTTTGGCGAAATCGTGTCCGTGGATCACGACGCCAATACCCTGAAAGCGAAGGTGACCTATCGCGGCAAGACCCGGAAGATGGAACTCGACCTGAGCACACGGGGCCACCATTTGAGCGCTTACACGAAACAGCAACAAGCGTTCGCCAAAGGTGAGAGAATTATGTTCCTCAAGCCGGACAAGCGCCTCGGGGTTGAAAATGGCCGGCAGGCCACCATCCTGGATATAAAAAGTGACGGTACCATTACGGCCAGGACAGACGCGGAGAAACTCGTCAATTTCCATCCACGCGACTATGCCTATGTCGATTACGGCTATTGCACAACCAATTATAAAGTCCAGGGACTGGAAGCGGAGAACGTGATTTACCATGCGGATACCCGCCGGGGTGTGAATTACAACAGCTTTTACGTCGCAGCCAGCCGGGCCACTGACAACCTTCATGTTTACACCAACGATAAGACGGAATTTCTGAAACAGGCACAGCAGGAACAACAGAAGACCTCGACGCTGGATTATGCGCCGAACCAGCTATCCCGACAAAAAGACATGGGGCTGGAATTGAGTCTGCAACCTGAGCCGGGGTTGGGTGAATAATCATGAAGCAACAGCGAAATGCAGGTACGGCAAACGATCCGCTCAAGCTTTTGTTCGAGGTTGATGAGGCGGCGGTGATTCTCAAGATTTCAGTGCGGCATTTACATAGCATCAAATGCAAGGAACTTGACCCGGAAAACAACAAGTTAATCCGGTACATTAACAACGGAAAGCGGGTTCTATTTCCCCGTGAGGAGATAGAGCGATACATCAAGGATGAAATGAAACGGCAATGGGGTACGTGAGAACAAAACTCTTGCATTTTATGAACTGTTTTCTAAATTTAATATTATGCCTGTTAGACCAGTATATGACACAGCCGGTAAGCAACGGAGAGAAAAGGGCTTACTGGTTTGGGATATCGATGTATATGCGAACGGGTTGAGGTCGCGAAAGCGGTTCTTTGGCACCAAAACGCAGGCGTATCGGGAAGAGTCGAAGCTTTATCGGCAGACCCTTCAAAAAGTCGGAGTTCATGACCAAAAGAAGCAAGACCCGACTATTGAAGAATTCTTGCCGGACTACTTTTCCGCAAAAAGTAAACTCAAAAGTCTTGACACGGTTCGCCATCGATTCAAGCACATTCTGAAGTTCCTTAGAGAAACCGGACGTTCTCAGAAAAAACTTACGGACTTTACTTCGAGTGATGTCCGGGCATACATAGCGTGGCGAGCTGAACAGATTCCCGCTAACACCAAGAAACCTGTCTCAGACGTGACGATAAAGAGAGAGGTGATTCAGCTCAAGGGTTTGTTTACCTTTGCGGTCCGGAGTGACGATTATCTCCTGGTCTACAACTGCACGGATTCCGTTGAACTCGTCAAGGAGGCACCGCAATACAATGAAGGGTTAAGCATTGAGCAGTATCATAAGCTCGTGGACTCGGCCGTAGATTATCTCAAGCCACTCCTTGTTTTTGCGGGTAGTACCGGTTGGAGAAAGAGCGAGATGCTGCAACTGCGCTTGCGACGTGTTGTCGTTCACGATTTCGGAGCCTACGCTGAGCTTGAGGATAGTAAAAATTCTGAGGCTCGGAGAACGACGCTGCCACCAAATGTGATCGACGCTCTCAGAAGCGTGGAAAATTGGGGGAAATGTGAGCTGTGCAATAAGCTGGCATCCCATGAGGACGAACAATGTCTGTATGTCTTCACACGATATGGGAAACCCCTGCGCGACATCCGGACCTCCTTGAAGCGGGCCTATCGCGATGCAGGCTTAGAGCACATCTACGACAGCATGAAACCGCTTCACCGGTTCCGAAATTTCTACCGGACGAATCATGCAGAAATCGGTACCGACTATGGCGTAATTATGCGCGAGGGCGGCTGGAAAGACGCGCGGACGTTTCATCGTTACCTGGATAACCGGATGAAAGCGCGTCAAGAAACGGCTAACAAATACGCGGAATTTCTTGAGAAGAATCGGGACTCGAATATCGTGCATCTAGCAAAAAGCAGGGCAACGGATGAAATTTATTGTCAACAGATTGTCAACGAGCGAATTTGGCCGCCACAAGAAAGCTCACCTAAGTTTTTTGAAATAAATAACTTGCCGGGGTGGTGAAATTGGCAGACACGCTGGACTCAAAATCCAGTGGACTTCGCGGTCCGTGAGGGTTCGAATCCCTCCCCCGGCACTCATAGCCGCTACGTTTCTGGCCTGCACCTAACTCCTAATTATCAAATCCTTATGATCCAATTTATAGTCTTGCTCATTGCCATCCTCTCCGGTTTCATCTATTATGTTCTAGACCAGCCTTATGTGACGTTCGCCGGACTTTTCTTGGTCATGCTTTGTTTGAGATTCAATTCCAGAACACTCCATCTGGGCAAATTTGTTGAAATTTTGTTTATTTTTTTCTTAATTTCTTATATTATTGAAGGGTTTAGGATTAGCTATCCAGGCTCGTTGATTATTGTCTTGACGTTCTTGGTTATTCTGATTTTCCTTGAAGGGCCGGAATGGAGTAAATTATATTTTTCAACAAGAAATACCAAAGCATATCTGAGGTTATCGTTATTCGTCTCAGCATTGTTTTTACTTCTTTTTGGCCTGTCAGTTTATTTCAGCATTGATGAGATCGAGAATCCCGTGCAACTGCCCATTGATATTGTGATTATGTTGGGAATTGGGGTGGCCTTTTATTTGCCGATCATGGAGGAAATCATCTTCCGCAGCTTCATTTTTGAAAGGGCAAAATCGGCCGCAGCGGTGTCGATAACGGCTGTATTTGCACAAGGTGCTCTATATGGATTCATGTTGTATCAAAACGGCGTTCCATCGGGAGTTTTGGGATCCATCGTCGGTGGTTTTTTTGGCGTCAGTTTGGGGTATCTGGTGCACAAAAGCGGCAGTATTTATCCGTCTATGTTCGCACATTTTATTGTAACGTTAGGCATTTTTATAGAGTTGGCTATTCTTGGATAGTCCCGAATACATTCGACCTGTGAAACCAGCGGCTCCGGTGAAGTACTTGACCGCCATCACGTTCAAAGACAGCAAGAGATTAGTTGAAGCTACCGCAGCTTTGGAAAGTCAATATGGCGAAATCGACCACGTTTCGCCCGTTTATATGTTTGATTATAGCAATTACTATGAAGATGAGATGGGCTCGGGCCTGCAAAAACAGCTTGTGAGTTTCAGAGATTTGCAGAAAATCGAAGATTTTGTAAAACTGAAATTTTTTAACATGGAGTTGGAATTCGAATACTCGAGGGCTGGAAAACGACAGGTTAACATCGATCCCGCTTATTTGGAACTGGCGAAACTGGTGGTGGCAACCACGAAAAATTACGATCATCGCGTCTATCTCGGACACGGAATTTATGCCGATGTGCAATTGAGGTTTCGAAACGACCAATTCGTAGCCAACGATTGGACGTATCGAGATTATCAATCCCCGGTTGTGTTGGACTTTTTGAAAATTGTGAGAGCTACCTACTTCAGACAACTGAAACGCCGAACCTAATGTCATCGACTACTTACAAAATCGCTGGAGTCGATCGGTCGCAGGCCGAACAGGTCAAAGACTCGATAAAACAGATGGCAAAGGACTCTTTCTCAGACAATGTGTTAAGAGGGATTGGGCTGTTCTCGGGATTTTATGCCTTGAACCTGCAGGGGTTAAAGAATCCGGTCCTGGTCTCAAGCATCGACGGAGTTGGTACAAAAGTCAGAATCGCACAAATGATGGAACAATATCGCTCGATTGGCATAGATTTGGTAAATCACTGTGTCAACGATATCATGGTGAGTGGCGCCGACCCGCTGTTCTTTATGGACTACATTGCTGCAAATAAATTGAATCTGAAGTCGGTTCAGGACATTGTGCACGGTATTTCTGGTGCTTGTAAAGAAGCAAAGTGTGCATTAATTGGCGGCGAAACAGCGGAGATGCCCGGTATTTATTCCGAAAACAGCTTCGACGTGGCCGGTTCAATCATCGGTTTGGTTGACCGGGACGACATCATTGATGGCTACAGAATCTCTGCTGGCGATGTGCTGATCGGTGCTGCGTCGAACGGCTTACATACAAATGGCTATTCGCTCGTGCGCAAAATATTCTTCGAGCAGAAGCATTACCAATGTTCACACTACGTCGAGGACATCCAATCCACGTTGGGCGCGGAACTACTGAAGCCGCATCGATCCTATCGGAATTTGATTCAACAAGTGCGAGCCTTGAATGGGCTACACGGAATTGCACATGTGACGGGTGGCGGCATCGAAGGCAATACGCATCGACTTCTTGCAGCCGGCCTTGGACTTCACATCGATTGGTCGGCATGGGAAGTTCCGGCTATTTTTCGTCTCATTCAGGGCGAAGGCGAAGTACCGGATGAAGAGATGCGAACGGTGTTCAATTTAGGGGTTGGCTTGGTCCTGGTCGTTGAACCAAACAGCACGGACAAAATTTTAGAGACATGTCAGTCGGTTGGTGAGAAAGCATGGGTTCTTGGCACGATAACCACGCAGAATTAGGAGTCAGAATTGTCTAAACTCGGAGTCATCGGCGCAGGAAGTTGGGGAACGGCCCTTGCTATTCTGCTCAATTCAAACGGCAACACGGTTACGTTGTGGGATCGTGATTCGGAAATGCTTGTCACGATCGAATCTGAAGGTGTAAACAAAAAGTATTTGCCTGGCGTGTCCATTCCCCCGGGAATAAAAACCGAGACAAACATTACACGCTTGTCTGATGACAATGAAGGGCTGGTTATTTCGGTCCCCTCGCATGCGGTTCGTTCAGTTATGAGTGAACTTAAGCATGTTAATAAGGACACCATCGTCATAAGCGTTGCCAAAGGGATTGAAAACGATACCCTGCTCAGAGTGAGTCAGATTCTCCAGGAACGTTTTAATGCCACAAGAATTGCGGTTTTATCGGGACCGAGTCACGCCGAGGAAGTGAGTAAAGGCATGCCAACGGTGGTGGTGTGTGCCTCGAAAAGTCTTAATACGGCCAAATGGATACAAAGCGTGTTCATGTCGGAGGTCTTCCGAGTCTACACACACAAAGACGTCATTGGGGTTGAGATTGGCGGTGCTTTGAAAAACATTGTCGCGGTTGCTGCCGGTGTCATTGACGGGGTTGGTGCAGGCATGAATACAAAGGCGGCATTAATCACGCGGGCCCTCGCCGAAATTACGCGATTGGGTACGAAGTTGGGTGCGGACTCACTCACGTTTGCCGGCCTGTCAGGAATGGGCGATCTGATTGTCACCTGCATGAGTAAATACAGCAGAAACCGGTATCTTGGCGAGCAAATAGGGAAAGGCAGGAAACTAAATGAGATCCTCACTGAGATGGTGATGGTGGCTGAAGGCGTTAAAACAACCCGTTCTGCATACGAATTGGCAGCCAAGCACAACGTGGAAGTTCCCATCATCGCAGAAACGTATCGGGTGCTGTTTGAGAATAAAAGCCCGAAACAGGCTGTGCTTGACTTGATGACGAGAGCCGCAAAATACGAGGATTGGGGATAGATGATAAAATCCATCTTACTGGCGGTTGATGGTTCGGTTTATACCGATGCGCAAGTGAAGCACTGTGTTCAGCTTGCCAGGGCATTTCAGGCAAGAATTTCGGTACTCACGGTGGTCGACATTCGCTTTTTTGAATGGGCCGTTTCCATGGGTACAGAGGGTTTTGTGCCGGTCATCCCGTCTGCGGTCTATCAGGAGGAATCGAAGAAGATGCTGGAGTCCAAGGCCGATGCGGTCCTCAAGAAATGCGCCGCTATTCTTCGTAAAGAAAAAATTGATTTTGAGGCTGAAAAACTCCACGGTCCGCCGGCCGATGTCATCGAAGAGAAATCGTATTTGGTCGATCTCCTGATCATCGGCGCCCGTGGCGAATTTGCAAAATGGACCAGCAAATTTGGCGGAGCGACTTTGGAGGTCGTAGTCAGGCAGTGCAACAAACCGATTTTTATTACATCAAAAGAGTTCAAAAAGATTTCGAAGATGTTGATTGCCTACGACGGCAGCGATAAAGCAAATAAGGCACTCCAACTATCCGGCTTTGTCGCTGAAAATTTGCAGGTGCCGGTGACGATTCTTTCGGTGAGTGATAATGAACAAAAAAGAAATCGAGATTTGCAAAATGCAGAGACATATCTGAATCCATATGACGTTGACGTAGAGTTAATGGGAGTCCATGGGAACCCAGAGAAAAATATTGTTCAGATTTCACAGGAAAAAAAATGCGATCTCATCATCATGGGGGCCTTTGGTCATTCTCGATTCAGGGAAGCAATTCTCGGGAGTACGACCGAACAAGTCATGCGAACTTCCAAAATCCCCCTCCTGTTGTCTAAATAACGTCTGAACGAAACAGGAGTCGTTCAGACACACAATAAGAATGATGCAACTTTGAACGTTGATTAGAGAGGATTATCCTAAATGAAGGACAGAGTATACATTTCAGATGTTGCAAGTCATGACGGAAAAGAGGTGAGCATTTACGGATGGCTTTACAACAAACGCTCCAGCGGAAAGCTCTGGTTTTTGCTGATTCGAGACGGTACCGGTATCATTCAGTCGGTGGCCTTCAAGGGCGACGTCCGTGAAGACGTGTTTCAACGTTGCGAAGACGTAACCCAGGAATCGTCGGTCAAAGTGACCGGTACGATTCGCGCCGACAAACGGGCACCGGGCGGGTACGAGCTCCAAATCAGCGATGTTCAAATTCTGCAACTGACCGAAGATTATCCAATCACACCGAAAGAACACGGAACCACGTTTTTGATGGATCACAGGCACATCTGGCTGCGATCGTCTCGCCAGCATGCGGTTCTCAGAATTCGCCATGAAATCATTCGAGCGTGCCGGGATTTTTTCGATAACAGAGGATTCGTTCTGATCGACGCCCCGATTTTTACACCGGCGGCGTGCGAGGGCACCACCACCCTTTTCGAAACCGAATATTTCGGGACCCAGGCTTATCTAACCCAAAGTGGCCAGCTTTACATGGAAGCAGGAGCCATGGCCTTCGGAAAAGTCTACTGTTTCGGCCCCACGTTCCGTGCTGAGAAATCCAAAACACGGCGCCATTTGACCGAGTTTTGGATGATCGAACCTGAGGTGGCATACCTCGATTTGGACGGCGACATGGATTTGGCAGAGGATTTTGTCGAGTACGTTGTTCAGAGGATTCTCGAAACGAGGCGTGAGGAACTCAAAGCCATTGAACGCGATACGGCAGCCTTGGAAAAAGTAAAGAGGCCCTTTCCGAGGATCACCTATGATGAAGCTGCGGAAATTCTCAAAAAAAAGGAGGTGGATTTTGAATATGGCAGCGATTTTGGCGGCGCAGACGAAACCATTATTTCCGAAGGATTCGATAAGCCCGTCATGGTTCACCGCTATCCTACCGAAGTGAAGGCGTTTTATATGAAAAATGATCCGGATGATCCGCGCAAGGCGTTGTGTGTAGATATGCTGGCGCCGGAAGGCTATGGTGAGATCATCGGGGGTGGGCAGCGTGAGGACGACTTAAAGATATTGGAGCGAAAAATCAAAGATCACGATTTGCCCAAAGAAGCCTTTGAATGGTATCTCGATTTGAGACGTTACGGCACCGTGCCGCATGCGGGCTTTGGATTGGGAATTGAGCGGACTGTCGCCTGGATCTGCGGCTTGAAACATGTCCGCGAAACGATTCCTTTTCCGCGACTGATGCACAGGATATACCCGTAATGTTAACGAATAAGATGATTGGCGTGATTGGTGGTGGCCAATGTTCTCCTGAAATAGCCAAACTTGCCGAAGAAGTCGGAGAAAGAATTGCTCAAAATGATGGCTTGTTGATATGCGGTGGCTTATCAGGAGTCATGGAGGCCGCCTGCAAAGGGGCCAAAAAACAACACGGTACGACGATTGGCATTTTACCTGGCGATCGAACATCGGATGCGAATGATTACGTTGATATTGCCATCGCAACCGGGCTGGGCGAGGCGCGAAATGTCATCATTGTCAAATCCTCAGACGCTGTCATTGCCATAAATGGCGAATACGGTACATTGTCTGAGATTTCCTTTTGTTTGAAACTTGGCAAACCGGTGATTGGTCTGAAGACCTGGAACTTTGATCCCGGGATTATTGATGCTAAAGACGCAACTCAGGCACTAAACAAGGTGATGGAGTTGGTGAGATAGATGGACGTATGTGTAAAATTGACAGTAAAAGGACGAGTACAGGGTGTAGGGTTTCGTTGGTTTGTCCAGAAAACGGCCAACAAAGTTAATGTAAACGGTTATGTAAAGAATCTTTTTAATGGTGATGTTGAAATCGAAGCCGAAGGCGCACGCGGTAGGGTAGAGGAGCTTATAAAAGAAGTCAAGGCTGGGCCTCGATTCGCTCATGTTACCGATGTTTTCGTAGAGTGGAAAGAATATGAAGGAAAATACGATTCGTTTGACGTCAAATTCTGATAACAGTTGGAGAAACCCAAATGGCAGACTTACAGAAGTTCATTCGCAATGTCCCTGATTTTCCCAAAAAGGGCATTGGCTTCAAAGACATCACGACGCTTTTGAGAGAGGGCAAGGTGTTTCACGAAGCAGTAGACGTGCTGGCTGAAAAGTTTAGTGATAAGGAAATTCGGAAAATCGTCGGAATTGAATCGAGAGGGTTCATTTTTGGAGCCGCGCTGGCCTACAAGTGGAACATCGGATTCGTGCCGGTTCGAAAGCCAGGCAAGTTACCGGCTGCCACGGTAAAAGAAGAGTATGAATTGGAATATGGTACCGACGCAGTGGAGATGCACAAAGATGCCGTCTCACAAAATGAAAAGGTGCTCATCGTCGACGATCTTCTTGCAACCGGCGGCACCGCAGCCGCAACCTTGAAGCTTGTGAGAAAATTGGGTGGTGACATTCAAGGAGTTGTGTTTTTGATTGAGTTGAATTTCTTAAATGGGCGTGAAAAACTGAAGGGATACGATGTCATTTCAATCATTCAATATGATTCTGAATAGGATTATTTAAGCAAAAAAGCGGCCACAACCTTCTGGGACGAAGCATTACGTGGCCGCCCACAGTCAACCCGCAGGAAACAAACTTGCACCAACCGCATTAATCGCTTTGTTTGTAAACAATTGTTAGAAATGGACCCTGAATTTTTATCCCACAGAAATTCCAGTTCAACTTTTTCCGATCATCGATTCGATGTCTGATTTCGTTCTTCAGCGCCACAGGCGGTATTGAATGCTTCAATCAGAATCTTATCTTTGGCACACTCTTGTAAGATCTTTCTGTTCATTGCTGTGACCTAAGAGAGGTTTCTTTCTTGAACATATCACCATTCAAATTTATTTCTATTCTATTTTATTAGACAGGCGAAGTCGTGTAATGGTTGTTGCCTTTGTTGGATTTTTTGGTATTGATTCTCAGAGCAAAGCTTGTAAGACGCTAAAAAGTACCTGATTTTTGAGCCATTTTGAACTATATTTTTGTGCCGTTGTTATTTGCCCACTATAGCTCAGTAAGGAGTTTCCTAATCCTACCCTTTCCTCGCTTAAATATAATAAAAGCAAAATATTGAAGTCTTCCGGTTCTGGCTTTTTACTTTTGTGTTTAAATGCCTGAATATACAAAATCGGGCACAAGAGAGAAGATGAGAGTTATGACTCCCACAAATCCTACATTGCCCAGCACGTTGAAACAGGAGCATGCCTGTTTAAAACAGGCGACATTGTGGATATCAAAAAAGTCATCATGCGAGAAGTCAGGTCTCACGATTTTTCGGAATGACCACTTGAGTTTCATGTGACAGCAGCGGGATTTTGCTGTGGTGCCCTATGCACCATTTTCCCACATTTGAGAAAAAAATCATCCTATTTCCCATAAATAAGAAAATCGTTTCCCTCTTGTGCACAATACTAATGGCATATGGTTTGCTTCTGAAGAAGTCAAACTACGGGTTACTATCATTCCATAAGTATCCTGTTTATCCAAACTCACTTATTTTGTTTATCTCTTGGTTTGAAACCATTCTAAGCCACAAGGCAAGATAAAAAAACCAAATCGGGGAGGTACATCATGAAAAATCGACAAGTTTTCGGGATCACATTGCATATCTTGATGTGGAGTTTTCTACTGGTGTTGTCGCAAAATCTAATAGCGCAGGGTGAAACGATCACAGTGGACACGACCAGCGATGTGGAAGATTTTGGGGGCGCTCAACAAGTTACCAACCTGCCAGGTCCGGACGGTGTTGTTTCGTTGCGGGAAGCCGTAACTGCTGCCAATAATACGCCAGGCGACCAGGCTATTGAATTCAGAATCCCCACTACAGACCCAGGTTTTAACGGTTCGACGTTTGTCATTCAGATCCAATCAACTCCACCACTTATTGTCGGAGATGATCGCACGACCATCGATGGCACCACACAGACGAATTTTACCGGCGACACCAATCCTAATGGCAGCGAGATATTTCTTACGACCACGCCGCCCTTGGCCAACATCAATGGCCTGACCTTTAATTCAGACGACAATGCCGTCAAAGGCATCGGTGGTTTCCTCCAATTTCGTTACGGAATTGAATTGAACGGCAACAATAATGTTGTAACCGCCTGTCATGATCTGGATGGTCTGAGTGCGGGTGTGCATATTAATGGCAGTAATAATACGATTGGAGGAACCTCATCTGGCGACATGAATACCATAACGAGCAGTGGTAACGGGGTCTGGATGCGAGCAGGTGCGTCCAACAATGTCGTGCTCGGGAACGTCATATTCGGAAATCATAATAGCGGTGTGGATATTGAAGCAGGTGCTTCCGGAAACATTGTAGGTGGCACAGCTGCAGGGGCTCGCAATATCATAATTAACAACGGGCATTTGGATAGCGAGCGGCACCCCGTGGGCACCCAAGTTACTCTCGACGGCGATAACAACGTTGTTCAGGGGAATTATTTAGGTGTCGATGCAACGGGTACGTCCGATCAGAGCGGTTCCGCGAGAGCAGGTCTCGACCTCAGTGGGTCCTTTAACATTGTGGGCGGCACTGAGCCGGGGGCAGGCAATATCGTTTCCGGACATGGATTTACCAACCGGGGCCGGCGCGCGGGTATCTGGATTGACGGCGGCAGCAACAATTCGATTCAGGGAAATTTAATCGGCACGGATGTCACCGGCACCAGTGCCATTGCCAACGAAACGGCCATTCTCATTGATGTGTTTGTTTCCACCAACATTCCCAATACGGTTACTATCAGCCAAAACACAATCGCATTTAGCCTTGAGGAAGGCATTTCGATTGCCGGATTTGGGAGCTCTAATCCTACCGCCATTCAAATTTCCGCTAATTCCATCTTCAGCAATGGCAAACTGGGAATTGATCTCGGGGATGACGGGGTGACCGCGAACGATCCCGGGGACGGAGATACCGGACCGAATGAATTACAGAATTTTCCGGTGATTACATCGGCAACCGACAACGGGACCAGCACGGGAGTGAATGGCACCATCGATACACCCAATCCGACCACAGTCACCATTGAACTGTTTAGCAACATTTCGGCGGACACATCCGGATTTGGGGAAGGCGAGACCTTTCAGATCGCTGTTACTCCTGATGACGCGGGCAATTTTACCGCAACACTACCGGGCGGTTTGAACGGCCAATACCTGACCGGCACGGCAACCGATGCTGCAGGGAATACCTCCGAATTCTCCCAGGCGGTTGAGGTCAGCGGAGGCACCGGAAACCAGCCACCAACGGCTGTGGCCTCTGCCAACCCCACCAACGGCATCGCGCCATTATTAGTCAATTTCACCGGCAGCAGCAGTTTCGATCCGGACGGCGTCATCACTTCCTTTGATTGGGACTTCGGGGATGGCGGGACTTCGACTGAGGCCGACCCGACGCACACGTATCAGAATCCAGGAACCTACACAGCCACCCTCACCGTTACCGATGACGATGGCGCTACGGACACCGACCAGGTGACGATTACAGTCCTGCCGCTGGTGAGTGTTAACCTCACACCCCACAATCCGCCAATTGTAATTCCATCGGGTGGGGGCTCATTTAGCTTCGACGTACAAGTAACCAATAATTCGAACACGTCGACGACCTTCGACGTCTGGAATGAGATTGCTGTGCCGGATGGAAGGAAGCTTACCACGGTAGGCCCGCTTACGTTGACTTTCGAGCCTGGTCAGAGCGGAATGAAAACCTTCACCCAAAACATTCCAGCCGAAGCCCCCGCCGGGCAGTATACCTATAGCTTCTATGTAGGCACTTTCCCTGACAATATCATTGACAGTGACAGCTTTCCATTTAACAAGTCGACGTCACCCACGTTGGCAAAGGCTACTGCTGACGTTCAAAATTGGAAACTGCTTGACGCTGAAACGCACCGGCCATTGGATGCACAGGACTGGGAAGCGTCCCTGGGCAAGACTCAGGTCGATGTGGTGCCAGAAAGCATCGTTTTGGAACAAAATTATCCGAATCCGTTTAATCCAACCACCCAGATTTCTTTTTCTGTTCCAACGGAGAACCATGTCGTGCTCAAGATCTTCAACCAGATCGGCCAGGAAATCATGACTTTGATCGACTCCGAGATTTACGCCGGCCGGTACTCAGTTCAATTCGATGCGACCGAATTACCAAGCGGGATCTATTTCTACCAGCTTCGAGGCCGCAATTTTAACCAGGTGAGGAAGATGACTCTGGTCAGGTAAGGCAGAGGATCTGACAATCGGAAAGCCACCGGATGCGAGCGTTCGGTGGCTTTTCTCTCGGGTTCGTTTATTTCAAGCGCTAAACGCATTGGGGCTCATCATCCTATCCAAACTCCGATACTGAATCACTTCACTAATAAACTCCGGACAAATCTCGTCGGCTCCTTCGACATCCGCAATCGTCCTCGACACTTTCAGAATGCGGTCATGGGTCTGGGCTGAGAGCCCAACTTCGTGATCGCCATTTTCAGGAGTGCATGTCCCTGCTCATCGATTTTGCAATATTCTCTGATGTCCTTTGACTCCATGCGCGCGTTTACAAAACAGATACTCGCGGTTTGTAAACCTCTGCTGCTGAATTTGACGTGCCCGCTTGACGCGTTCGCGGATTGCAGTGGAGGTTTCGTCGGTTTTGTCGCTGACGAGTTCTTTATATCCCACTGCGGGCACTTCGATGTGGATATCGAATGCGATCCAATAAGCGTTGCACTTCTGTGAGTGTGCATGAGCAGTCGTGAGTTGGATCTGAGAAATAGCCACAGAGACATCCATTTATCTTCCATTAACAAACATCCTAAAGAAGGCAAAGAAACCTGAGACTTTGGGACTATATATCAAAAAATTACGTCTGGACAAAGGACTTTCTCAAAAATATTTGGCAAAGTTATTAGGTGTCACTCCGGGTACAAGCATTAATTGGGAAAGGGAAAGGGTAAGGCCGAGAAAGAGGTCTGTGGAGAGGTTGAAACAGGTGTTAAATTGGGAAGAAGTAAGCCTATTCTGCGATGAGAGGCAAAAAATGAGAGACGGAATAAGAGCGACTCGTAATTCTCAAAATCTTTTCAAGTATGCAAGTCAAGTGGACATTAATTAATCCTTTGCGGGTGAAGCTTCAGGCTGAGAAATGATAGGCTGAGCAATTGACCAATATAGAGGAGGGGGGATCGACCCTCATATGACAAATGTATTGACATTGGGACGGCTTTTGTATATTTTTACAGATGGATTAGCTATTGAGGGTTGAAAAGCGCTTGTCCTGCTTTGAATTCAGAGTCTCGAAAAAATTGCCCAACAACCAATTTTCACCCAAAACTACTCTACTCAAGCTGATGAATTAATATGCAGGCATTTCTCAAGCCAAGACGAAGCCAGTTAGAACTGACGGCTCTTTTGTCGGTTGTTATTTTGATCATCGGATTTCGGTTTTCTCCGGCGGAAAAGGTCGAAAAGCGGTATCCCGCGAGTCATGGGGAGAAGTACTGGTTCGATCTAAGGCAGGATCTCATTTTTTCCGAGGAATTTCCTCTACCGGGGTACGAGGCTTCGGACTACGGAAGGGTCGAGTATCCGGCTATTGCGGTAGACAGCAAAAAGAATGTCTACGTGGCCTATAATTACACCTCGGATCGCGGGGATGAGGCGATTTATTTGAATCATTTCAGTGACGAAAGTGTTGAGCTTGAAGCGACAACGGATGTGGCCCGCCGTTACCTGAAAATTACGGACGGACCGGATTGGGAGGAGGCCTTGCAGGTTAGCGAGGTCTCTGAAACGGAATACCGCCCGCGATTGACCGTGACTCCCGAAGATGTGGTTTGGGTGGTCTGGTCGGCGCGACGGAATCAGCAGTGGGAGATTTTCGCACGGACATTCTCAGAGGGAAAATTTGGCGAAGAAATACGGGTGACGGAAAATTCAGTCTACGATTTTCGACCGGTAACTTTGGCTGACCGCTCCGGCAGAGTGTGGTTGCTCTGGGAGCGGGGAACGTCCGACAAAAACATGCAAATTGTCGCCAAATTCATGCTAAACGGAAACTGGTCTGATGAAATCATTTTAGAAGGCCGACCAGGCTATGCGTACCGCCCGGCAATTCTGGAAGCGGGGGATGGCACGATCTGGTTCGCCTGGGACCACACAAACGGACATAATACGGATGTTTACGTCAATTCATTCAAAAATGGCACATTAGGCGAGCCGGTTCAAGTTAGCTTTCATCCCGGCATTGATTGCAAAGCTGCGTTGTCATGGCACCAGAACAAGCTCTGGGTTGCGTGGACGACCAATCGTCGCGGAGAAAATGATTGGGGGATCATTCGCTATCCGATGGTTCGTGCTTACGATGGCCAATCCTGGTTTACACTCCCGTCCGAGATGAAAGGCGTCGATCTTAAGAGCCAAAGCGAGATGCAATCCTACGAATATCCAACCATGACGTTTGATTCTTACGGTCGACTGTACCTGTTCAACCGACATGATCATGTGTTTAGCGCCGCCTATTATGAAAACGGTGAATGGAGCGATAATTGGCTGCTCGATGAAGCAGGATGGGGGCTGCGCGGATTTTATGTGCATTTGGCATGGGTCAGCGAAAATAAGCTGTGGATGGCGCATCGCGATCGCAAAACGGTCTTCCTGCAGAAGATGATTCGCCAGAAGCCACGACAGGCTGAAATCAAGCTTTGGAAATACGAGCCCGCGGACTATCCTGAGAGGCTGGCCACCGTCGAAGAAGATATCCACAGAGGACCCAGAGCAGGCGATTACCGGGTGTATTTCGGGGATCTGCACGTTCACACCGCCTACTCGGACGGCTCCGGCAGCTTCGACGAATTATACACATTGTACAAAAACGTTTATAAAGTAGACTTTCTCGCCATCACCGACCACGACGCACTGCGATTGGGCAACAACCACTTTTCCCCTGGAGAATGGGGCTACCTGAAGGCATTGAATGAGATTTACAACCAGCCGGGAGAATTCGTTACGATAAACGGTTATGAGTGGACCCATTCCACCTGGAGCGGCCGGCAGGATTCCTCCGTTAGAATTGGCCACAAGAATGTTTATTTTAAAGGTGGCGAAGAGAGTCCTTTTTTCAATCATCACGGGAACATCGCCTATGATGCCGTTTCGCTGTTCAGGACTTTGCACGATCATGAAGCCATCGCTTTTCCTCACCATCCGCCGTGGGGCGGGATCACGTGGGAAGACCACGACCCGGACATCGAAACCAACTATGAAATCGTGTCGATTCATGGCGCTAATGAGTACATGGGTAACTTGCCGATTCCGCATCGGGGCGGCATGCCAGGCGCCTTTGCTCAGGATGGACTTGCCAGAGGAGAAATATTTGGTTTTGTGGGTGCATCGGACTCGCACGGGCTGTACTACCATGCCCATGAAGGATGGCGAGAAGACGCCTACAAAGGAGGCTGGACCGGCGTGCTGCTCGACGGACCACTCACGCGGGAAAACGTCTGGCTTGCGTTGAAGGGTCGTAGAAATTATGCTACAGCAGGGGAGAAGTATTACCTGGAATTTGCGATCAATGGTCATCCGATGGGCAGTAGCATCACCGTGAATGAACCACCGCAGATTGTGTTTGAGGTTCGCTCCTACGATATTCTTTACGCGTATATCATTCGAAACAACGAAGAACTCTTCATCTCAGGAAAAATTGGCGGCCCGCTGACGGCCTACAAGGGACTCACCGACGATACTATCCCTCCTGGCAAGAACTTTTACTATTTGCGAGTGGTGTTCAAGGACGGCAAAGTGGCCTGGTCGAGTCCGATTTGGGTGGAGTACTTGCCTGACTAAGTCAAGAATCTGGGGGTTAATTTCAGAGAGAAGGACTACACGTGGGTTCAAAAATTCTGAGCACAATGATTAGTGTGACCCTGATGCTATTTGTCGCTTGCTCAAATCAGACCTTGACAAAGAAATCGGAGTCCTATCCTTTTCAAGAAGAAATACTTGAATACATTTTCAGCGACAGCCTGCGGAGTGATGGCACCTTTCCTTATTATTGGCCCCGCGTCTCCAAGGATACGCTGGACACGCTGCATCTGGGAACCACGACAAACATCGACTACCTGGGGACGAGAATTAGTGCGGTGCGGGAAAATCGCGGTACACATTGTGTGGGCGTGACCTGGCAGGTGTGCATGACCACTTTGCAGGAGTGGGCGGGGCATCAGGGTCAGAATGCTATCTATGAAATGACGGTTGACGACGTGAGGCGCTTTGCCGATAAGTGGTTCATCAAACTCGAAGACGCAAATGGGCTGGCCTCGCTCAGTACCCCCGAGGAAATGGGCGCCGTCCACGCCCTGACCGTTTATGGGCTTGGCAGACAAGTCGCGTTTGAAGAGGCCCGTCCTGGCGATTTTGTGCAGTTTTGGCGAACGGATGACAGCGGCCATTCCTGCATTTTTCTGAACTGGGTGTATGATGGCGCCGGAGAGATCGTCGGTTTTCGTTACTGGGGCAGTCAGCCGCAAACCAACGGCATTGGCACGGACACCGAGTATTTTGTTGCACTATTAGAGGCAGAGCCTGCGCAGAGGCTTGTGAACCGGAAGCGGTTTTATGTCGGGCGGCTCGCGCCGGAAAGGGACTAAGGTGGCGTCCGCGACTTTGCAGCCGCGGGTGCGGTAATTTCCACCTGTTCACTTAAGCCGGCTTTAGAAGTGACGCAGGGCTACTTCAGATCAGCTTCATCCAAAATGTCCCAGATTTTGGGATCCTCCACACCAGCTACCCAAACCGAGAATCCCCTCAGTTTGTACTTTTGCACTAAGTCAAATTTATGCTGAAACGACCGCGCGTCTTCAAAAAAGATGTATTCGAACACGCCGTCATTTTCAAAAAAGGTGTACGGGACTTTTTGTTCTTCGTGCCATGTGATTTCAGCGTCGAACTGTTCCACAATCCCAATTGCCTCCGAGTAGGACAGACTTCTGCTCCACGAACGTGCGTTCACATGATACCGTTCATTGTCGTGAGCTGTGTACCAATGCATGGAAGCAACCGGGATTCCAACCGATAGCTTCTCCGGGGGAACGTGTTGCAGAAAATATTCAATATTCCTGGTCATCCAGGGCACTCCGGCGTTCGGGCCAGGCGGAGTGCGACGCGTATGTTGGGAGTAAGTCATCACCGAAATGAAGTCGCCGTGTTCGGCCAGGGCCTTCAGATCGTAGCCAGCTCGCCAATTCTTGAACAACCATTTGAGATATTTCGTGTTGCCAGGGTACTCTTCCGGTCGGTGGACAACCGCAATACTTAGCTGAAATCCCGCTGTGTGCAACGCCTCTGCGGTTTCCTTGTAGAACTGGGTAAAGAGCTCTTTGTCGTTTATGTTCAGATTCTCAAAGTCGAACTGAATGCCGAGATAGTTATGGGTTTGACATTCTCCCACCATGCTTTTGATGGCACGTTTTCTGGCCACGTCATTTGTGAGCAGTTTATGCAGCATCTCTTGATCAAAACCCGGATTCACGATAAGGGGCATGATCTTCACGTTATGCTTCCGTGCCAACTTGAGAACCCGTGAGTCCACAGAGCCCCAGACGATACCGTCCTCGTCCACACTGTAACCGCCCGGCGCGAGAATGCTGACCTTATCTGCGTTCTTCTTCAAACTCTCAAAGCTGGCTTCTGAGTTGTAATAATAAAATAATGCTTCGATTTTTTGGGGTTGAGAAAAAACTGGCAGCGTGATGAGAACGGCCAGAATAAGACTTGAATAGCAGGATACCTTTTTCATCTTTGTCTCCATTTTGAATGTTGGTTTTAGGATTTTTGATTTACCGGTCGCTGAGGAGATTCCAGACTTCTGGATCCTCCAACCCGAGTCTCCAGACCGAGAATCCGCGCAGCCCGTACTTATGGATTAGATTTAGTTTCGGTCGAAGACTTTTGGCGTTTTCTATGTAGAGATGTTGAAAAACGCCGTCTTTTTCGAAAGCACTGAAGGCAACTTGCTGCTCGCCATTCCATTCCAGGCCGGCGCCGTTCTCTTTCAGGATGGTCATGGCTTGAGCAAAACCCATTCCTCGCCCTCCGATACGGCTTTCATGTGCTTCAGTCGAGGGGAACCAGTGGTAGGAATAGAACGGGATGCCCAGGGAGACCTTTTCCGCGGGCATCTGTGTGAGCAGATATTGGATGCTTTTCTCCACCCAGGGGAGACCCGCCACCGGTCCGGGAGGCGTGGTGTGGTAGTGCTGCTCGTACGTCATGATGGATAAGAAATCGGCCGCCTCAGATAACGCCTTGTAGTCGTAGAAACCGGTCTTGCTCTCGAAGAGCCATTTGGAATAAGCGTCGTCGCCTGGCTGGCCGCTTGTGCGCGGAAAAATGGCAGCGGTTAGCAGGAAACCGTTTTCGTGAAAAGTGGCGGCAGTTTTTTCGAAAAATTGGGTGAAATTTTCCTTGTAATCGACATGCACGTGTTCAAAATCAAACTGCATGCCGAGAAACGCGTTTTCCTTGCACAGCTCCACCATTTGACGAATAGCGTTTTTTGCAGCCACGGAATCATCCAAAACGGCGTGAATGATGGCCGGGTCGAATCCGGGATTGACAACAAGGGGCATAACCCCGATGTCATGCGCTTTTGCCATCGATACGAGTCGTGAAGGTGCCCTTCCAGAAATGTTACCTTGGGCGTCGATGCGGTAGCTTTGTGGCGCTACAATTGTTACCTGTTCGAGATGTTGAGAAAAGCTTTCGAAGCAGTCGTCGGAATCTACATAATAGAAGAGCTGTTCCAACTTTTTTTGCGCAAAAGTCGAGCTGAGCATGCCAAACAAGAGGATGGCTGACATCAAAACTCTGATCATAGGACGTTCTCCGAATTGCATTCGATAGTCATGGTTCTCTTACAAAAATCGGCTGCACCCAGGCCACGTAGCCTGCGGAATCCGTCACTTTGGCCCGGACGTATTTGGTTTCCCCGGAAAGTTCATACGTGGTCGGATTGCCNNAAATCCTTCTTTTGCCGAATCTCAACGGTGATTTTCCGGGGTTCCACCGTCACTTCGTCTAGTTCCACACCGGTGCTTGCGTAGAAAAGCCCGCGCTTGAGATTGGTTACAATTTCTCTGGGCTCAAAGCTGCCTGAACGCACACAAACCCAGCCTCTGCCGGGATTAGAGCGCTCCGGGGAAAACTCTCCCTGGAAGTGGTGGGCATCATCGACGGCGATGCCGTAGATCCGTTTGCCTGAGGTCAACAAATTGTCCCAAACCTCTTCCATGCTGGGCCAGCCGCCACCACCAAAATTGTTCACCAGCGGATGACCATTGAAAATTTCCAACAAGCGATCGTTTTCAATGTGAGCCAGAACAGTGTGATCGAACGCCCATCTGAAATTAGGATGATTGATGTGCGGTACGCCATCCGTCTTTCGCACTGCATTCACATTCTTTTGAATTGTGCCAACCAAAGTAGTGTCCACGATTGGTTCGATTACCCCCGGAATATTCAATCCGTTGACGTGTACCGGCCTTTCTTTGAAGCGCGAGGTAAGCTCTTCCCCGGGAATAAGAAGAAAGGTGCTGTCGACCAAATGCGACAGTTTCGCAGGGTCGGTGAACACATTATGATCCGAAAGCACGAGAAAATCGTAGCCATGCTGTTTGTACCAGTTGGCGACATATTCGGGGGAGGAATCGCCGTCGCTCATGGTTGTATGGGTGTGGGTGTTGCCTTTAAACCAGTGCATTCCGTCGGTTTCAGCAACTTCAAATTCATAATTGCTGCAGGCCGCTAAAGCCAGACAGCAGAGAGGCAAAGCAATTGAACGAAATTTCATTGGATGATTAGTTTGGATTTATAATCGTGAGAAAAAGTAAATAGATAATGAAATAGCGTTTCGACCGTATTTTTACTATCAGCTTACTTGTACAGCGCTTCCGAGCCCGGCTCTTTTTCAATCCAATTGAGCAGGCCGTTTGATAGGTACTCGATTCTATCACCGGTCCTTTGAACCAACGCATAGGAGATGGCGCTGCGCTGTGGGGCATAACATCGTTCCAGGTGCGTTTTAAGATCGATTATCAGGGTGTCATCTCTAGCTTGCAGACTACTTCCGAGTGGGTGACTGACGTACATGGTGCCAGAAGTGTCGGGTGAAACGGAAAACAACCTGATTTTATCAGCAGGAATATTGTCGGTTCGGCGCAATTTCACGACATCGCTTTTGGCACCGTCTCTGGTGACCGGAGCCAGAGCGGGTCTGTAATCATCGCTGCGCTCCAGATAGTGATAATAGAATTCCATGTCTTTTCGGCCTGATAGCAGCATTCTTGGAATTAGTACTGAAGTGCCATCCCAGTAACCGGGATTTACCGTGTACAGGAACTTGAAGGCTTGTTGCATTTTTTCTGCCGTACGGTCATCGTAGTACCCAAAGGGAAAGGCAAAATCCTCCACGCCTTTTTGCTTTTCTCCGAGCAATGTTTTGAGAAAGGGTTGCGATTCATTTAGTGACCTTTTTAGCTCCCTTACGGAATCCACCATGCTTTGGTGTTCATATCCGTGCGCCCCAATGCGATGCCCCCGCTCCGCAAGCCACAGCACTTCGCTCTTAGTAAATGATTTCTCGGTACTGTCACGGGTTCGGGCGGGAATGATGAAAAAAAGCCCCTTAAAGCCGTATCTGTCCATGATGCGCGCAGCTCGCAACTGCGACTTATCACCGTCGTCAAAAGTGAGGATCACTGGTTTCTCCGGCCGACGATCATGTTGCTGAATCTCGGCAGGAAAACACGACTCGTAGCCATTTTGTGACAGGTACTGTGTCAGGATTTCGAAGCGCTCGTAGGTGTCGGTTAGATTGTCTGCGGAGTCAGCTTTATTCGAAAAATAGTGGAAACATAAAACTGGAATAGCGTCCGACGCTGAAGAGCGAGCGTGCAAAAAGGACAGTGCCCCGAGCAACAGCATCAAAGTCAGCACGAGTGAACGATACCTTGGGTGAGATTCCTCTTTCGCCAACATTTTTCTAACCATTTTTAGTTTTTAGCAAGCGGGAGTCCGATTCAGTTGTTGCGGAATTCCTTGATTCGTTCCCACATCCGAGGGTCTTCATCTCCGGAAAACCAGCAGTTGATCGCACGAAGTTTGTATTTTTCTACCAAATCAAGCTTTGTCTCAAAGCTGCGAACATCGTTATCCGCAAAAAACCACTCAAGCAGACCGCCTCGCTCAATGAATCCAAAGAAGGTCTTCTGTGTGGGATCCCATATCAGACTCTGTCCAGGATACTGTTCGAGCAAAGAACGCATCTCTGTCAGGGATATGCTCCGACTCCAGGAGCGTGCGTTTTGATAGTATTTGTTTGGATTTGCGACAGTGAAATAGTGGTACGCTCCCATCGCGATGCCAAGGCTGAGTTTTTCTGATGGAATGAACCGCAGAAAATATTGGGTCACTTTTTCGAGCCAGGTAAAGCTCTGTGACGGCCCGGGCGTGGTTCGTCGTGTGTGCTGAGCATAGCTAGTGATCTTGACGAATTCCCCGATTTTTCCAAAGGCTTTGAGATCGTAGGCACCCCGCCAGTTTTCCATCATCCATTTGCTGTATGTGCCCGGCCCCGCGTGGTCTTGCGTGCGATGAACCGCCGAGATGCTGATCTTGTAGCCATTTTCATGGAGCGTCTGTGCGGCAGCTCGATAAAAAGCCGTCAGAGCCTCTCGGTCATCAATATGAACATTCTCAAATTCAACCTGCATCCCCCATAAGCGGTATTTCTTACAAAGGTGCAGCATCGAATGAATTGTTCGCGCCCGCGCCGCCGGGTCCGTGAGCACACCGTGCGCCCAATCCTTCCTGAACAGACCGCGGTTAGCATCGAAGTTCTTGATTTGGGGCATGAGTTTGACCTGGTGCTCTTTTCCTAACCCAAGGACTCGGGACTCAATCTCACCAAAAACCACACCGCTTTTGTTTACAAAAAACACAGCCGGTAGAATGATGTCCACTTGATCGATGTGTTCCTGCAAAGTGGGGAAGGCCCCTGGACGATATGAAAAATGGACTTCGAGCTCATTTTGCGCCAGACCTCGGTGCACGTCGCAGAAAAACAATAAGAACAATAAAGCAAGCATTCCCCAGGAAGGCAGCTTCGAGAAGCTTCTTTGGGCAGCGGGTCCTTTGTTCATTCGATTTAGGATCTGCTCAAACATGGAATCAATTCAGATATTTCGCGTCAGAAAATCGGCTGTGCGCAACGTCAGCGCAGCGATCCCCATCGCGGGATGAGCCGCTCCGCTGGTAGGAAAGAGGCTGCTGCTGGCGACATACAGATTGTCCAAATCGTGGCAACGTCCCCAGCCGTCACAGACACTGGTTTTCGGATCGTCGCCCATACGGGTGGTACCCATGGCGTGGCTCAGCATCACGGAGCGGCTGGGCCATTTCTTGACGGCTTTAACCTGATCGAGAATCTGGTATCCCAACTCCACCGCTCTGTCCATGGTCGCGTGTTCAAACTGACTCAAGTGGAGCTCAAGAACGGGTATCGCATCGCCGTACTTGTCCTTTTGCCGCGCGCTTAAGCGGACACGATTTTCCGGGTTCGGTACCATCTCGCTTTCGCACAAAATCTTGACGTTGTGTCCGAAGGTTTCCTTCACATGCGATTTCAGCTCTTGTCCCCAGAGTCCGGAAGAAACGGCCATATCGGCGGGAGTAGGGCCCTGGAAATCGCTCGGGAAAATCAATAGATTTCCCATCTCTGGCAAGTTTGAATGATCGTACAGGGTCCACGATATGGAAGTGCCGAACGAAAGACGATGGCTGCCGGTTCTAATCGGCAGGCTTCCGCGGGCGCCAGACAAGGTGTTCAGGATAAAATTGCGACCCACCAGTCCGGAAGAGTTCCCGAGCCCTTTAGCCTGTTGAGTGGGACCGTCTGATAAAAGGAGTAAGCGGGGAGTCTCTACACCTCCAGCAGCAATCACGAAGTAGTTAGCTTCCTGACGCTCTAATTCCCCGGACGCGTTCACGAATTCCGCGTAAGCTACGTTCCGCTTTGAACCAAGGCGAAACCTGCGTACATGACTGTTTGCTTTGACCTTCAAATTGCCGGTGGCTTCAGCTCGCTCAATGTGCGCCAGAGAGGTGTACTTTGCGTCGATGGGACACATGGGGTGACAGGTACCAAAGCCTTGACAGGTTGGACGTTCCGAATGATCTTCGGAATTAATGGCAATTGGATTCGCTCCCAACTCGAGACCGAGGTTTTCGAAGGCGGGCTTGAAGATCTCCTGATCCGCGTAACTAAATGGGTGCGGACGCAGAGGATAGGGGGCCGAGCGGTTTGGATCGCCGGGGGCAGGCGCTCCAGCAACTCCCAGCTCGGCCTCTGCCCGCACAAAATAGGGCTCGAGTTCATCGTACGTAAGCGGCCAGTCGACGCCCCAGCCAAACAAACTGAACATCTTGAAGTCTTCTGGCTTCGGACGAGGTGCGTAAGCATTCCAGCTCAAAGTGGTGCCGCCGACTGCCTTTATTCTACTGGTATTTAGTGAGAGCGGCATTTCGGATTTAGTTTCGTACTCATCTCTATCGTGTTCCAGCCACGGCCACGGATTGCGCCCTCGAAGCACAAGCTCGTAACGGTCGAAAGGGTCGGAAAGGTCGAATCTGGGGCCACTTTCAAGGAGCACAACCGATTTCCCGGCTCTTGCTAATTCGGAGGCCACCAACCCACCGGCCTCGCCCGACCCGATTATGCAAACGTCTACGCTCATTAGTTTTTCCTAAACAATTTCAGAAATCAACAAGACCTCAGTTTGCGTCTATTGCAGCAGGAGGTCTCGTGTAATCGTAGTCAGTTGCCGGAACCCCAGGCCAGGTGTCGTACTTAACCAGGCGCCAGCCGACTGCCGAGGAATAGATTCCCTTCAAAAGGTCTTCCACCACGAACTTTCTGAACCGCAGGCGATCTCGTTGAAAAAATGATCTCGCTAAATCAAGTGGGTGCTGAATCTGCCCCCACTCCGCAGAAGAAGTACCAAACGGGACCAGCGATCGCAGTATTTTGTCTCGATCAGGGAGAGAAAGCTGCGGAAAAGTCGCCGCGGCTCCGGACGCTGCTGTTGCGCGTTTGAGTAGCTGCACGCCTTCACGATAAACCGCGAGATAGCCATCTTCACGAGCGCGGGCCGAGACCCAGTAGCCAACCTCGCGTTTGAGCTGGCTCTGCT
>JAABYK010000065.1:0-901 GCA_011775825.1 Candidatus Zhuqueibacterota bacterium | reverse complement strand
TTCGTCATCCGCTAACTCTCCCAGGCTCGCACGGAATTCTGGTTTCAATAGATCCGGCCGACGACGCACGAGCAGGAAAAAGCCCCCCGCAAGAATGGCGAGGAGGCCGATCACCCATGCGGCAATTTTTATGAAGAGACGACGACTTATCTGTGCCATTTTGCCTCTTTTTCAGGTCTGCGTCCGGCTATTCCCGTTTGAAGTCTCGAATACGGTCCCAGGCCTCGGGTATCTCTCGTCCGGAAAACCAACTGTTGATTCCGCGAAGCTTATATTTTTTGACCAGCTCGAGTTTCGCTTCAAAGCTGCGGATATCGTTATCGATAAAGAGCCATTCGAATAAGCCGCCGCGTTCGAAGTAAGTAAAGGAAACTATTTGCCGATCATCCCAGATTAACGGGTGGGCGTCATATTGCTCCAGGAGCGATTCTACTTCCTTCAGCGAGACGCCGCGACTCCAGGACCGAGCATTTTGATAGTATCTGGCGGTGTCGGCGATTGTAAAATAATGAGACGCGCCGCAGGTAATCCCGAGACTGAGTTTTTCAGGCGGCACAAATTTCAGGAAATACTGCACCACCTGTTCGAGCCAGGGAAGTCCCTGGGAAGGCCCTGGCGTCGTACGGCGTGTGTGCTGACCGTACGACATAATCTTGACAAAATCGCCAACCTCCCCAAGCACCTTGAGATCATAACCACCCCGCCAATTCTCCATCATCCACTTAGTGTAGGTATTGGGTCCGGCGGATTCCTCGGTCCGGTGTACCACCGCAATGCTGATCTTAAATCCTTCCTTGTGCAACGCCGCTGCAGCCTGGCGATAAAATTCTGAAAGCGCGTCTTTGTCGCTAATGTGCACATCCTCAAAGTCCACCTGCATGCCCCAGAGTCCGTATTGTTT
>JAABYK010000067.1:6784-13319 GCA_011775825.1 Candidatus Zhuqueibacterota bacterium | reverse complement strand
TTTCGCGTGGCGTATGGCGGCGCTCAGGAGTTGTTTGATGTGCACCCGGACCTGACCTGCCTCGGCAAAATCATCGGTGGGGGCTTCCCGGTGGGCGCCTACGGCGGCAAAAAGGAAATCATGGACTTGATCGCGCCGGTGGGTCCGGTTTACCAGGCCGGCACGCTGTCCGGCAATCCGGTCGCCATGACTGCCGGACTGGAGACTCTGAAAGTTCTGAAGGAAACCGGAACCTATGAGCGCCTCGACGCTCTCAGCGAAACGTTTGCAAAAGGCGTTCAGGAAGCGGCGAAGGATGCCGGGATTCCCGTTTTCCAAACTCGAGTCGGGTCCATGTTGGGATTATTTTTCACGGATGAACAAGTCTTCGATTTTAAGAGCGCCAAGAAGTCCAACACAGAGCAGTATGCAAAGTACTTTCACGAATTGTTGGCTCGTGGCCATTACATTGCTCCTTCCCAGTTCGAAGCCCTGTTCCTGTCCCTGGCGCATGATGAAGACGTCATTGCCGAAACACTCTCCGGAATTTCTGAGGCGCTCCGGCATGTATAGGGAACACCACAATTACAAGCGAAGGAATTTTCAGAACTCGACCATCGCGGTCCGAATGAGTTCTTAGAAACAAAATAATTGTAGCCAAAATATTAAAACGATTATTCAAGGCAGCTTTTAAAGAAAAGCAAAAAGCAAAACGATTTTGGGCAAAACGATTAAAATCTTCAGTTGAGAATTGAACATCATCAGAAGAAATGGCTTTGGCTTGAAGATTTGCCCTCAATATGCCTGACCGAAAACTCATGTTCCTGAATTTCAAACAAAACGCACGAGAATGTCATTCTGGAAGAATCTTTTTAATTAGCAGCACTTTACGGACGTCCAAAAAAAGAGTCCTGCGAATGACACACGGGGCACGACCCGGGGTTTCAGTTAATCACTAAGTAACTTCTCGTCTAATTCTCGAATAGACTCCCATGAATTGCTCTACAACATAAATTAATTTGACTTTAATCATTTTGACTTTTTGGTTCCGGTTGGGGCTAGCACTCAGCCCACAGCTTTTGTCTCTTTATGAGGTCGCTACCTGTTGCGGGGATTCGGTTCGAACATCCGTACTTTTCTGGAATTTTGCAGCACCTCTGTTGTATTCACAATGAAGACAGCAACTTCCTTTTAGAAATTCTCTTTAATAAACGAACGGGTGCGATGATGAACAGAAGAGGTCTTGTCTGTGTCCTGTTCGTCCTGGGACTGTCGTTGAGCGCAAAAGCACAGATCAACCAAACAACATCTGCTTCACGTCTCGATTCCGCTTACTTTTCTCAAACCAGGATCTTGCCCAACCTTGATGACCTACCCTTTCGTGGTCAACCGGAAGAATACTATAATCTGTTTCCCGGCGTGGTGGTGCAGGATTTTCGGGGAACAGATTTTGTGCACTTGCGCGGCAGCCGCCATGATGAGATCGGATACACGTTTGAAGGCGTGGATGTACGCAGTGTTTTCAGTGGTCGCAACCTGATTCGCTTTATCCCGGAGGCCATCGAAGCCCTCTCTTTGGACAATTCGCCGACAGTGACCTCCGGCGCGGCGGCGGGGTTGATCCGTCATCGGCTGCGGCGTGGTGGGCCCGATTTGAAGCTCACCCTGCGCGGGGAAACCGATCGCTTTACCTCACAGCATGAGTCCCGGCTTGACACCTATTCTTACGGGTATGACGATCTGCTCCTGTTGGCGGAGGGGCAACTTGGGTCCGAAAACCTGTGGTTCTTTGTGGCAGGGGAACGGGAGACGTTCGAGGATCCGTATCGTAAATTCTGGAACGGCTTTCGCTTCGGCGATCCCGACACACCCTTCGTGGACTTTTTTTCCGGCGAGTCCCTGCAGGACGTGTTGGGCAGCAACGAGACCGTGGTGCCACCCGGCAACATTCCCAACGCCGATTTGCGTCGATACAATGTAAACGGTATCGTGACGGCAAACCTGAAGCCCTTTCATTTGCGGCTCTTCGGCGTGGTCAACGATGAAGAGCGAAAGCAGAACGACACGCCGATCCGGGACATCTTTAATCAGGAGCGCATCCCCGAGCGAAAAAGCAATAGCAGTCTCCTCTCTCTTCAGACAGATTATAATGGTCCACACGGGTGGAATGCCCATCTGCAACTCGACGGCATTCAATCCAGCAGCGAACGTCTGGATCCGATCTTCGGCGATGATTTGGTGCGTGCTGCACGTGACTCGTTGTTTGCCGATCCGCGGTTCGCGCGCATCCATCTTTTCTCATTCAGCCGTCCCGGAGCGGTGCTCTCCGATTTTGCCAAGTTGGAAGAAACCGGATGGAGTCTTTCCGGATATGCACAGAAACGCATCGGTGCGCATCGAATCACAGCCGGAGGAGGCTGGCAGCGTCGGACCGTTCGACAGTTCAGTGTGGACGACTTCAGGGGATATATGCAGGCACTCGAGGACATTGGAATTCCCGCGCAGGGGCAACGGCTCAGTGATGAAGCGTTATTGCAAATTCGACGCTGGGGGAGAGTGAATACGCTGGGATATGATGTCTTCGGGAATAAGGTCGAAGGGACGGATGCAGTGAATGATGGCCCCAGACAACCGGCCCAGTGGTCATTTTATCTGGAGGATGCCTACCGAGCTGGCGATCTGCTCCTGAACGTCGGCCTGCGCTATGACGCCTTTTCCAGCGATGCCCGTGTTTTTGCCGATCCCAAAGATCCGGTACTGAGTTTAGACCCGTTCAATATTCCGGTTTCGGAAATGGAGAAGGCTGCGGATCACGATTTTATCTCGCCCCGGGTGCACGCGACCTGGGTGACCGGTCCGCGACTGGCATTGCATTTCAATTTTGGTCGATATGTTCAGCAACCCCAACTCAGGGACATCTATGCAAGTCGAGCAGAGTGGGGCCTCAAATTGGGGAGCGGTATCTTTAACAATGATCCACGCGCCCTGGATATCGAACCGGTGCGTTCAACGCAAACAGAACTCGGGATAAGTTACCGCGTGCCACAAACATTGAATTTAAGGACCACGGTTTTCTTCAAAGACATCGACGGACAGTTTGAAAGCGGGAATGTACGTACCGATCCCGGAGCTATTGTGGGCTCCTATCTCATTCTCGATGATACCGGCGAGAGCACAGCCAAAGGCATTGAAGTCGGCCTCGATTATCAAGACCAGGGATTCACCGCCCGGCTCAATTACACGCTATCTGAAGTCACCGGCTACAATTCCTATCCGATCTCAAATCTCGTGCAGGCAGAGCTCGATCCCGACGAACTTGGTATTCGCGACGAACCGCCGAAACCGCTGGATTTCAATCAGACCCATCGGGGGAATGTTTTGCTCAAGTATCGGACGGATGCTGAAGCCCCACCCTGGATCAGGCGCACCGGATTGCACCTCCTGTTTCGCTTCAACAGCGGCCACAACTTCACCCTGTGGCAGGGCGGGTTCGGGTGACCCGACCCCGCTCTCGGCAGTTTGCTGAGCGACGACGATCCACGGGGGCGAGATGAGGTGCTGGCAGAGATCACGACGCCCTGGAACACTCTGTTTGATGTCGGTATCGATCGCACGTTTCATCTCGGCCGCTTTCCGGTGACAGCGTATGCTTATGTTCAGAACGTGTTCAATCGCAAGAATGTGCAGCATGTGTACTGGCGTACCGGCAATACCGGGGATGATGGCACGTTCACATTATTCCCGAGTTTACGAGAAAATATCACCCAGTTCGCAGGTGAAGAATTTTTTGAATTATATGAACTCATCAACCTTGAGCATCGGCAGCATTATCAGATCGTGCAGGGGGGCGATCTATTCGGCCGGCCGCGGGAGATCCGGTTTGGGCTGCAGGTGGGGGTTGACCCTTAGGATTCTATTTCGTAAATAGGCGACATATTCCTCTATTTTAAAAATTGTGTTATGATACTCAACGCGCGAGGCACTTCCAAAGCGCGTCGCACATAACCAGAAAGTAAACCTCGGGTGGATGTGATGTCTATCAAAACTATTTTAATAATTGCCATCTTCCCGGCGCTTGTTTTTTCACAGTCTAAGGTGTTAACAACAGCGGGGAATCAAAAAGAAACCTATAGAACCTCTGACTTCGAGCCGGATGGCACACTCGTCAATATCAACCGAATTTCCATGTGGGTGTATGCCAACGGCGAATCGGCCAGAAATCCCGACGGTACCGCCGGAACTATTTATCCCCGCACGACTGCTCCGGTTGTATTTTCTGATGGCATGGTCTGGGGCGGCATCGTGCGCGACGGGCAATCACCTGAGATCCGGGTGGGGGGCCAGAGATACGATTCGGGCACGCTCCCCGGCCGCATTATTTCTAAAGGCGTGGCGGAAGATCCAGGCGATCCGGCTGCGAACCGCATCTGGCGCATTCGCCGGGATTTTGCCACCGCGTATCTGGGTTACGATGCGGCGGAGTATTTTCAGAAGCCGGTCGATGAGGTGACCTATGAGGATCAAGAGCAACTGCGGGCGCTTTATGAAAAGGATTGGCGGGAGTGGCCAGTGGAGAAAGGTGCGCCGTTTTACGATGCCGACGGCGATGGGGATTACACCCCTGAGATTCATTCCGGAGAGCCTATCTTATTTCCGCAGGCCGATGAGCCCGGACTCGCGAACGCCGACCAGGTGGTGTGGTTCGTGGCCAACGATCTCGACTCCGCAACCGTCTCCGACCTATCCGGTTCGCCGCCCATCGGACTGGAAATGCAGATGACTCTCTGGGGCTATGACCGACGCGATGGCCTCGCCAATGTCATCTTCAAACGCTGCCGGATGCTCTACAAAGGCGTTGAACATACCCCGACAACAGCCCATATCGACAGCCTGTATGTCGGACAGTTTTCAGATCCGGAGTTGGGAACCTACACCGACGATTTTGTTGGGTGTGATCCAGCCCTGAACCTGGGATATAGTTACAATGCTTCGAGCGAAGATGAGGAGTTTGCGAAGTTTGACTTGGCACCGCCGTCGGTGGGATATGATATTCTGGCCGGCCCGCTCATTCCAGACAATAATGATGAAGCTATTTTTGATCTAAAGACGATTCCGGGATACGAAAACCTCCCAATGACGTCATTTTTTTATTCTGCTTCGGGGAGCCATCCGCCACTACCATGTGGTTTTGGAAGTTATCAGTGTACTGTTGAATGGTGGAATGTACTCAGGGGTTTCTTGCCCCAAAGTGATCCCAGGGATCCTGAACCCTTTGTCACCTTTGACGGTCAGCCGACTTTTTATCCTCTATCTGGAGACCCTGTATTAGGCATCGGCGATATCGATGGGATTATCGTGCCTCCAGGTGATCGACGCATTTTTCTCAACTCTGGCCCCTTCAATATGGTATTGGGCGACACCAACGAAATCACCGTTGCCCTAGTGGGTGGAATGGGCAGTGATCGTTTGCAGAGCATCACGGTAATGAAGTATAACAGGCGCGCGGCACAGCAAGCTTTCGACAATCTGTTCGCAGTGGCGGAGCCGCCGCAACCGAACGTGACGGCGACGTCTCTCGACCGTCAAGTTCTCCTCAACTGGGGGGAGAATCAGGACGCCGTGCAACGCGTGGAAGAATTCGAACAGGCCGGGTTTCGTTTCGAAGGCTACAATGTTTATCAGTTGCCACCGTCACGATTTATCAACATCCGCGACGGCGTGAAGCTCGCCACGTTTGATCTGAAAAACGATGTCAGCACCATCGTGCAGGAGGAGTTTGATCCCGAGGCCGGCGCGATAATCAGCGTGCCGGTGCAAACCGGCAGCAACAGCGGCCTTGCCCGCAGCCTGCTCGTCGATGCCGACGAGATCAACCGCAAGCCGCTCAACAACGGTCAGGAATATACATTTGCGGTGACGGCCTACAGTTATCATTCGGACCCGTTTGCGGCAGTGAGATCTCTCGAAAGTGGTCCGGCTATCGTCACGGTGCAGCCACATTCTCCAAACCCGGGTGTGACGCTGCACGGCACGGTTGGTGACACGTTGCCGGCACATCCCACACGCTCGACTTTGGATACGGGGCACGAAATTCTCAATCCTGGCGGCGTTTATCCCATTGTGATAGATCCGACAAAGATCACCGGCGATGAGTACAAAGTCGTTTTCAGCGAAGAGGAGGAGATGCTGTTCTGGCATCTCATCAACGTGACGCGCAGCGACACGGTACTCAAGAATCAGACCAATCAGAGCGGCGACGAAAATTATCTAATCTCAGAAGGCCTGCAAGTCAAAGTGGTCAGTGCGCCCAAGGATTTTGCCCGCCTCACAGATGGCAATCCGGCGTTTCTCGAAGTGGCCAACGAGCACGGGCCAGTCGTAAACGTTGATGCCCCCGACGGCGATCTCGTATGGCATAGTCTGAACTCCGCGGGTTCCGGGGACCGATATTTTCTCAGCACCACCACTCCGGACGAAAGCGGCCTGCGGCCCAACTTCGATCGCCTCGTGCCTTACGATTTCGAACTGCGGTTTACCTCTCTCGATGAAGGCAGTT
>JAABYK010000067.1:1069-6631 GCA_011775825.1 Candidatus Zhuqueibacterota bacterium | reverse complement strand
TTGCTAGCTTCGACCGCATCTATTGGGTTGAACCCCGCGCCGGCGAGACCTACGCCGATCATGAAGCGGATGCTATCGACGGCACTTTGCAGGCGGATCATACAGGCGAGGAAATACTTGGGCGGCTGTTGGTCACGGATTTCGACAGCAGCTGCACGCCGCCGCTTCCGGGAACAGTCGTCCGCATTTATTCCACCAAACCGAATTCCCCGCAGGATGTGTTCACATTTACTACCGCCGGATATGAGCCTGAGTTTTCGGAAGAACAGGCGCGAACAGATGTAGAGGCCATCAACGTATTTCCAAATCCATACAATGAGTTGTTTAGAGCGGAGGGGGGTGCGGACAACCGCTTCGTGACCTTCAGTCATTTACCCCAGAAGGCGGTTGTGCGGATTTTCACGTTGGCCGGAGATCTGGTGAAGAAAATCGAGAAGAACGAGGTGGGTCAATTCTTACGCTGGAATCTACTGAACAAAGCGAATAGAATTGTGGCGAGCGGCATTTATCTTGTGCACATCGACATGCCAGAATTGCAGCGGGAAAAAGTTCTGAAACTGATCGTGGTTTTAAGATAAAATGCAATTGGGGGGATTCTGTCTCCTGCAGTTAAGCCGCCTTTTGGTGAGACTGAACCTCTCGCGAATTAGAGGAGGCTAAGCCTCCTTCCTGATGTAGGATTTGTTCGAGGACTTCGACCATCCGACAATTGGTATCGGCATCTTTGACCGCAATGCGCAGAGCATGCGATCCGAGTTGCGAACCCATTGAAGCAGGATTACGCAGGAACAGCCCTCGCTGTTTACACATTTCGAGGATGGTTACCGAATCGGGCAAACTCTTTGGCAGATGACACAAAATGAAGTTCGTGGTACTCGGAACAACATCCATCTGTGCCACGGATTTCAAGTTTGAGATGAGTTGGACTCGCAGACTGTGCGTCTCTGCATAACGTTCGGCGTAGTATTCCGGATCCTGCAAGGCCATCACCGAGGCCACCTGCGCCGGCAGACTGACGGCCCAGGGAGGACTCAGGGCCTGAAGCTCTTCAATGATATGCGGCCCCGCGCAAAGATATGCCGAACGCACACCACTCAGGGCATACGCTTTGGACATGGATTTGCAGACAACCACATTCTCACTGTCGGCCGCAAACTGTTCAAGAGACTGATTTGGACCGGCGTATTCGACGTACGTTTCGTCTACCCAAATGCGGGTGGTCACCGGCGCCGCTTGCAGCAGTGCTTCCAAATTTGCATGAGGAATATGCTGGCCGGTCGGATTATTGGGATTGACGAGTACGATCAAGTCATAATCGTTCTTGAATTTCGTTTCCAACTCACCGAGATCGAGGCCATAATCGTCACCACGATGTAATCGAAGACGATCCACATTGCAGCCAATAACCTGTTCGGCCACAAACGCATATTCCCCGTAGGTCGGATCCAAAACCAATACACGCGTGGCAGGGTTCAACCACTGTTTGAACGCCCGGTAAATTAAACTTGATGAACCGGCACCCGGCAGCACACATTCCGGTTTCACTCCCCGAGCACGTGCGATTGTTTCGATCATCCCCGAGCATCCCGTCGGCGCCGATGTCTGCAAGAGCCACGGCAGATGTTCTTGCAATGCTCCGGTAACTTTGGGTGAGGGGGGAAACCAGGCATCCAATACGTCGGCGTTGATGATAGAGCGACGTCGTTCAAGTTGGCCGAAGTCCTCGCCAATGTATTCAAAGAATGCGCCGCCGTGAAAACACCGTCCGGGTTTCTTAAACACGATGCCAAGCTGCCAATCGATCGCAGTCTCATTTTCTTCGAAAAGATTCGGAATGTGGGAAAGCCGTTCGTGGATTCGCGTGACGGGGCCAGCCATGACCTCGTAGCTGACCGCCCCGGATTTGATTTGCCTACCGACGGGTTGCAACCCGACCTTGCGATAAAGCTCGAGGATTTTGTCTCTGCCGAGGATCATCACCGTTTCGCCGCCGTGTGAGTCAATCCATCGGATGGCCGCGTACATCAACAAATAAGCGATTTTGAAACCGCGATAGCGTTTGTCGACGGTCAGGATGCGTGCCTCAAAGAGTTTGTTGTTAAAGTTCACGGGGATGTTATCCCGCGAAAGATACTTGTCGACGGAGAATTTTGACTGATTGGGCGGTGTGATGCTGACGAAGCCAGCGATTTCTTTATTGCACTTTGCGACGATGTAGACATTGAAATCATCTAATGCGTCAGTCAGACACCTTTGGGGATTCACCCGGTGCTGAGCAAGCTCTTCCGCATAGACCGAATGGCGCATTTTGTAGATACGATTGCGGTCGTTGTTCGATGCAAGCGAAACGGTAATTTCGCCCGGCTTTTGTATGAGACTTTGAGACATTCTATATCAGTGTAAGCTACATCGCATCCGGCGTGTGTGGAAACCATGTCAAAGATTGGGCTCCCCCATAACGACCTCTTAAAGCACACGACTTCTTGAGAAACCGTCACGACCATATTGTACTTTACTCACAAAGCTCGCGATCTGCGTGTTGGGGCAGCGTGGGAGATAGGATGAAATGGCGCCTAATTCGGAGGGTTCTAGCGAGCGGACATGTGAAAAACGAATCAGTTCCGGTACGGTAAGGTTATTTCCAGTTTGGTTCCTTCACCAACTTCAGAGTCGATTTTTAGCTTTCCGGACATTTCGTCCAGGAAGCCTTGCACCATAGACAGGCCAAGACCATTTCCATTCAGGCTGGTTGTGAAAAACGGTTCCTGGATCTTGTGCAGATATTCTTTGGGGATGCCCGCACCGTTGTCTTGGATTCCAATAAGCACCCGGTTGCCCTTGAGTTTCGTGGTGATTTCAATCAGACCATCATTTTGAGGCAGGGCATCGATTGCGTTCTCAACCAATTTTCTCAATACCAGGCGCATTTGCTCCCGGTCTATAACGAGATTGTCGATTTTCGGATCGGTGACCACGCTGAACTTGAACTGCTTGTTCTTTCCGTCATACGTCTCGAGCTCGGCGATTTCTTCTATCAAGTCATTGAATTTAAAAGGTTTGGGCCTTGCACTGAATATTCCCGTCTTCGCGATCAAATCCTCTGCCGTTTTGATAAGTTTGTCCAATTTCCCTTGAACCTTGGCTAAGTCCAATAGATATTTTTCCATTTCCTCGGTGGTGATAAGCGAGTACGTCTCATCCATCTGCTTTTTCAGACTGTTGGCCAGCCGGTTGATGATTACGTCTATCAGGAGCAACGACTCCCCCATTTCAAGCGCCACGATACTCACCAATTTCGTGGCAGAACTCGACATGTAGGCGACGAGGACATTTTCGCGCGCCTCGACAATTTCACCAATGAGAACAAAAGCAAAGGCAAACGCGAGAATGGACGCCGAGTAAACCGGAATCGGAAACGAATATCTCCATTCATAACCGATCAACCCCTGGACAGCCGTACAGACGATGTGGATAATCGCCAAGAATAAGAAGAAATTCAGCCACTTGACGGTTGGGAAATGGGTCTTGATCCCGCGGATGAACTTATCTAAACTCCGGCTACTCAAAATTTTTTTCCTCGCATCAAATTCGGGCGTGTTCGCTTTGCCGGCAAAGATCGTTCTGAACAAATAAATCAGCGCCAATGCAAAAATGATTGCGAACGTAACCCGCCACAACAGCCAGATGGGGTTCGTGTTTAGGACCGTAAACCGCGTACTGATCGTTCCCATCAACGGGATGAATGAATTCGGGATCGGCTGGCTGCGAGCTTGCAACAAGATATCGCTGCCGGTCAAAATATCGATCAGGTTGATAGACCACACGACTGCGGTGAGAATCCATAGTGGAATCCACAGCCTGTGTGCGAGCCTCTTCCACGCCGAATTGACGCTGCCATTGGAATTTGGAATCGGTTTGAAGCCGCCCATGGTTAGAAGCAAAATGACATATAGGAAGATCGGGATCGTGGGCAGTCCAAAGAGATACGCCAGCCGATGGTAGAGGAGCGCCTGCGCTGCATCGGTGGTTTGGTTCATAATTAAATATAAAAAGACTTGATAGCTGCCCACGAGCAAAAGGTAAACCGAGCAATAATTGTAAAGCTCTTGTTTTCTAACGGGAAAGGTTTTGCGTGCGAACAGGCTGAGGACGAAGAAAATCACAAATGATGAGATGCAGGTGATGCCTGAAATGAGACTGGCAAGTTTTGCCGCTGACCCGAAAAGGAACGTGACGTTTTCCATCTCCGAATTTCTCGATCGCCTCTAATACTGAATTTAGAACCTGGTAGCAGTGCATGGAAGAAACCTCTGAACGTAATAACCGCAGGAGTGAATTTAAGTTTAATCATTTTATTGTTGAAAATCAAGACAAAAACGCAACATTTCGCAATTTGATGGGAGTTTTGCGCAGTTTTTTCTCAAATGCATTTAAGACGGGAAACGATTATTGCGTTTCCCTGCCCAGCTCAACTGAAATACTCAGGTTGTCATTTCGGGCGGAACGACGTGGAGCGATAAGTCTTTCTTATGCTGACTCTGAGACTTCAACCCGACTCACTGGTGGCGGAAAAATCAGCACAACATCTTTCCCGATCACGGAACATCAGGGATTTACAGCCTGCGCCATTTGCCGTTCAGCACACCCACCTGCCGAATGATCGCTCTCTGCAAATGGTTGTCCTGCAGCCGACGAAACAAAACAGGCTGCTTCGCAAATTTCACCCGAAAGCAGTCCACTTCAAAATACGAGCCAAAGATATTTGAAATTTGGAAACTGGTAAACTCTCGAGCGGACACCTTTCTTTGGACACGGATTGACGCTGATTAACACTGACTTGTGAGTCTTCTTCTCCTCCATAAAAGTTCAATTTCAATTCAAAAACTGAAGAATCAGAGACAATCTGTACTACAAATGTGGAAGACGTTGTTTTTTACCAAAGTTTTTGACAAGCCACTGATTCACACCGATTGACACAGCGCGGCCTTTGGCCGCAACCAAACAATTATAACCACAAAGGACACGAAGAGCACGAAGTGACACAAAGTTTGAAACAGAGAAAAAACCTTGCAACTCCAGGCATTCCCCTGCCATATTGGATAGTAGAGACAATCCATAAGGAGGGGAAGACCATGGAGCATTTTCTCACTCGTCATAAAAATTATATTTCTGGTGTTCTTTCTGGTTTCGATCGCGTCCTATTTCGAGGCACTCTTCGTTCGATTAGCTACCTTGAGGGGATGAAAACATTTCTCGAGGTCCATCAGGTTCTGCTCAAGGATTTTGGCGCATTTGTGCTAAAACAGTCCAATCATCTCAAAGAGCATGCAAAAGCCTTTGCTGAGCGTCATGGTCGTCCTTACCAGTACATACAATCCTCCAGTGTGTCAAAAGAACAGGTAGCCAAAGGTATCATGGAGCAAGCTCGTATTACCAATGGCTTGATCTGCGTTTTGTCTTGTGTCGAACCGTGTCAATCCTACGCGACTCGAAAAGATAGAGAGTCCAAGAAGCTGCAATTGATTCCTGCTAAACGGAAATGTCTTCATTTTTATTTCTATT
>JAABYK010000067.1:712-979 GCA_011775825.1 Candidatus Zhuqueibacterota bacterium | reverse complement strand
CCTTTCCCCATACAAGTTTGTATCAATGGCAGAGAATGGCTGGCACGAGAAATGGATAAAGCCGGGATTGAGTACGAGCGTCGGGAGAACTGTTTTATTCATATCGCAGATATGCAAAAAGCTCAAGAGATGGCCGATGCCACAGCTAAACGAAATTGGCACAAACTCCTGGACAGGTTCAACCCACTCTTGCAACAACTGGATATTCATGGGTACTATTGGACGATTCGTGAAGCTGAATATGCAACAGATATTATTTTCAAAAAT
>JAABYK010000067.1:0-681 GCA_011775825.1 Candidatus Zhuqueibacterota bacterium | reverse complement strand
GTTCGCTTTAATGGCGAAGTGGTCAGCGACATTCGAAAACGCGTCGAAGGTACTCGTATAAGGCACCGGGTTGAAGAGAACTCGATCAAAATGTACGACAAACAGCAGTATGTACTGAGCATCGAGACGACCATAAACAACCCCAGACGCTTTCAAGTTTACCGAAAAACCTGTAGAAAGGGCGGCCAACAAACAAAAACCTGGATTCCGATGCGCAAAGGCGTGGCGGACATTTATCGCCGGGTCGAACTCAGCCGGGCTGCCAATGCCAGATATTTAGACGCCCTCTCAGTAATCGGTGACCACGAACCTTCACATCGCCATTTTGATACTGTTTGTAGGCCTGTACACAAAAACAATCGGCGTTACCGTCCTCTGCGTCCGATTGCACCTGATGAAGCAAGACTCTTTGAATCTGTTCTGCATGGTGAATTCCTGCTTCGAGGTTTTCGCAACGCTGATTTGCGTGCGCTGCTTTTCGATGAAACCCATTGCCAAAAGGAACGATCTCGGCAAATCGGAAAAATTTCTCGACTCATACGGCTATTAAGGTCTCACGGACTCGTTCAAAAAGTTTCAAAAACAAGACGGTATCGTATTACTTACAAAGGCCAATTGCTTATGTCTACTTCATTGGCTTTTCGTAATTCAAATATATCACTGCTCCAAAATGCCGCATAG
>JAABYK010000066.1:27965-37082 GCA_011775825.1 Candidatus Zhuqueibacterota bacterium | reverse complement strand
CTCAGCGAAATAATTCATTCCAACCACAACCTCCATCTTCGAGTCCACGCATCCTTAATCCCGACAAAAGGCCCAACCTTTGTCCCAGTGACGTGTAGATGCGGAACACTCGGTTTCTCTCTTTCTATTCAGTGTCTGAGGTAGTTGCAAAATGGCGGGCGTGGAGACCTTGCATTTAACCAACGTTTCCTTTAGCTGAAACGCTAAAGGAATTAACTTGATCTGGATATCCTTCATAAGTGGTCCCCATACCCTTGAGTGTGTCCCCAATGGTCACGGACCAAACCGAAGTGGACTCATTCTTCCGTTTTCCTTCAGTTTTAAAGTTGGGCACGGAACCTCCTGCCCCATGCCCGGTCGCCGAGCCAACGTACGACCATGATGAACGCTCTTTCCTTAATTTGCTTTAAATGCATTCTCAATTGTCCGTAATAACTTTTTGCTTGAGAAAGGCTTGACCAAACAATCCAGGGTCTCGAGTTGCAAAAAATCGACGACCAAACGAGCCTCCTCGAGTGCCGTAACCAATATGACGGGTAAGTCTGCCCACTTAGAATTAATCTTACTCAAGAACTCAATCCCACTCATGCCCGGCAAGTTAATATCCAGCAACAAAAGATCCGGTGGTCCGGTTTCAAAGTACCGCAATGCCTTCTCCGCTGACTCCACCGTATCAATTTCATAGCGTTCCGAGAGACAGTCACAAACGGCTTTGCGAAAAAGCTCGTCATCTTCTACGAGCAAGATCTTCTTGTCCCCGACATTTCTTATAGTCATTGTCATCGCCTCAGACGAATGCATACGTCATCCTAACCTCTCAATTAACGTGCCATGTTAGATTTCCCCGAAGACAAAACGATTGAAGGTCTCGCTAAGCCTTTGGAAACATAACAATTTATTAACATTTTCCAGACCGCGTGTACAAGATCAAGTTTTTCTTGGAACGGACTTTGAATTTGAGCAAATCATGAACTTTTTAGCAAATGATAATAAAATGAGGCGGGATAAAGCGGGGACTTTTGGGTTCGAGATCGTGATAATTCATCAGCACATGTGTGCTGAACGGGAAAGTGGAACGGGATATAAATCCCAATCAATCAAGAGAATTCAAAAGGCTCTACATTCTATAGCATTCGCAAATTTACATCCCCTAAATCCCCCTTCAAAGGGGACTTTACTTTTCCTCGGCGATCACCCATGGCTGCTACACAGTCGCCGCAGTCTAAAGATCTGTGCTCTTAGGAATGAATGGAACGGACTTACTTCAAACCGTACTTTTCAAGGCGGTAGTAAAAGGTGGGTGGGGAGAGATTTAGGAGTTTCGCAGCTCTGGTTTTATTATACTTGGTGCGTTCCAATGCTTGTAAGATCAGAGTGCGTTCCAATTCCTCCAGGTCCAAACCATCTTCAGGGAGTTTGAAAGATGGCGTTTCGGTTTTTGACGTTGCCTGTGCCGGAGCGAGATTCAAATGCTCTGGCTCGATCACTTCACCTTCTTGAAACAGGAGAACGCGTTCGATTAAACTCCGAAGTTCCCGGACGTTTCCCTTCCACGAATGTTGGACCAAAATCTCTTGAGCTTTGGGAGTAATTTCTTTGAAATTCTTGCCAAATTTTATGTTGAATTGCTCGATAAAAAAATGAGCCAGGGGGATAATGTCATCTGGGTGTTCTCGCAGTGGCGGAATCAGTAATGGATACACATTGAGACGATAATAGAGATCTTCACGGAACGCGCCTTTTTTCACCCGTTCATCAAGTTTTCTGTTGGTGGAGGCTATCGTACGGACATCCACGTGCACAAGCTCGGTGCTGCCCACCGGATAAAACTCCCCTTCTTCGAGCACCCGCAAAAGTCTCGTCTGCGCCTGAACCGGCATTTCGCTGATTTCATCCAACAACAACGTGCCGCCTGCCGCCAATCGAAATTTGCCGATTTCCCGTTCCGCTCCGGTGAATGCGCCTTTCTTGTGGCCGAACAATTCTGACTCGATCAAATCCTTCGGAATGGCGCCACAATTTAAGGCGACAAAAGGCCCGCTTGCACGAGGGCTGGCAGCATGAATGTGCCGAGCCACCAACTCTTTGCCGGTGCCGGTTTCGCCCTGAATCAGAACCGTTGTGTCCGTTTCGCCAAGAACCTGAATCTCTTTTCGAATTTTGTTGAGACTGGCACTTTCACCGATCAGTTGATATTCCTGATTGGTAGCGAGTTGTAAATTGCGTCTTCGCTCAACCTCCTGCTGAAGTTTTGCCGATTGCAATGCCTGGTCAATTTTGTGTATCAGCGTCTCCGTTCTGACCGGCTTCAAGAGATAGTCGTAGGCGCCGAGTTTCATCGATTCCACGACTTTAGGGACGTCATCCATCGCGGTTAACATGATCACCGGCACCTCTGCATGCTCGCTCTTAAACTCTTGTAAAAACTCAATACCACTTTGACCAGGCAGACTTATATCTAGCAAAACAACTTCGGGAGTAACTTTTTTTAGTTTTTTACGAGCCTCTTCAGCCGACCCGGCCAGGAGAACGTCATACGCCTCGGCCAAATTACGTTTTATGGCCTTGCCATACAACGCATCATCTTCGACGAGTATGATTCTGTTTGCTTTGCTGTTTTTCATGCTGCTTTTCGGTCATTGGTTAATATGGCACAATCGCTGCTTAATCTGGGTCATCCTCCTGATTTCGCTTGCGCGAATCTCCCCCTATCAAAGGGAGACTCTTGAAATCCCCCCTTGAGGGGGGTGCCGCGGCAGCGGCGGGGGGTGTTACTCCACCTAACCCTCCTTCACCTCAAATTCATCAATCCAGGCAACACGGCGTCCATGTCCTGCTTCACATCGTGTGTACGCTACGAGCTTTCTTTGTGGCAGCGAATCTGCTCTAATGTTTCGACCTCGACCTAATCGCTCCAAACCAACATCCCCCTGATTTCGCTAAACGCGAAATCTTCCCCCTTCAAAGGGGGATTCTTGTGATCCCCCTTGAGGGGGGTGCCGCGGCAGCGGCGGGGGGTGTTACTACCACCTAATCCTCTTTCACCTTAGATTTATCAATCGAGCCAACACGGCGTTCCATGTTCTGCTTTACATCACGGATTGTGGGCTATAAGTTTTCTTCGTGACACTGAGTCTGCTCCAATCTTGCAAACTCCACCTAATCGCCCCAAAACTAACATCCCCCCGATTTCGCTCCGCGAAATCTTCCCACTTCAAAGGAAGGATTTTGAATAGCCAGCTAATGGAAAGCGAACCGTGAAGGTTGTGCCTTTCCCCTCCTCACTTTCAACAAATATTTTGCTATTATGTTTCTCCAAAATTCTGTGACTAATTGCCAGGCCTAACCCCGTGCCCTTTTTCTTAGTTGTAAAAAAGGGCTCAAACAGTTTCTCCATAAACTCAGAAGGAATTCCGGATCCGGTATCCGAAACTTGCACCTCCACAGAATCCTTGTGCGAAACAGTCGAGACAGTTAGTTTTCCACTAACTCCCATTGCTTCTTTCGCATTCAAGAATAGATTTACGAAAACCTGAACAATTTGATCGGCATCGATTCGGGTTCTCACTCGAGTAGCGCTATAGTTTTTGGCGATGATGATATTCGCTTGTTCAAGTTCGGGTTCAACCATTCTCAGCGCGCTGTCCAAAACCTGATGAATGTTCTCGATGCGCAGTTGGGGTTCTGCCGGTCGGGCAAAACTAAGAATGTCCTTGACGATGTTCTCCAATTGGTCTATCCCTTGCATGATATCCTGAAACTGCTCTTGATATTCTTCAGGAATCTCCAAGCGCTCCGAGAGTAAATCACAATTCAAACTAATGGAACCTAAGGGATTTCGGAGTTCGTGGGCAATGGATGCCGAAAATTCGCCTATTTTAGTGAGTTGTTCCACACGTTTGGCTTCTCTTTCGAGATGCTTCTTCTCGGTGATGTCCAGGGCCAAACCGACCAAAGCAGGCTTACCCTGAAACGTCGTGCGGATGAACGTTATGGCGACATCCACAGGTGTGTCGTCTTTTCGAATTAATTGTACTTCACTTTGATGGTGTGGCAATTCTTGCTTACCTTTTCTTAAGTCCGCAACCAAGCTTTTATGTTGTGGAGCAAATAAATCCTCAAGAACATGTTTCCCAGGTTCAGATATTGACTGGTAACCAAGTAGCTTCAAGCCAGCGGGATTCAAATACGCGATTTCGCCATCATGCGCAACCATGATGGCGGCGGGAGACGATTCCACCAATCCCCTAAACGCCTCTTCGGCTTTCTTACGCTGAAGCGTGGTACCAAGTTGAGTTGCCACAGAGGAGATTAGTTCAAGCTGCCGTTGGTCTTCCTCCCGAGATTCAAACATGAAAAGCAGTAAAACAGCCAGGACCTCATCATTATCCACAATTGCCATCGCCAATGCGGTGTTAAAGCCAACTTCCAAAGCCACCTTCTTGCGGTGAAAAATCTTTTTGGACACGTTTGCAATATTCGCGATCCATGTCGATTTTTTTGATGCCCAAACTCGTCCCACTAATCCTTCATTTTTCTGAAACGATTTCTTCTCTGCCATTCGGGCAAATTTTTGCAACCGATTTGAGTCGATGCACCAACTCGAACCGTATTCGATCAATTTCCCGCCGGCATGTGGTATCCATACTTCGCCATAGTCCCAACCCGTAAACCGACAGATTTCGTCAAGTGCGATACCTAACGCCGCACGGAAATTTTTGGCTCGATGAATGGCCTGAGTCGTCGTGAGGAGTAACTGAATTTCTTCGTTTCTCCGCTTGCGTTCGGAGATGTCCTCAATCATTACCAAATAATAACGCAGCTTTTCTTGCTCATCTCGTATGGTGGAGCCCGTTAATTCCACCCAAACATATTCACCGCTTTTCCTAATATACCGTTTTTCGAGTTTGAGTGATCGGGTTTTGCCCGCTCTTAGCTGTTCTGCAGACTTCAGGCTTTGCTCAATGTCTGCGGGATACGTGATGTCCGGGAACTTCAACTCTGTCAGTTCTTCTTTCGTGTAGCCTAAAATTTGGCACAATCTGTCATTCACGGTAACAAATCGATAATCGGGAGAAATTATGGCCATGCCAAGCGGACCTTCCTCGAAAATCCGGCGAAAGCGTTCCTCACTTTCCTGTAGCGCTTCTTGCGCCTGTTTTCGCTGCGTAATGTTGCGGGAGTTAATAACCATCCCTGTTTCATTCGAATCCTTCGAAAGCGTTTTGCCGGTGGACTCGAGCACACGCCATGAGCCATTCTTATGACGAAAACGGAACCAGGCGGTTTCCGCACTGCCGGGATGTTCCATCACTTGTCTAAATTTTTCTTGGACCAGATTCACATCATCCGGATGAACCAGGTCGAAGGCATTCTTCCCAAGGAGGTCCTTCGGTTTGTATCCGAGCACCCGTTCCACTGCGGGGCTTTGGTAGGTGAATTTTCCTTCCGCATCTACGATGGTAATGATATCGGAAGCGTTTTCGATGAGCGACCGAAAATGTTCTTCACGTTGTTGTAACTCCTCATGCGCTTGCTTCAGTTCAGTGACGTTGGAGATGGCGACGATGACCTTTGATAAATCCAGCCGGCCGTTGGTTTTTGGTGCAAACCAGTGCAGTATGCAATCGATGCGATGGCCTTTGAGGGTGACTCCGGTTAGCTCAGTTCTGACGTGTGTTTTATTTTCCCAGATGGCTGTCAACTGTTCGATAAACGCTTCGTAAGTTTCTTCTGTAAAAAGCCAAGTGAATTTCGAAAGCAGATGTTCTTTACTTTCCGCTTCCAGTAGCCTGATGGCCGCCTGATTTACGTCGAGGATACGCACCAGGTTTAGGGCGACTTTCAGCTCGCCTGGCTGAGTTCGCAAATATTCATGGAAACTGCGCACGCCCTTCCTGTGCAGTTTTGCAAGCCACTTTCCCACTTCCGTAAAATCTTCTTCCCAAATGGCAATCGGCGTATTCTTAAACAGATTTCGATAGCGCTTCTCACTTGCTCTGACCTTTTCTTCAAATTGTTTGCGTTCGGCGATTTCTGCTCGCATCTCCTCGTTGGCTTTTGACAACTCCACGGTGCGATTTTGAACCTCGGTTTCGAGTTCCTCCTGAGCCGAGTGCAGCGCCTGTTCCGTTTGTTTGCGTTCGGTGATGTCGCTTATGGCCGACAGGCATTTGCTGAAATTGCCCTCTTCATCCCATAAAGCCATGCTTTCCATCGTGACAAAAAATGGCGTGCCGTTACTTCCCTTAAGTTTAAGTTCGCACGTCTGTTTCGTTCGGGCGTCAAAAACTTTTCGGATATAATCGTAAAATTCCCCCTGACAATCCGGCATCACGTAATTAGCAAAAGGCATCCCGATCAAGAAACCTCTTTCCACGCCCAATAGCCTGGCGCCAGTCAGATTGACTCCCCGGATGAACTTCTTTTCGTCAAATGTGAAATAGCCGATGGGGGCAAAGTCGTAAAGTTCGAAATACTTTACTCGGGAGGCTTCGAGTTCCTGTTGTGCCTGGCGTAGTTCTTCATTCTGAACTTCCAGCTCGACCTGATGCACATGCAACTCATGAATCAGGCTCTGAATGTTTTCCGGGGGGATGTCTTTGAGGTGTTTTGAGTCTTCTTTGAGAATTTTCTCTGCGCGTTCACGCAGATTCCCGGGATTTTTTGATTTTTTCTGCAATTATCCTCTTCGTTAAACGAGACCTCAGGTGTCACGAATCTGAAAATTCTTTTTGCAGCAACACTAAGAAAATGATCCTGATGAACACGACATTTCCAATTACTGACCATTCGGAAGTGGAAAGCCGTTTTGCGACATTCCAAGCAATTAAGAATATAAGAAACTTACTTTTAAAAGTCAGCAATTTTTCATTTGCACCGTTGAAAACTTTCAGGGGACGAGCTGCATCGTTTCCTCGCTCCACAATGTAAATTATCAGCACATAGCAAAATGACCTTGATGGCTCACTGATGTGCATCCTGAGCGGAAAATCAATCAGGATCTGTTGTCCTATTCAATCTCGGTTCAGTGGGATGACATCCCAATCCATTGCCCGTTGATGTTAACGAGATTCTTTGTCAACGATTGAGCAGTGAAAATGGTACAGCAATATAAGAAATTAATTATTAAAAGTCTGTAACACAGATTACAAATGTGTTTTTTTAATTGAAGTGGGACACTATTCTTCAAGGTGAGCTTTTCGACTCTATAGGTATCAAGCAAGTGCGTTGAACTTTCCGCGATCGAGCTCAACAAACGTGTTTTTCACCCTGTTGCGGGCCACGGGATTGTCATAGGTTCCAGAAAATTCTTCCGGCTCCTTTCGGCCCGTAATAGTCTCGGTTAGCACGATTTCTCTGCCATTCTCATTGTAGGTCAGTTTGGAAACGGCTCCGACCTGTCCTGGTTCCCCACTTTGATGTTCGAAGCTCTTCAAACTCGGTTGCCACTCTTTCATATTCTCCACGTTGTCCATCGCTTTCCAAACCTTCTCCCGACGTTCATTAATCGGTATTTCGAAATGAATCGCGCTTATGGGAAAGCGATTCCACGATTTGGTTGGCTGTGCAGGAAGGTTTCTCCCAGACAACCTACATCACTTCCCACTCGGTATCGGATATTTTCGGCAGTCCTGGCATGTTATCTCTCCTATGATTACAAATGTAGTCACATATATTACAAACGTAATCAAAAGTCAAGAAAAATTTTTAGTGCTAGTTGAGCCTGGACACTATTTAAGAAAATTGTGGTTTTCATGCCAACCAATTTGAGCGTTTCGCGTCTTATTTAATGTTGATACCTTCTGGTATCTACGTCGAGAATCAGCGGCTAAACATGTGGGTACTATTCAACTTCTGATGCCCAAACTATTTTTTGGCAAAACAATTGAATTAAAATTTTCATCGGAAAAACAAAATCCTCTTCCGATCTTGCTTTGACCTCGACACCAAGGGTTATCGGCATTGCCTTCACGTCAATTATTTTGCCTTGATTGTTCCTGCGATAAGCAAGGACGGTTGAAGGGTTACGTATGTCTTTGTCTAAATCTATCACAATTCACAATAAACTTGACATGTAATCTAAAGGAGAATCAAAATGAAATCGCTTTTCAAGTTGTTCATGATACTCTCTATTCTAATGTTAAATGTTTCTCCGCAAGTCTTTGCTTTTCAGGAAGGCAAAATCAGCGAGACGTTCGAAAATGTAAAACAGGTCCGCATCAAGACCGTGAGTGGCGATTGCATTGTGAAAAAGGGGAAAGCGAACGTGCTGAAAGTAGAGCTAACCTATACCTACGATGAGTATGATTACCAACCTGAGCTAGAACAAAGAGGCGATCGATTGGAGCTAATCGAGAGGTTCAGAGGACGCAGCAATCGCGGTCGCTCAACCTGGAGACTGACGGTTCCCGATAACACGAACCTCGATTTTTCGACAGCTTCCGGTGATTTTGAAGCCGCTGACTTGACTTGTGTTCTTGAGGCAGAAACTGCATCCGGCAATCTTTCGCTGCGAAATTTGAACGGTGAATTCCGGGGCAGCACCGCCAGCGGGGACATCGACGCCCGCAACCTGAATGGCGACATTCGTTTCAGTACAGCCTCAGGCGATGTGGAGTTGACCAAATTCTCCGGCACGCTGGAAATCGGCACCGCGAGCGGTCGCATCACCGCGGAAGAAATAGAGGGCGAAATCGAATTTGGTACGGCATCCGGGAGAATCCTGGTCACCAATGCCTCCGGAGAATTTGACGTGGGCACGGCCAGCGGCGACATCGACGCTCGAGGCATTGATATCAAAGATAGAAGTGAATTCAGCGCGGCCTCTGGTGATGTGGAAGTCATATTGACAAAAAGCCCGCAATTCGATTTGAAGCTGTCCTCCGCCTCCGGTGACGCCGTTCTGAACTTCAACAAGAATCCCATCAAAGGCTTCATCAAAATGACCGCCAAAACCCGCAGAGGAGACATCAGAGCGCCTTTCGAGTTCGACAACGAGGAGGTCTATTACAAATGGGACGATGAGTACGTGACCAAAACCGCAACCAAAGGTAGCGACCGGCCCAAGATTGAAATTAGCACGTCTTCGGGACGAGCAGAATTGTTGGAGGATTA
>JAABYK010000066.1:20733-27890 GCA_011775825.1 Candidatus Zhuqueibacterota bacterium | reverse complement strand
TAGTACTCGTGTACAGGAAATATTGTTGTCTCAGTTCAAAAACCAAGAGATTCGATTCCGGATATTTCACCAACGCAACTGCCTGAAAGAAAAGATGAGTAAGCAACTGCATCCAATCGATCTCCTCATCTTTGATGTTGACGGCACACTGGTCGATACCCGGCAGGATTTGTCCAACTCGGTTAACTATGCGAGATACAAATTAGGACTCACTTCGCTGGAGACGGCCGAGGTCATGCAGTATGTCGGCGAGGGTGTCCGCCGGCTCATGGAACGTTCACTACCGGAGTCGCTGCAACCGAACGTGGACGAGGCCATCTCGTTCTTTCGCGAGCACTATCGAGAGCATTGTCTCGATTTCTCCACCTGTTATCCGGGCGTGAAAGAAACGCTGGAGTATTTTCGTCAAAAGCGGATGGCCGTCATTTCGAACAAACCGGAAGAATTCACCCGCTCCATTCTGAAAGGACTGGGCATCGATTCCTATTTCGCTCTGATAGTCGGCGGCGATTCTCTCTCCAAACGCAAACCCGATCCAGAACCGGTTCAACATGTGCTGAAACAACTGGAGACAGACCCGGAAAGAGCCCTCATGATCGGCGACGGGACCACGGATGTCGAATCGGGTCGACAGGCGGGGACGAAAACGTGTGCTGTCACTTACGGATTCCGAAGCAAAGAAATCCTGCAAGCGGCCCAACCGGATTTCATGATTGCGGATATTCGAGAATTAAGAAATTTCGTGGAATAGATTCCACCTCAATCTCCAACATCCAATTGTACCGCAATCTTTTCGATTGTGCCCGACGTTTCTTTTAAATAAGCGACCTATTAATTCGCTTGACATTCTTCCAAAACTTGTTTTAATTACTGTTAACAAAGTTACTAATTGACTCAGAAAATCACAGGAGGGCACATTGGCGGACAAGAACGATTGGGCATTGATTTTGGGCGCCTCAAGCGGTTTCGGCGGAGCCACAGCAGTAGAGTTGGCAAAACATGGATTCCACATTTTTGGCGTGCATCTCGACCGCAAAGCCACGTTGCCCAATGCGGAGAAAGTCATGGATGCGATAAGAGGTCAGGATCGAAAAGCGCTTTTCTTCAACATCAATGCTTCGGATCCTGAAAAGCGGCAAGAAGCGCTGGAGCGCATGAACGCAGAGGTGCAAACAAGTGCAGATGCACAAATACGCGTTCTGCTCCACTCCATTGCGTTTGGCACACTGAAACAATTTGTCCCGGACGATCCCAAACAAGCGCCAACCAAAGCCCAGATAGACATGACGCTGGAAGTTATGGCGAACAGTCTGCTTTACTGGACGCAAGAATTGCTGTTTAGAAATCTCATGGGTAAAGGCGCCCGCATTTACGCCATGACCAGCTCCGGCGGGCATCGCGTCTGGCCGACGTATGGCCCGGTTTCTGCAGCAAAGGCAGCTTTGGAATCACACTGTCGACAACTGGCGTTGGAATTGGCGCCCAAGGGCATCACAGTCAACGCCATTCAAGCGGGCGTGACCGACACCCCCGCTTTACGAAAAATTCCCGGAAATGAAGAAATGGTCGCCGAGGCCAAAGCAAGAAATCCCATGGGCCGACTTACCACACCCGAGGATGTCGCCAAAGCCATTGCCATTCTCTCCCACCAGGACAACGCCTGGATGACCGGTAACGTCATTCGCGTAGATGGTGGTGAAGATATCGTGGGTTAATCGTGACTGATTTTTGAGGGAGTAGTTTTTATGTCTGAAAATGAGGGCCATCAGATGTGGGGAGGTGGCCTTTTTTGTTGCGTAGTACACGATTTCATAAAATATAGCTTAGAAGTGCAGGAAGGCGCCTGAAACAAAAAAGATATTAGACGGGATGAATAAGATGAACAGGATGGAATAGAAATCCAAATCCGGTAAATCAAAATAATCATCATAACCTAATCGAGGTTATTATGAAGCATATGGATTTGACTGAAAAGATAATCGGCCGTGCCTACCATGTCTACAACAAAATGGGATTCGGCTCTTTAGAGTCTGTGTACGAAAAATGTTGACTAATCGAGTTCAAAAAAGCTGGACTGGAAGCTGAAACACAACGCCCAATCACGGTCTTTCATGACAATGAGGTTGTTGGGGAGTTCGACGCCGATGTAATTGTTGAAGATGCGGTTATTCTGGAACTGAAGTCGGTTCGCCGTATGGTCAAGGCTCATGAAGTTCAATTGGTAAATTATCTAACCGCGACCGATTTGGAGAAAGAAAAGTTGAAATAAAAAGAAAAGTCAGAGAATTGACGCACAGAGATATGATTAACTAAAATGATAGAACAGGATTTTCATCCTGTTAACCTGTCCAATATAATCAGCAGCGACTATGCGTGAGACCGTATTTATGAAACTATGTACTTAGCCGACACTCAGTTTCAAGTATCCCTTGAGAAATTTATGGTTGCTGAAAGACTATTCAATTCTAATCAAGTGTCCATTTTTGGCCACAATTGTCGGAACCTATTTATATCATGAAACTATCCAGCACGCAAACAGCCTCCACACACGAGCTCGAACGCAAGGTGTTTCATCTTCAGACTTTGTACGAAGTGGCTCAAGCCCTCAACGTCTGTCGGGACAGCGCCCGGATTTACAGAGAGGTGCTTTCCATCCTGATGGGCACATTTGGCGTTGAATATGGCCTGGCTTTGAATTCCACTTCCCAAAACGGATGGCAAGTCGTGGCAGAGCGTGGCTTCGAGAATCCAAATTTATCCAAGCTCGAATCAGAACTGCAAAATTCTCACTTTTCTCGCAAAACGGCCAAACAAAAGAAGGCGCTTCTACAAAAATTTGTCAAGAAAACGAATGCGAGCAATGTCACCGAAAATTCCTCGGTCTGGCTCGAATTCACAGGTCACGACAAAGTTTTTGGCGGACTGTTTTTGGGAATGAAACTCTCGGGTGAAAGCTATTCGGAGACAGACCACGAGTTGCTGGACGCCGTGGCGAGTCACACCACCACAGCACTGGAGAACCTGCGTCTGTACGAATTCCTCAAACAAGCACAGGAAAGACTGCAACTCGAAAACATCGCCTTGCGCGAAGAAGTACAAAAAGAATACGAAAGCGGAAGAATCATCGGACAGAGTGACAGCATCCGCAAAGTCCTGGGGCAAATCAAGAATGTGGCCAAGAACCCGACAAATGTCATGATCTACGGCGAAACCGGCACCGGCAAGGAACTGGTGGCCAAGACCACCCACTATCTCAGTCCGCGCAAGGACGGACCGTTTGTGCCGGTGAACAGCACAGCTATTCCGGAAAATTTGGTAGAGTCCCAGTTTTTCGGCATCGAGTCGGGGGTGGCCACGGGGGTGAAAAAACATATCGGTTATTTTGAGCAGGCCGATGGCGGAACGCTGTTTATCGACGAAATCGGCGACATGCCGCTGAGTTCCCAGGCCAAGATCTTGCGCGTGCTCCAGGAGCGCAGTTTTCGTCGGGTTGGCGGAACCAAGCAAATCACGGTGGACGTTAGAGTAATTGTGGCCACAAATAAAGATCTGGAAAAGGAGATCAAAAAGGGCCGTTTCCGCGAAGATCTATTCTTCCGATTGAATGTCCTCGAGCTGCGCCTGCCTCCGCTGAGAAAACGTCGAGAGGATATTCCTCTGCTTGTGAACCATTTTACCAAGAAATATGAAAAGAAGCTCGAGACCGAGATCAAGGGGTTCTCAAAGAAAGCGATGCAACGGTTGATGGAATACGACTGGCCGGGAAACATCCGTGAGTTGGAAAATACGGTGGAGCGCGCCATAACTTTAGCCGGGGAAAACGCCATCATTCAACCGGAAGATTTGTCTTACAAGATAAAAGAAGCGGCGGCCAATATTGAACTTCCCGCCGCGCTGTCTGCCGATTCCTTGCGTGGCGCCGTGGACAAATTGGAGAAGCATTTGATCCAAGAAGCTCTGGACAAATACAACTGGAACAAAAGCGAAGTGGCACGGAAACTCGGCCTCAGTCGACTGGGTTTGCAGAAGAAAATAGATCGGCTTGGGATTGGTTCTAAGGTTTAAGTTAAAGGATGGTTTCTTATGCCAATAAGCAATAAAGATGAGTGGATAAAAATTGCCGAACTTGGCGACCACGATCAAATACATTTTACCGAAGAGTTCCAATCCGTAATGGGAGAATTAGGCTGGGAGGCAAAGGCATTTGTCGGACACCTGTTGGGATTGTGGTATGACCCTTTTGAGCACCTGCTAGATTACGCAAGTGGTGAATCAAAATTTTCTCAGGATCAGCCGGGAATTTTTGATCACAATGACTTAGATGCTCCCCAAGATGTTGTCGAATACTGGGCAAAGAAATGGACTGAGAACGATTCATATCACACGCCACCTCATGAAGCCGGAACAGGTCTGAACTTAGATGTCAACTGGTAATCGGGACATTTTGCGGGCAAAATTGGTTTCAATAAAAATTCCAAAACGACTACTCATTGTATATAAGAATTGCGTTATCGAGAGCCTTCGTGAAATAGATAGAGAATTAGAATAGGCTTAAAATTTGTCTAAAGAGCCAATGGCCGAAGAATTTAATTCTTTCGAAGAAATTGAAGCTTTCTGGGAGACGCATTCAACCGCAGAGTATTGGGATGAAATGGAAGATCTGGATTTACAACTTTCTCCTTCTTTGAAAGCTAAACTTGAAAGAAAAAAATTGTACCAACTGCTTGGTTTTTCGACTGAACAAATCGCAGAAATTGAAGTGAAAGCGAAACAAGAAAACGTAGATAGCAAGGAGTTAATTCGTTGATGGGTTTTGGAACACGTCTAAAAAGCGGATTAGCGTCAATATCTTCTCATTGGAGTCGGCTGTAAAGACATGTCCTTTAAACTAAAACTCATCTCAGTAGCAGTTGCCGTGCTCATGTTAACCGTGGGCATAACCGGCTTCATCGGATACCGTGAATCCAAGTGGAAGATCAAAGATCTGGCCCGAGAGCTGCTCATGACCAAAACTGAGCAGGCGTTTGCCCTCTGCGATCGGCATTACAAAAACTCGCTGGAACCTTCCCGAGAATTGAAACAGGAAATCGCAGACATCAAAATTGCCAAGGATGGATATATTGCTGTTTTAGATAATGCCGACGGATCAGAGAAGGGCGTGCTGTTGGTGCACCCCTCGGACGTCGGCACCTCCCTGTACACGGACGAATTCCCGCACATTAAAGCCATGCTGGATAGCATCGATGCTCGCGACAAAGTCCACGGCACGTCCGATTTCATTTACTATCGACAAGGAACCGTGGCTAAGGGGCTAAGAGGCGAAAGTAAGATCGGCTACTACAAATATTTTGCTCCCTGGGATTGGGTGATTCTGGCCACTGGTTACGAAAAAGACGTCTTTGCAAGTCGCGACGCCCTGCGACAAACACTGATCCAGGTATTTCTATTGGCGCTTCTGGCGGGAGTGCTCATCGTCAATTTTGTCATCGGTCAGATGTTTAAGCCTATTCAGCGGCTCACGGACAGCACCAAAGAAGTGGCCAAAGGAAATTGGGACATCTCCATTGACCATCAGTCGAATGACGAAGTGGGCACGCTTGCCAAGTCATTTAACCGGATGGTGAAATCGCTGCGTGAAAATGCCCGCATGTGGCACGAATTTAAGGTGGCACAGGATATGCAGTCCCAAATGCTGCCGAAGAGGTATCCAATGATTCCCGGAATTCAAATCGGCGCCAAATCCATTCCAACCAAAGAAGTCGGCGGCGATTTTTACGATTTCATCCATTTTGAGAACGGCAGACTCGGTATGGTAGTCGGCGACGTGTCCGGCCACGGGGTATCGGCGGCCATGGTGATGACGGCGGCCATGAGTGCCGTCAGATTTGCCGCAGAAGAAAAAGCTCAAACCGATGAGGTTTTGAAGCTGGTCAACAGTCGTTTAAACAAGGACATTCAAAACCACATGTTTGTGGCTCTGTTTTTCGGCATCCTGGATTCGAAAAAACGCAAATTTTATTACACGAATGCCGGCCAAACCATGCCTTACCTCTGGCGAAACGGCAACGTGAGTTTCTTACCTCAAGCCAAAAGCACCGACCGTTTTCCGCTCGGGATTGTAAAATCAGCCAGGTACGAACAGCTCTCTTTTGATCTGCAGCCGGGAGATATTTTGATATTTTATACCGATGGCATCGTGGATGCAATGAATGGATATTATGAATCCTATGGATTTGAGAGATTGTCTCAATCCATCCACCGATTTGCGGATCTTGCTCCCGACGAAATGATCGACAAATTGGTGAATGATATGCAAAATTACATCCACGGTTCGGACTTTCATGATGATGTAACTTTAGTTATTCTGAAGTTTTCATAGCGAAACAGCCATGCCTAAAAAGCAAAAAGCCATTGAAGTGCATATTCCATCCGTTTTGGGATACGAGAAGGTTGCCATGGAATCGGCGGCAGCCGTGGCCCGACTCATGGGATTTCATCAAAGCCGGGTCGACGACTTAAGAACCGCAGTCTCCGAAGCTTGCACCAACGCCATGGAACACGGTAACCGATTGAAGAAAGATACTAAGGTCCTGGTTACCTTGAAGGCAAGCAAGAAGAGCCTGGAGGTAAAGGTAAGCGACCAGGGAAAAAGCCTCAAGTGCGAAAGCAAAGTCCCCAAGATCGACGAGCAAGTCAATGGCTGTGAAGATGTCCGCGGATGGGGCATGTTTCTCATCAAGAATTTAGTGGACGAAGTAGAATTTAAGAACATCCCGAAGCAGGGCAACGTCACTCGGATGGTTATTCATGTCAATCGGTGAAGCCTAATAAAGTAAATCCGGTTGGGATTGAAACGAGAAGTGTTGTAATCCATGAAATTTGGCGAACTTGTGCGACTTCTTGAGAAGAACGGTTTTAAGCTTGTAAAGCAAAAAGGATCTATTCGTTACTAGGGCAAGAAAGGTCATGATAAGTTAATTCGAATTGATTTTCATGGTTCCAAGGAAGTTCCAACAGGAACATGCAATGCAATTCTCAAAGCCGCAGGACTTAAGAAAAGGAGCTAACAAATCCTATGATTGATTTAAAATATTCTTTGGTGATCGAAGCGACAGAAGATCCGAACTTTTTTGGATTTTTTTCTCCGGATTTAGAAG
>JAABYK010000066.1:4759-20638 GCA_011775825.1 Candidatus Zhuqueibacterota bacterium | reverse complement strand
CGGGTCAGTCTGAAGGCTGCAACCAATGTTGAGCCTTAGCGTGAAGAGCGATTAAATTCGCTTCTCGCTCTTCGCTTTGGATTTTAAAATGATACATTCAGTTTTGTCAAAAATACGAACTATTAAGCGGACTTATTCAGGGAGGTCGGGAAAATGAAAACATTAAGTCTTTTCTCGTTGCTGCTTGTTTTGCTGCCTCTTCAGCAACTGCAAGCCCAAAGTGAAGCCGCCGTCCTGTTCATGTTGATTCAGCCTTCGACACGAGCAAACGGCATGGCCGGCGCTTCGGTCGCATCTGCGGAGCACGACGCCCTTTCGGTGGCCTTCAATCCGGCGCACATCGGACTGGCTGCAATGGACCGTTCACTGCACGCCGAATTCTATCCAAGTAAAACCAATTGGCTGCCAGGATTCGGGATTGAAGGACTGACTTTTGAAGCCGGCTCCATTCTGCTTGGATATAACTTCAGACGATTAAATGAAAGCATTCCAGTGAGCGTCGGGTTTGGTTATTCCAAAGTCAGAATCAACCTCGGAGAACAAGTTATTACCGATGAAACAGGCCCGGAGCCCATCGCCACGTTCAGCAGTTCGGAGGAAGCCGACATCTGGTCCGTGGGAGTTGGCCTGGACTATTTTGTGAAACTTGGCTTTGGCTTCAATTTCAAAAGTATTGAATCGAATCTCAGCAGCGTTGGTGCCGGGGCTGAAATTGGCACTGGACGGGCGACTGCAAACGTTCATGATTTCGGAGTCTTGCTTCACTGGCCGATTCTTCAAACCATTTCCGAGCTTTCCGAAAACTCGTTTGAGATACTCATTCCCGGCTTGCATCCATTCCTGATGCCCGGCTTTGGCTACTCAAAGAGCAATATCGGAGACAGCATTCTCTTTGAAAATGCCAACCAAGCGGACCCGCTGCCCAGAGTGGCGCGCATGGCTTTGAGCGTCAACACCGGACTCATGTACTCCACGGCAACCATCGACCTGGGGGTGCTATCTTTCGAATGGTCGTCGGAGGCCGAAGACGGACTGGTGACGCGCGACCCGGATGGCAGTTTCGAGTATGAAGGTGGCCTGGGAGACATCGACGTTTTCGACAATGTACTCGGAGGCAATGCCGATCAAAACGTTCAAAATACAAGCGGCTGGGAGCTGGAATTTCTCGACGTGTTTGCGATCCGGCGAGGTTCGCTGGACGATGTCGGAGGCAGTCGTCTTTTTGATGCGGACGGCTACGGGATCAGCCTTTCGGGTGCGCTCAAATTAGCCCGCATTCTCAGTCCCAAACTGTACAGCAGTCGTATTCTGACATTTGTCCAGAACCATTTTGACATTCAGTACGATCACTCAAGTTTCGATGGTAGCGCGTTGGACGGTACGGAATTCGATAGTATCAGAGTGAGTTTTTTCTAAATCCTACCCTGGACAAGCCGAAACCAAACATCCATGTTTCTATTCGGAGTCACTGGCGGAATCGGTTGCGGTAAAACCGCTGTCTGCAATTTTCTTAAACAGAAGGGCATTCCGATTCTTGAAGCGGATCCGGTAGCGAAAGAACTTACCAACACGTTGCCGGAAATCCGGGAAGCACTCACTCGTGAATTTGGCGAGGAGGTCTACTCCGAAGCCGGTCTAAACCGAGAAAAGCTCAGCAAACTCGTGTTCACAGACCCTGGGTCGCGTAAACGCATCAACCGGATCATTCATCCGCATGTTCTGCACTGGATTCAAAATGAAGCTCGTCGACTCAAAAAAGAAGAACACCAGGAACTCGTCGGGGTGGAGGCCGCTTTGATCTATGAATCCGGCATGGATAAAATGCTCGATGCGGTTGTCGTGGTGACTGCCCCGCTAGAAAACCGAATTCGGTGGATTCAGCAGCGAAACAATTTGCCGACAGACGAAATCATCAAACGTATTGACTCGCAAATGCTGCTGGCCGAGAAGGTGAAGCGCGCCGAGTACGTAATTGAGAATAATGCCTCCCTTGACGAATTAGAGGCAAAAGTGGACGATTTGGTTCGTTGGGTTAAGCAAAGGTCACGAGGCTAAAATGGCCTCCGTCGACAATTCGGACCGTTTTTGATACATCCCACCTCTTGCACTTGCCCCCAGATTTGATTTGGAAACGAAGAGACGTTGAATCCGGTTTGATGGAATTCTAACGACGCCCATGGGCGAAACGAAAGTGGCCTGTTATGAAGTCCAAACCCGCATTAAAGGTTCTCGCCCTTTACGTGACCGGCCTTTTGGTCGCCAGGCACTTCGATCCGCATCTAGCCATTCTGTTTTTTCTATCCATTTTTCCACTTTTCATCGCCTTTACCTTGTGGTACGCTGAAAAAGGAAATCTGCATTTTAGAGATGTTTGCCTGATCACGGCTCTGGTGGCTGTCGGGATTTTGCGGTATCAGTTAGCGACAGACTACCTGCCCCGAAATCACATTTCCCACTTTACGAATCACCGACAACCGGTAGCGCTTTCCGGACTGGTGACAAATTATCCCGAACGCCGGGTGAAGAAGACCAATTTGACAATTGCCGTGAACGACATCTTTTTCGATGGAGAGGTGTATGAGACGCAGGGTAAGGTCCTGGTTAGCGTGCGGGAGTGGAACCGCGGCATCGGCTACGGGAATGAGATTATCGTGCGTGGCAAATTGAGAAAGCCCAGGGATCGGAGGAATCCCGGCGAATTTGATTACCGGGCTTACCTGGCCGCCCAGGGAATTTACGGAATTATGAATGTCGACAAAACCTCGCAAATTGAAGTCCTCTCATCGGACAATGGGAATTGGTTTCTGAGCGACCTGGTCTATCCCGCCAAGAGCTATTTGGATAATTACGTCCAAACACATTTTCCCGCTCAGGAAGCCGTGCTTTTGCGCGGACTTTTGATTGGAGAACGCGGCGAAGTTCCATTTGAACTGCGAGAGGCATTCTCCCAGCTCGGGGTGATCCACATTCTGGCAGTCTCCGGTCTGCATGTGGGGTTCATTATTTTGATTTTCATGGGCGTGTTCGGTTTCTTCCGCATTCCGCAAATCGCCCGTGTGTTCCTGACGCTGGCAGCCCTGGTATTTTATGCTTATCTGACCAACCTCAAGCCGCCGGTGGTGCGCGCATCGATTATGGGTGGGCTATTGCTATTAGGCATGCTCCTGGAGCGCAATACCGATGTGTTCAATATCCTGGCGGTCGCGGCTCTGATCATCCTGGCCGTGAATCCCCTCGAACTCTTTCAATCCGGCTTCCAGCTTTCGTTTGCCGCCGTCACCTCCATCGTGTACTTTTACCCTCGTCTGCGACGCGTGTTTGCGGTTAAGAAATTCTACGATAGATGCCGAAACAGCGTTTTTGCGCGCTATCCGGTTGAGCTCTTTCTGGTTTCCCTGGCGGCATTTCTGGGTACCCTGCCCTTCACCATTCTCTATTTCAATCGATTGCCTAATTTTTCGTTGTTTGCAAATCTGCTGATCGTGCCGCTGTCTTTTGGAGGCCTGGCAAGCGCCATGGTAGCTTCTGTCCTGAATCTGCTCATCCCTCCGCTGGCAGAAATGTATCAGGCGGCAGCCTGGTTTTTCTTGCACATCTTAATTGAAACCGTGAAATGGGCAAGTCAACTGCCGCTGGCATTTAAAAATATTTATCAGTTTTCCATGCAATATGCCCTGTTTTATTATGCCGGTCTGTTGTTTTTGGTGAATCTCAAGCAGAAAAGAACTCGTCGCTGGTTCATCATTTATCTGCTGATTCTCACCAATCTCTTTGTCTGGCGCAGCATTGTTCATGAAGACGACATTCTGACCGTGACGTACCTGGATGTGGGCCAGGGAGATGCGGTGCTGGTTGCCTTTCCCGACGGTCTACATGCGCTGGTGGACGGCGGACCGCGGAGTCTGAGCTACGATGCCGGCAAATGGGTGATCGAACCGTATCTGAAACGACAGGGCATTCGGGACATCGATGTCATGATTCTGTCTCATGCCGATTCCGACCACCTCGGGGGTCTGCCCCATTTGCTGCGCAGATTTCCGGTGCACGAGGTTTGGGACAATGGCGACCACAAAGACACCGAACTTTACCGAGAATATCTAGGTTTGATTGACAGTCTCAACATCCGCCACCGAATCATGAGAGCCGGTGAAGTGCTGGATGAATTTGCGCCGGTGCACATATTCGTATTGCATCCCACGGAAAGATTTTTGGAGGGCGAAAAGGTTTCGGCCAACGACGGCTCTCTGTCGCTACGAATCAGTTACGGTCAGGTGGACATGATTTTGGCCGGGGACGTGGAAGAAGACGGCGAATGGCGCATTGCACGATTTGGCAAGTTGCTGGAAAGTGAAATTTTGAAAGTAAACCATCACGGCAGCCGGACCTCCAGCACTCAAAAATTTTTGAATCTTGTGCAGCCGCAGTTGGCGATCATTTCAGTTGGTGAATTGAATAAATTCGATCATCCGCATCCTGAAGTGCTGCACCGACTTCGGGCAATTGGCGCCAAAGTCTTGCGAACGGACCAACATGCCGCGGTTATTTTGAAAACGGATGGGGAAGAGATCGAGATGGTTGATTGGAAATGATTGGTGAGAAGATGCGTCGCATCGATCAAAGGGCGCTGCATGTTTCTCAAACCCCGTTACTGATTTAAGATAAAATCCCACATTAAAATAGCGATCCGAAAGAATGAACTAAGCAAAATAAAAACTTGACAACTCCCAATTTATTTGTAAGTTACCCTTGAGATGAACTTCAAGAGGAGGCCAAGTTGATTCACAAAGAAAGCCGAGGCTCTGTCACCATTTTGAGGATGGAGCACGGGAAAGTGAACGCCATCGATACGGATTTGTTCGCCAGTCTCATCGACCAGTTGCAACAGCTCGAAACGGCCGAGGCTCATGCGGTAGTACTCACCGGTACCGGAGGAAGTTTTTCCGCCGGAGTGGATCTGTTCAAAGTCGTCAATGGCGGCAAAAAATATCTGGATACGTTCCTGCCAATGCTGACCGATTGCGTTCTGAAGCTGTTCGCCTTCCCAAAGCCGGTCGTGGCCGCCGTGAACGGACATGCCATCGCCGGCGGTTGCGTCCTTGTCTGCGCCTGTGATTACCGCATCATGGCTGAAGGCGAAGGCAAAATCGGCGTTCCGGAATTGCTGGTGGGCGTGCCCTTCCCCACATTTCCGTTGGAGGTGATGCGCTTTGCTGTGCCCACCCCTCATTTTCAGAACCTGATTTACACGGGACGAACGTGCACGGCTGACCAGGCCAAAGCGATGGGGCTACTTGATGAAACCACGAAAGCCGACGATTTGCTGGACACCGCCGCTCAAATCGCTGAGAGATTAGGAGCGATTCCGCAAGACACCTTCGAACTCACCAAGCGCATGCTCCGTCAGCCCACCCTGGATCATGCAGAAAAATACAAAAACTTCGATCCCGAAGCTGCTAAAATTTGGGCATCGACGAAAGTACGCGAGAACATTCAACAATACCTGGAAAAAACCATTGGCAAACGTTAAGTCTTGTCTGTTTCACCTGGAGGCGAACAGGTACGTTTGGTCAGTCTCAGGGAGGGAAGGAAAATCCGTTCTTAATATCCAACGAGGGAGGAAATGATGGTTACAATTGCGTCGTTGTGGTTAGCAATCGTTCTATCTGCCGTTATTGTTTGGTTGGCGAGCTTTGTGGTTTGGGCCGTCCTTCCATATCACAAGACCGACTACAAAGGATTGCCCGACGAAGAAGCCGCCAGGAACGCGCTGAAACCACAAGACTTGGCACCCGGTCAGTACAACATTCCAAACGTGGCGTCTCGCAGCGACCTCAATAAGCCAGAAGTAAAAAAGAAATTTGAAGAAGGTCCGGTCGCGTTCATGACCGTCCTGCCCAAAGGCGTTCCAGCGATGGGAAAGAGCATGGTGCTTTCTTTCGTCTTCTATCTTGTCGTTAGCTTCCTCGTCGCGTATCTTGCCTCACGTACGTTGGAGCGGGGAGCCGAATACCTGGAAGTATTCCGAATGGTGGGCACGGCAACATGGCTGGCTTACGGAATGGGTATCGTTCAGGATGCGATTTGGTTCGGTCGGCCGTGGAGCGCCATCGCGAAGAATCTTCTGGACGCACTGATTTACGGATTGCTGACCGCAGGCGTTTTTGGCTGGCTGTGGCCAGGCTGATCGGTGATTAACTTTGTATTTCAATTCTTCAAATCTACTCCTGACCGAGTTCTCTCGGTAAGCTGTAAAATATAAAAAAAGGATTCCATTATGAGTGTCCGCGATTTAACATGGAGCAAAACGGAGAAGAAAATCGCCAGAGCGGCTTTCGATAATGCTTATCGCCGGGAAATGCAAGAGATTAAAGAGAAGGTACAAAAGAAAGTACAAAATTTCAAAGAAGACCAGGATGTCTGGGAACTATACAATTATCTCAGCGCACGGCGAAAAGACATGGGCGGAAAATATGATTATCGCTATTCCGTGCTCATCTATGTTTTCGGCAGATTGCTGCGAGAAGGCTATGTGACAGAAGAGGAACTGCAGGGACTGTCCGAAGAGAAGATAACATACATTAAAAGGTTGGTCGAGTTTTGACTCTGTGCAGAACAGAGGAACGTGTGTGATAATGACGGAATCCTGGCACATTCGACCGATGCAGTCCGGGGAAGAACCTGCGGTTTGTGAGTTGGTGATTCGCGTGTTCAATGACTTCGTGGCGCAACATTATTCCCCACAAGGCATTGCTGAGTTTTTGAAATACGTTCAACCCGATCTTCTGCGGCACAGGTCTCAAAGCAATCACTTTGTTCTGGTGGCCACAACAACAGACGAATTCGTGGGCATGATCGAGATGCGAAACCACCGGCATGTCTCCCTGCTTTTTGTCGATAAACGATTCCAGGGGAGAGGGATGAGCAGGAATTTGCTGGACAAAGCGTCGGCAATCTGTCACGAACATGAACCAGACCTGCATGCGGTCACCGTTCATTCTTCTCCAAATGCCGTTCATATTTATGAAAAACTCGGCTTTCGTCAGACGGAGAGTGAGCAGACGGTAAACGGCATCCGTTTTATTCCCATGAAGCTCGAGCCATGGGTAGGGTGCCGTCGCGACCAACGTTGAAGAGACACCATTTTTGTAATCAGATCACCAAAATCAGAATGGAGCCAATCAAATGGAAGGGAAGTTTTTCATCATCATATTGATGTAGCAATTATCGCAGGCCGTTCTTCCATGTCTAAAATGCGAGATCCCACACCACGAGTTCGGAAGCTGAAAGCGCAAGAGGTAAACGAATTCCACAAAAATATCGTACTTAAAATCGGATGGTACCCATATGAAGAAGCCGAGACAGTCAATGTTGATCCATCGGTGTGGGCCGTGTCATTTGACGATAGCAGCAAAATTAGGGTGCGGTACCGGTCATCATTGTGAGCTATCCTGCTTCGAGTTATGCGCTCACGTTGGGACTGGATGTAGATGATGCCCTCTTGGGCCAGCTCCTCAAACACACAGCTCATGACAGAAATTCCAATTAAGAGACCCTTCACAGATTTTCTCCAAAAAGCCAATGGTAGCAAGTGTCATCCTTCTAATATAGAATTAAACCATTAAAATCTGGCCAAAGATATTTGAAATTGTGAAACTGATAAGAAACTCGGTGCCGGACACTTTCTTTGAACTCTGATTGATGCGATGCTGATTAACACTAATTTATGAGTTAAAAGCTCAATTCAAACCAGAGACATCAGTGACAATCTTTCCTACAAATATGAAACACGGTGTTTTTAGCAAAGTTTTTGACAAGCCATGGATTCACACCCATTGACACGGATTGTTTGGATGACATCCAACATGCTCTTATATCGAAAATCCGCAAGTAGGTTAAGCACATATGCTTGCCACTCCTAAAGAAATCGATTTCGGGAAAGTTTGACCGTCTTAATCCGTACCACAAACCTGCGAGTATCTGTGGCTAATATATTACAGCATTATTATTTGGTTGCGGGGCCCCTGAGCTGGGAAAATCTGTGTCCAAGTGTCTTTGTCTTAAAAATCTGGCGTAGTAAGATTTCGGCTTGTCCAGACCAGGAATTCATCTGATTTTCATACAAGCCCACAGACATTTATTGTGCATCTTTTCGAGTTTCATACCAACCACGATTTAATCATCCCACATCATCACCCTTTTCTCATCAAGCCAGCCACAAAAATTCATAATTATATACGATTTTGTGAATCAACGCAAGTCATAATGAGACTTTCTCTTAAAGCGGAAAAAAAGAAGCCGTTGGAGCGAATTGCGATTTCCGAATCTTCTGCAACTGCCTCCCCTGGAAGCGATCCGCATGAGCCAATTTTTTCTTGATTCTTAAACAAAATATCGGCTATTTAGGTAGTGTTTAAACGAAAACGGAAAACTCCGTCATTCGTTATTTGACGGTTGTTCTAAAGAAACGAGGGAAGCACTAAGGAGGAAAAATGAAGCAAATCATCGTTGCGTGTTGTGTCGTGCTTATGTCATGTGGGAACCCGTCTTCATTGACAGATGCACAAAAAGCGCAGATCGACGAGCATCTCGCACAGTATGCTCCCTACGAAATGCACTACGATGCCAGCAAACTTAATGAAACTGACAAGTTGATTTTGAAAAAGCTGGTACAAGCGGCTTCATACGTGGACACCATCTACTGGCATCAAACGTCGAAGTATGGGCTGGCCTTACGCGATAGCCTGCAAAAAGTCAAAGACAATCCGTATGCCAAGAAATTGCTGACGCTGTTCAAACGTAATGCCGGCCCCTTTGAATTGCTAAACGACCATGAGCCGTTCATTGGCAATCGCGCCTACTATCCGGGGGACGAACTCTACCCGCGCGGAATGACCGCCGAAGAGTTTGACGCGTATTACGAAACCCTCACGGAAGAAGAGCAAAAAGAGTTCATGTATCCCTATACGGTCATTCGAAAAGACGGCAAGGGTGCCTACAAAGCGGTTCGCTACCACGAAGAATACAAAGAATACATCGAACCCATGGTCAAACTGCTCAACGAGTGCGCCGACCTGACGGATAATGAATCATTCGCAAAGTTCCTGCGCCTCAAAGCCGATGCCTTAACTACGGACAACTATTTTGACGCGGATGTCGCCTGGATCGACGTAGAAGACAGCAAATTCGATATGGTATTTGGCCCATTCGAGACCTATTCCGATGGCATCAAGGGTGTGAAGGCGAAGTATGAAGCCTCCATCGAGGTGGTTGACCAGGAGGAGTCCCAAAACCTGGACATTTACACGCAGTACTTGCAGGAGCTCGAACAGAATCTCCCCGTGCCCGATGAATACAAATCGGTGGTCGAAGGGTTGACGGCAAAATTCGTGGTCGTGCAAGATGTGATTCGGGCCGGCGAGATGGCAGCGGGATATCAGGCGGTGGCGGCCAACCTGCCAAACGATCCCGCTGTACACAAACAGAAGGGCACCAAGAAAACCTTCTGGAAAAATATGTTCGAGGCCCGTTTCAACGCCATCATCAAGCCAGTCAGCGAGAGATTGATCGAGGAATCTCAGTTGCAGTATTTATCCGATGAGGGCTTTTTCCAGTTTGTGCTCATGCACGAAATCTGTCATGCGATTGGCCCGCGCACCGTCAAAGTTGGCCCGAAAAAAGGCATGGCGGTGAATGCGGCCATTGGACCGAATTATAGCCCTTTGGAAGAAGCCAAGGCGGACATTGCTGGCCTCCATTCACTGGCATACTTAATCGACAACGGAGTGGTGGACAAAGAAAGGGAAAAAGAATTTTACGTCTCCTACCTCGGCAGCTTGTTTCGCTCCATACGTTTCGGGCTGGGACAGGCACATGGCAAGGCGGCCGGCATCGCCCTGAATTATCTGCTGGAAAATGACGGTATTGCCTATGATGACGCCAGCCACAAATGGGCCATCGATTTCGAGAACTTCCGCGACGGCGTCAAAAGCCTGACCTCCGAACTGGTCATTTTGGAAGGAGACGGCGACAACGGGAACGTGCGAGCCTTCTTCGACCGCTGGGCTAACCTCACCCCGGAATTGCAAACCAGTCTGGATTCGGTAGAAGACATTGCCATCGATGTGATGCCGAAATATTCCATCAAGTGGGATTAACGGGAAAGGAAGCGCGGGGTGAGCCACCTTCTCACAACCCGATAGCTTTGATGAGCTTTTGAACAACCAGGGTGAAATACTGGATTAGTCGCGGGTAAAAAAAGTTTTGAAGAAGGTGAGCAGTCAGAAAGCAGTTAGTCAGTTGACAGTGAGTCAGTTTGTCAGTAAGCGGTCGGGTATCCGACCCGACGCTCGCGCTTCGGGATCGGTGTCCGAGGCTAAAGATCCCTGGCTTGTGAGTACGACAGACTCACTCTCGACATAGGGCTAAAAAAATAACTTTCTTAACAAGGAACACGATACTTGCTAAAAAGTACGTTTAGTGGATAAGATTTACATCAGAGGAGTAAAGTTATGGCAACTCACAAAGGCACAATCGGCATCCTAACCGGGGGAGGCGACGTACCCGGTCTGAATCCAGCTATTCGTGCTGTGACATTTCGGGCGCTCCGTGAAGGATACAGGGTGCTGGGCATTCGTCGTGGCTGGGCAGGTCTGGTAGACATGGTCCCCGACAAAGATGCAGATAACCACGAACATGTGATGGTCTTAACCGAAGATATTGTCGACAGGGCGGGTCGGACCGGTGGCACGTTCATCCACACCTCGCGGACCCGGCCAAGTCATCTCCCGAAATCCATCGTTCCGCAGCACCTCAGGGACAAATATCAGGATGAAATCAATGACGTCACTGAAGACGTTCTCAAGAATTTGAAATTTCTCGAAATCGACTATCTCATCCCCATCGGAGGGGACGATACGCTGAGCTACGCGCATCGATTGCATGAAGAAGGAGTGAAGGTGGTGGGCATCCCCAAGACCATGGACAATGATGTGCCGGGCACCGACTACTGCATTGGTTTCAGCACCTGCGTTACGCGGACCATCGAGTTAACGCACAAGCTGCGGACCACCGCGGGTTCGCACGAGCGCTTCCTGGTCATCGAAGTCTTCGGGCGCTACGCCGGGTTTACGGCGATGTTGCCCACTATGGCCGGAGCGGCCGACCGTTGTGTCATTCCGGAACATACTTTTGACATCGACCATTTGACCAGACTGCTCGCGGAAGACCGCAAACATCATCCCAGTAACTACGCGGTGGTACTGGTTTCAGAAGGGGCGCAAATGAAGGACGACGAGGCCATGCACTTCGAAAGTCAGGAAAAGGATCAGTACGGTCATAAAAAACTGGGCGGTGTTGGGGATAAAGTCGCTGCTCGGCTCAAAGAGATTTCACCAAAATATAATCACGGCAAACGCATCAACATTGTTAATCAGCGACTCGGTTACCTGGTTCGCTGCGGCGACCCGGACGCCATTGACTCCATCGTGCCCATGGCCTATGGCAACCTGGCTCTGGATTTGGTTCTGGCAGATAATTCCGGACGGCTCATTAGCTTGCGCAACGGATGCTACGACAATGTGCCAATCGACATCGTTACCGCGGGAACCAAGAAGGTCGTGGATGTCAATAAGTACTACAACACCGAGCGCTTGCGTCCGAAATACGAAACATTCAGCCGGCAACCTCTGTTCATCATGACGAGCGAAGTTTGATTCGACATGATTCAATATACGATATTTGTTCAATATTCTAAACCAAGGAATTCTGATGCTGAATACAGATGAGGTGCTTGAGTTTTTACGAAATCATCGTCAAAAATTAAAATCTGATTTTCATATCATCAGAATAGGTCTTATTGGCTCATTCGCAAGAGGCGAACAAACCGAAAAAAGTGATATCGATCTCTTTAATAAAAAAAGGAAGTTGAAAGAACTATTGAAAACAACTTTTAATCGGGATGTCGATATATGCCGAGAAAAGTATATAAAGCCTCATTTTAAAAACCATCTTTTAAAAGAAGTAATTTATGTCTGAAAAAGATAGATTAGATATATTAAGTCTTTTGGATGCAATTGACAAAATTGCTAAATACTCTTCTGGGTACAAAAATGCTGAAGATTTTTATGAAGCAGAAAGAGATTTTGATGCGTCAATGATGAATTTTGTCATAATTAATTGGAGAAATGGTTTCGAGGCTTTCTGATAAATTTATTGAAGAGAATAATCAAGTAGATTGGTTGAAAATACGAGGTTTCAGGAACATTGTTGCTCATGATTATTTCGGAATAGATGCAGAAGAGGTATGGCAGATCATTAAAACCGACTTGCCCAAATTACGAGATGATCTCCATGCAATTTTGAAAACACATTAAATCTGATGAATAAGAAAAAGCCATCTGTTTTAGTTTTCGTGTAAATGATTCATGGATTGTGTGTTAAAATGAACCTTGTCCTCATTTAAACTGAAGATTCTCAATTTCATATGAATATTCTTTGAAAGGAAATTCTAAGATGAACCGGAAGCTACTTGGACGTCACATCGTTGTTGATCCTGAAATTTGTCATGGCAAACCTACCTTTGTCGGCACGAGAATTATGGTATCGCAAGTTTTGAAGCAGGTAGAAAGCGGTATGGCATGGGAGGCAATCGTTGATGAGTGGGGGGGCAGCATTAAGAAAGAAGCGATAGCGGAAGCTGTTCGGCTGGCAAGTCAGGCATTTTCTGAACATGCCGATGACTTTGCCCTGGAATTGACGCCAGCATGATAGTGATCGATGAACACTTCCCTGAAAGTCAACGACAACTGCTGAAGGGTTGGCGTATTCGTTTTCGCCAAATTGGTTACGAAATCGGGCGTAGGGGATTGAAAGACTCTGAAATCATCCCGCTACTTTTGCAGCAACGCCGCTTGACTTTTTTTACACTCGATTCGGATTTTGATAAATCGAAATATTGCCACTCACATTATAGTTTGGTGTTTCTCGATATCAATGAATACGAAGCTGCTACCTTTATTCGCCGATTTCTGAAACAGAGAAAATTTAACACACAAGCTAAACGTCTTGGAAAAATCTTTCGCGTAACACGGACATGTATTTCGGTACGAGAGCGTCATTCCGAACAAGGAGTTCGCTTCGAATGGACAGATTAATAGACAAAGTTAAGCTTTTGGATGGCAACTTCGTAACATGATCAAATTGTATGGACTGAAATGTTACAGCGCCGACGCCTGTTTTTAATATTGATCTTCGCGACCGGTCTTAACCCTCCGATGTGTTCTCATCAAAAGAACCTGACCGGAGGCGACAGAGAAATGCTCATGGAATTGTTCGAAAATGAAGTTGATCGCTACGGCAGACAGTTTAGCCAACACGCTGGTGATTATGAGTTCGCAAAAGTAAGCGAAGGAGCATTCACGTCTGCGGATAAACCCGAAGCGCTCGTCTGTTTTTTCACAAGCGCCAACTCAGCAAACTCTCATGGCGAGGCAGGAAAATCAATCTGGCTTTTGGAGTACGAAGAAACCTGGAAAATTGCGAAAGAAGTTGCCTTTTTCGTGGATGATGGATTTCGTTGTTATCCGAACACGCGAAATAATGTACACAAGCAGTCATTCAAGCTTGTTGACATCGAAAACGACGGCAAGAACGAAATCCTGGTGATTTATGGCTATCAGGGCGGCGGTGGAGGCGAGGCACATGAGTTTGGACAACTTCTGTCTTTGACTCCGGATTCACAACAGGTTTTGTTCGAGTATGAGGGGTTTGATTATTCCGGGCTCTCCGTGGTCGAACCGGTTCAGGATGTGGATGACAAAGGTCTGGTCAGCATTTGTCACAGAATACGTTTTCAAGATGTAAATTCAGATGGTATCCTGGAACTGATCGATGAAGAAGAAAGCGAGTTCTGGTATCGAACCAACAACGAGGACAGCATTTTCCGCTGGTATGAGGTTGAAAAAGTTCAAATTGTAATCACAGAGCATACGTATCAACTAATCGGCGGGACGTTTAAGAAAATAAAGTCTGAAGTGAAGCACTCTTATTTTAAGTAAAGGAACATTCTATGCGATCTGCAATCGACTTTGGTATCACCAATACGGATGCCGTTACTTATGCGAACGGCAAAATATATCGCTGGAATCTTCCATCGGATGGACATCTGACCATGGAGTTGGTGAAAACGGTCCTGGCTGCGGGCGAAGTTGAGTTGACCGCACTCAAAGATCTCGCGGTCACAGGGGGTCAGCATCGAAATCTTCCGGACAAGATAGGCAAATGCGGTATCACCAAAGTTAATGAAGTGACAGCCATTGGGCGAGGCGGCCAGGCACTGGCTGGTTTAACGAAAGAGACCTTTGAAACGCCCATTCTGGTGGTGAGCGCGGGATCCGGTACGGCGGTCGTGGCGGCTCGAGGCCACACGTACACGCACATTACCGGCACCGGAGTCGGTGGTGGTACGCTACTCGGCCTGGGACGACTGCTTCTGAATACAGCCGACCCGAAGGAAATCGACGCGTTGGCCCTGCAGGGCGATCCCAACGGCGCCGACCTCAGTCTCGCCGATGTTGTCAGCGGCCCAATCGGCAACCTACCTCCTGATGTGACTGCGGTCAATTTTGGCCGGTTGGCCAGACCCGGAATTCAGGCCAGTCGTGAGGATCTGGCCGCGGCGTTGGTCACGTTGGTGGGACAGGTGATCGCGGTGACGGGTATCAATGCCGCTCGTGCACAGGCGCTCGAACGCGTGGTGGTCACCGGACATCTCATCGATATGCCGAGCGTTCGGGAGGTACTGCAGCGTGTGAGCGATATTTATCATCTGAACCTAATCTTGCCCAAAGATGCTGGCTATGCCACAGCGCTCGGCGCCCTGCTTCATGTTGCCCCGGATGTGGAGAGCTGAAGAAGCAGGTTTGGGGGAAATAGGGAAATAGGGGAATACGGAAATAAGGGGATAAGGGACCATAATTCCCTATTTCCGCTATTTCCTTATAACCCTTTATTCCCAACTTGCCGTTATCTCCAAAACATTATAAGCCGTTACTGCCGTTACCGAAATCATTCCTTTTCCGAACCTCAGTCAAAGTAATTCCGACACGATCTGCTCCCACTCTTCTTCCAACGTCGTTTTGGGCATGGATCGGCTGGCGCGCGAATACCAGTACGAAGCGTTTGACAGGTCACCTTCTTTGCGGTGCAAATAAGCATGCACCCAGGCTCCCGTGGTATCACCAACCGATTGAGCCAGATTGTGAGCCGTATCCCAATCGCCATTTGCATCGTGCCACAAAGCCTGAACAGCTTTATCCAATCCTTCGGGCGGCGATTCGTCGCTAAGTGTTTTTTTGAATTCTTCCAAAGTCATTAGATGTTCCTCCAATTACGCACGAGCATTGCGGTCAAATGAGCAGTGCGATTATTAACATGAATTCTGATTAACCACTTCTTCAATCAGTTCTTCCGATCGACCGAGCCAGTGCGGAACGGCGTGTTCCAAAATATGGTCTCGGAACGCAATCATGCCATCTTTTCGGACAAGCGCTTCCTCTCCCAAAACGGCTCTCAAAGCACTGATGCAGGCTCCATGGGTGAAGGCTACGACAAGATGGCCTGTAAATTCTTTGTTACATTTTTCTATGAAGCGCTTCGCCCGCAGCATGACATCGATAAAACTCTCGCCCATGCCCTGCCAATTAATGGTCGCATCCTGACTCGTTCGGTATCGGATCACCAGACGACAGAAGTCTTCATCGTCGATTTCTTCCAGAGTATACCCATCATAGTCTCCGAAAGAAAGCTCTTTGAGATCTTCGTCCAAACTTGGTGTCAGCACGACTCCGGTCTGTTCATGAAAATATCGGATGAAAAAGTTGG
>JAABYK010000066.1:0-4670 GCA_011775825.1 Candidatus Zhuqueibacterota bacterium | reverse complement strand
GCGCAATCGAAGCACCGCACCCTGCATGAAAACCTGACCGGTGTTCTGGTCCACACTGATTTTGTTGTTTAGTTCTTTGATCGAAACTTTGCGATTTGTCTCGGTCGACATAAAAAATTTCTGGTTATGGAGTGAACCGGTTGTGTCGGTTCAATTGTGCAAACGAGACGTTTGCACTACTTTTAACTACTGACCTGAGGTCGTGCACGTTCGATGATCTTTTGGCAATCGACTCCACCTGGCAACGTGCCAAACGCGCGTCCGAAATCGTCGTCCAATCGGGAAGCACAAAATGCATCGGCAACGGTGTCGTTTCCGGCGCGAATCAACAATGACGACTGCAACGCGATGGCCAGAGTTTCAACCAAGCGTCGAGCGCGAAATTCGGCGTCTTTCTTGTATGCTAATATTTGTTCAAGCCGGGAAACAAAAGCATCGAATCGAGCATCGGCGCCCTGCGCTAATTTCACCTCGTTCACAACGGCTTCCAGGGTTGCGGGATTGCGCTCGATGGCTCGCAGCGCATCCAAACATTGAACGTTGCCGCTGCCTTCCCAAATGGAATTCACTGGCGCTTCGCGATAAAGTCGAGGCAGAATCGAATTCTCCACGTAGCCGGCTCCGCCGAGGCACTCCTGCGCCTCATGGGTGTGGCCGGGAGCCCGTTTGCAAATCCAGTATTTGCCCACCGCTGTGGCAAGTCGCACAAACAGTTCTTCTGCTTCATCATTGGGGGCACTGTCTAAAGCGCGAGCAACACGCATAAACAACACCAATGCCGCCTCCGATTCAAGGGCCAGGTCTGCAAGCACGTTTTGCATCAGCGGTTGGTCGATGAGCTTTTTGCCAAAGGCGGAGCGATGGGCTGCATAGTGGATGGCCTGCGCGGTACCCTGCCGCATGAGCGATGCCGAACCGACCATGCAGTCAAACCGGGTAAGCGCCACCATTTCGATGATGGTGCGCACGCCGCGACCTTCTTCACCGATCATCACGGCATACGCACCACGAAATTCCACTTCGCTGGAAGCGTTGGAGACGTTGCCAAGTTTGTTCTTCAAACGCTGAATATAGAATTGATTGCGCGTCCCATCCAGACGCCAACGTGGCAGCAAAAAGCAAGACAGCCCTTTTTCGGTTTGAGCCAACACCAGAAAGGCATCGCACATCGGGGCCGAACAAAACCATTTGTGTCCCACGAGTTCATACGCTTCGCCGGGTCCGCTCTGACCGACAGGATAAGCGCGGGTCGTGTTCGCACGCACATCGGAGCCGCCTTGTTTTTCGGTCATGGCCATGCCGATGGTGACCCCTTCCTTCTCGAAAGCAGGACAATTGTCCGGCTCATATTTCGTGGCGAGAATGCGCGGCTCCCACTCTTTGGCCACATCGGGCTGATGCCGAATTGTGGGGATGCTGGCAAAGGTCATGGTCAACGGGCAGCCCGTCCCAGCTTCGGCCTGATTGTGCAAGTACTCCATGGCCGCGCGGGCTACATTTGCACCCGGTCTCGTTTCTTGCCATGGCAAGATATGCAAGCCGTGCGAGATGGCGATCTCCATTAATCGATGATACGCCGGATGATATTCCACAACATCGATGCGATGACCGTAAGGATCGTGACTGTGGAAAACCGGCTTGTTCTCATTTGCTTGAAATCCCAAAAGGATCATCTCTCCGCCAGCCAGGGCTCCGTACGCCCGAACCTTGTCTTCGGCCCAATCGCCACCTTCGCGATGCAACGCTTCCTGCAAGGCAGCGTCCGCGTCATAACAATTGTAATCTCCAAGCGGAGGCGGCTGGTTGAAGACTTCGTGGGTTTCGCTGAGAATGCGAGGTCGATCGGCTTTCATAAAACATCTCCAAATTTGGATGGAATAGACTGGACAGCGCTTACGTTGGGCTTGGATAGATTTCTTCCAGGGTCTGTTCTTTTGCACGTTCAATGCGAGTCAAGCGTTTGTTAAATTGGACCAGAGCAAAATCGATAAAATCGTCAACACGGAGGCCAAAAGGGACGGTTTCATAGCGATCGTAAATTTCATTAATCGTGGCCAGTGCGAGTTCCAACATCTCTGACATGCGCTTTTCAACCACGTTCCACAAGGTGGCGTCGGCCGCCACCAATCTCGACAGCAAGAATATGCCATAGGTGATGTGACGAGATTCATCGCGCTTAAGATAATGGATCCCCTCGCGCAGACCGGGCATCAAATTGTTGCGCTCCAGCATGGCGTAGTAAGCGTGGTAACCGGTCTCTGCCAACGTTCCCTCCACAATCATGTTGTAGGTTACCGAAGCACGAATTTGCGCCGCCGGAGACGTGTCGGTCAGCAGGGCATTCATGGCCGTGGGCAATTCTTCGTAGAAAATCCGGCGGTAGTTGGGACCGTGAAACCGCGACAGCTCGCTTGCGTCGTGCGCCACTTCATCGAGGAAGCGACGGAAGAACTCGGTGTGTTTGGCTTCTTCCCACAGGAACGTGGTCAAATACATCTCCTCTTCTAAACGGCCTTCTTTGGCAATCACCATGATTAAGGGGAGCAAGTCGAGTGTGACGGATTCCTCGCCTGCCAAAAAGAGCGAACTCAGATGCAAAAGAGCTTCTTTCTGCAGATCATCCAATCGCTGCCAGTCTTCGGTATCGCGGCGAAAGTCGATCTCTTGTGGATTCCAGATGCCGAGTTTTTTGGCCTTCTGGTAAAGACGCATGGGTAAGATATCGTACCGGAGACCCCGGGCGCTCGTCGTCGCAAATGTTTCGTGTGCGGAGAGAGGCATGGGGCGGCCGTCTGTCTTTTTCACCTCCTGAGTCTCCTCCCCGGAGAAATCCGTGTTCACCCGCCGCGCGGACACCACAAGTTGTTTTGCTGCTGCCCCGTATCGCGCCAGTGCAATCAGGCCGCCGTTCTGAAGTTTGAGTTTGCCTTGCATGAGGGCCATGATAGGGTCAAGTCTACCTTCCAACACCTGTTGCCAATCTTCAGCGGATCCCCGGATGACGTACGGGGCAGCGTCCACATCTTCGTTCGTAGCCGGACGCACCTGCCGACAGGTTCCGCGCCACAAATCCAAAAATATAGCGCGCTCTGAGGCGCTCTCTATTTCCCCGTTTTCTTCCAGAATCAAAACGACGGGCCACTCCCATTTCGCGGCGGCCTCATGATACGCCTGGTTGCGATTCAGTTCCTCGGCCCAGGCCTGCGCCCAATCTTCGCTGAAGAGTTCATAGTTCATGCGTTTTCCGTCTCCTTTCGTCCAATGCTTGTGAGTACCAGTGCAATAGCCCTTTGTGGGATTGCACAAGATGAAACAGCACAAGCGGACAGGTGTATTCCGAGTGCCTTTCTGACAAAGCCCACCCCTGACACAGGCTCAAGGATTCAGGAATTCGACTTGGGATTGTTCTCTAAGGTTGAAATTGCAAGATGCACTAATGTAGCAAAACTACTCGCGAAAGGCAAGGGCAAATTGGTAGGCAGTGGCAGTAGGCAGTAATCAATGGGTATGACAGGTTGAGTTGTTAGCTTAAGGTTGTTAAAACCACAATGACTCAATGAATTAAAAGCAACCAAAGAGGATTACTCAACAAGTCCTGACCCCGTCAGGAACGGGTTTCGGCAAAGTCCTGTCCTGAGCGGAGTCGAAGGAACAAGTAGAATTCAAACGCTTCATCTGCTTCATTTAGCGAAAGAGCACCGGTTTAGGCAAATTTTTGCTTGCTTACTTCTGCCTAAATTAGCATATTTTGGGATAAGGATTTGGAAAAGCGTGAATCTTCCATTAACTGTGGGGGTGCTGGCTCGCAAGGAGTCACAACTTTTATATAATGAGTTCTTAAAGTTAACATTCGTATCCGAAAAGCACATGACAGGCGGCAGCAGACAACAAGTTCGACTCCATCAGCTCTGCCGAGCACTAAAAGAGGCAGACCCTGATATTATCGACATCATCCAATTTGGTTCCTCGGTCTATGCACCGGATTTGGCTCGTGACATTGACTTGTTGATCACGACGCATTCGAAAAAAGACGAGGATCTGTACTGGGATGTTTTCTCTGAACTGGACGTTGGGGTGGATGTCTTGGTGCGCACGCCAGGCCAGCCCATGGGTCAGGACATCGCCACGAGCGTGCGACTCATGGGAAAGGTTTTAATTGGTGATGGAGAAACCTTGAAAGAAGCGGAGGCTTATATGTCAGTGCCAACCTTTGATCGCGCGAGGAAAAGCTTAGAAACTGCGGACACGAATCTTACTGCAGCACAAAAAAGTAAGGATGAGATATTACAAGATGAATATTACAAACTTGCCTTCAATCGATTGTTTGATTCGGCACGCCTTGCCGTCATGGCGTTTCTAAACACCGAGAATTCCCGCTGGGGACAACTTCGCAAAGCCCTCCCAAAGCCTTATAACGAACAATTTCGACGTATCATAAATACCCTTCATATTCAATACAGCTACGATGGCAATTATCCAAAAGACGATCCGAATGGTGCTTTTGTGCAGTGGAGACAGAAAGTGGAAAGATTTATAGAGAGTCTCGAGCAAAAAGCCAATTAAGTCTCCCAAACATGGCCAAAGAATTTAATTGTCATCTCAACCACAGAAGTTGATGTTACGTACTTTCAACGGCCTGTGACAATGAAAGCAAACCATGTTGAAAATGT
>JAABYK010000663.1:4845-5482 GCA_011775825.1 Candidatus Zhuqueibacterota bacterium | reverse complement strand
TAGCCGCGTCCGTTTTTGTAGGGCTCGATGGACGCCAGATATTCCGCATACGCTTCCTCTCGCGTTTTCTCGTCAAATCGAGAGTAGGCCATGGCCACCGGCCCGCCGACAAACGCGGCACCGCAGGCAGCGTCTTGCGAATCGTAGTGCAAAGTCGTGGAGAGACGCTCGCTCACCACATCCTCGAAACCGGCCTCCTGAAACGTCTGCTTCAGCAAATCCCCGGTTCCCAATTGGAAGAACAACGGACAGACTTCGGTGTTGACCCGGGCGTCCACAATGGGGAAAATTTCGGCCCAGCCGCACCGGTTGCGTTGTCCCCAAACCGCCGCCGCGGCCCGTCCGCCGGGCTTGAGCACGCGGTGCATCTCCCGCAGCGATTTCAGGGGGTCGGGTACATACATCAGGCCAAGGGCACACACCACGGCATCAAATGAGCTGTCCGAAAACCGCAACTCCTCCGCATCCATCTGTGCAAACGTGGCATGCTCGACGTTCAATCGTTTGGCAAGTTGCGTCGAGAATTCCACCATTCTATTTGAGATGTCCGTGCCCACAACCTGGCCTTCGTGGGTGACCTCTTCGGCGGCCCGGAAAGTGACCAATCCGGTGCCGCAGGCCACGTCCAGAACGCGTT
>JAABYK010000663.1:1346-4798 GCA_011775825.1 Candidatus Zhuqueibacterota bacterium | reverse complement strand
GTCCCAGCCATAGCGCTGAATTCGTCTTTGTAATCTCGCTTCCATGATTACACCTCCGTTTCCAAGATTTTGACTTCACGGCGGAGTTTCTGTACGCCGCGCTTGAAGATTTCAAAGTAGGGACTGTGCACATCCGCCTGGTCCAGTACATGCATGATCTCCTCTTCCGGTGCCGAGCTTTCGATTGTAACGACGTAACGAACTTCCTCATAACCCACCGGCGTGTCAGGGATGCCATATTCGCCACGCGCATCGTAATCGGCCTGCACCTCAACTTCCACATTTGACACAGGCACGCCGAGTTTGGCCGCCCATCGGATGTATCCCATGGCCATGCAGCTTCCGAATGCCGCACGTCCGAAGACACCGGGATTGGGACCGGCATTGTTGCCACCGTGCTTTTCGCCCATGTCGGCGGTGATTTTCCAGGGCCCGTCCTCGATGTCGCACGTCAGGCCTTCCCGCACCCGGACTTTCGTGACCGCGGTGCCCCGCCCGACTGCCGGACGCAAACTCAACGCTTTTGCATTGCGTTCAAACGCCGTTTTTATTTTTTCCGTGATTGTCATGTTACCTCCGATTTGTTTTCAGTACTGCGTTTGAGTTTTAGTGGTTTGGGTTGTGTCGAGCGATGAGCGTAAAGCGAAGAGCGTCACTGTCCGCTTTACGCTCTACGCTCCACATTCAACAGATCAACGAAATTTGATTAAACTCCTTTTTATTTCAATTTGGAGTACAAAAATCAGTCCCGAAGGGTCGGGATATTTTTGCTTTCAGGGAAGCTTCCTGTAAAAATACGTTCGCTTCGCTCACTGATTTTTACACTCCTGCTATTAACAATAACAAGTAGCTTCGATGACTTCCATCGCTCTTTCATATGGTGAATCCGTCGTACTTGTTTGTGATATCTGCTGATCTCCAAAGGTGAAAAAGCAATCGCTAACAATGTCAATCAGCCAGGCCTTGAAATTGGCGATGGGTTCGGCTTGCAGATACGCCATGAACGCTCGCAAATAAACCTCCGTCTGCAATTTCTTGGCAGAGCCTGGGCTGCCCGTGAGAATCAGCGCACCTCGGTAGATCCGATTCACATACGGACGGAACCGACGATGGAATTCGCCCATCTCCATTTTTTCACGGTTCCTGATTTTGTTGTCAGCTCTTGCGTTCATAAAAAGACCACTTCCGAAGTTTCAAATTTGTGGCTCTAATTTACGCGATTTTAGGGGTGGATTCACCTATCAGAAGCGATGGTTTTTAAAGCAGCGTTGGTCTTTTGGTGCGGTATAATGATAGGGTTTGACCTATCATCGGCTTTTCATCGGATTGTCTGCGGATTGTTCGGTTTAGCTGCCCAAGAAAACAAAACATTATCACGCAAAGGCGCCAAGGCGCAAAGATAACACAGAGATGAAGAACATACAGGATTCTTCGAAAAAAAAACTTTGCGGAAGCTTTGCGTCTCTGCGACTTTGCGTGCGCTTTTCTTCTCTGTCCGTTTGGTTCTGGCCTGTTGGGTTTAGGCTCTCGAGTTTCCATATCCCATTCTTTTGGGAAATTGCTTGCTCGAATGCGTTTCGGTTGTTATTTTACCATCCGCTATGGCTGAGAACCCATCAAAAACAGGTCTATCCAGAAAAGCGGGGATCATCGTGTTCAGCCGCGCCGTCATGGTGTTGGTACAGATGGCTTCGATGATGGTGCTGACCCGCATTCTAACCAAGGAGGACTTCGGCCTGTTGACATTCCTGCTTCTGCTTTACTCCTCGGTGATCACGCTTGCTCAGCTTGGCTTACCCGAAAGCGTTTTCTACTTCTTTGAACGCGTCCCGAAGGAATCGCGAAAAAGTTTTGCCCTGTTGACCGGACGCACATTATTTTATTTCGCTGCCGCCGCATCCCTTATTCTAATCGCTTTTAACTTCATTGCACCTTTGTGGGGCTTCGAGATGAACGGTCTCGCCTTCCCTTTGATCTTGCTGGTGTTTCTCGAACTCCCCATGGTTCCCATGCCCAACATTCTGATCGCCATCGACCGAGCGAAGCAAGCTGCTTGGCTAAACATTGCTGCAAGTTCGATCCAATTTGCTGCCCTCACGGTGCCGGCATTATTGCAACAACCCGTCGGCACGATTGTTTGGGCGCTGTTGGGGTACGGACTGTTTCGCTGCGGCTTGTCGGCATTTTTGTTCCTCAAGAACTTCCCCGGAAAAGCGGCTCCCTTGCCAGAAGGCATGATGCGAGAACAGCTTCGATATTCGGTTCCATTGGGGATCGCACAAATCTTATGGGGCTTGAACCGTCAGATCGACAAGTATGTGGTTGCGGCTTTTTTGCCGGTCACCGTGTACGCGGTCTACGTGGTGGGTTCGTGGGAAATCCCTATTGTACCGACGATTGCCTACTCAGTGGCATCGGTCATGATGCCAAGCTTCGTCGGCTACTTCCTAAATGATGAAAAAGATCAATTGCTGTCACTTTGGTTCCGAGCCATCGAGAAGGTCGCCATCGTGGTTTTGCCGCTGACGATTCTTTTTCTCCTGGTCGCCGAAGAGTTCATCGTGGTTTTGTTCTCCGAAGCTTACATTGATGCGGCTTTACCCTTTCGGATTTACACGCTCATTTTGCTGCATCGTGTGGCGGCGTACTCGTCACTGCTCAAAGCCATTGGCGAGACGCGAACCATTACTTACTCCGCAATTTTGCTGATTGTGACAAATTTCATCTTGAGCATTCCGCTGGTTATGGTTATGGGAATCGCGGGACCGCCGACAGCCACTTTGTTGGCGAATGTCGTGAGTTGGCTTTATGTTTTAACCCGGATCAAAGATAGACTCGGAATCTCTTTTCGAGAAGTTTTTCCGTTTCGGTCTTATGCCCGGACCCTTGCGGTTGCAGGATTGTCAGCGGTGCCCGTCTATTTTATTGCTTCCATCCTACACTCGTCCTATGCCATCACTTTGACGTGGAAAGCCGTTATGTATCTGGCGATCTATGCTGGCATGGCAACTTTAGTGCGGGTTGTTCAGGGAGAAGATTGGCGTTACCTACTTAGCTTTTTTACGATGAAGTCGGCAAAAAACTGAGCGTTCGAAACGACGACCATGAGTTTGACGGAAAAGGTTACACCGATCTGAAAATGCTCGTGTTTTCTAAGAACCTTTGAGACGGCAAAGTAAGTTGCAATTTAACTATACTATTTACCATAGAGCTTTTAATTGTTTTGCCCAAAATTATTTTGCCTGAAAAAGTTTCAGTGCTCCTTTTGAGATCGAAATTTGTGAATAGTTTCAAAATAAATGGATTCCAATTCTGCGATTTGGTTTTTAATATTGTATTCGTTCTCCATTTTTTTTCGGGCTGCCTGTCCCAATGTTTTGCGTAAATCCGGATTTATTAAAACTTCTTTTAAGCGTTGAGCCAGCCCCTCGACATCTCGTTCGGGGACTAAG
>JAABYK010000663.1:0-1279 GCA_011775825.1 Candidatus Zhuqueibacterota bacterium | reverse complement strand
TCTCCCTGGGTTTGTAAAAGTTTCCAAACTTGCTCATGGGATTGCTTGCCCAGAAAATGCACGGAGTTCTGCAGCTTCAGACTTTGTACAAGCGCTTTTAAGTCTGCTTTTAAAGGACCGTCCCCGATAACATAAAGCTTTACATCCGAAGAAACGGTGTCGTTTAATTGATTCAGGGCGGCTGCAAAAGCTCTAATACCGTATTCAAAGCCTTTCTTTTCAACAAGTCTGCCTACCATGAAAATAGATGTAGACTGATTTTCTTTTTTGCTCAGGTGAAATTTGTTCAGGTCAATTGCTAAACGGTGGACTTTTATTTTGTTGTCCGGACAGCCTAATTCTTGAAATCGCTCCTTCAATTCTGTGGAGCCAGCTAAAAAAAGTGTCGTGGTATGAATCAGTCTCTGCAAAGACAAGGTGTAGAACCACCATTTCGGGAGATATTTTTGCTTTCCAAGCAAAAGGCCGACGTCGTTTCCATGCAACGTGACAATCAATGGCAGATTGAATTTCTTTGCGTAAGGAATGGCTAAAACTCCACTTTGGCCAAAGTGAGCGTGGATGATTTTCGGTTGATGTTGCTTGAATTTTTCGGCCAGGCACGCCGTTGATACAACGCCAGTAGTAAAAAATAAATGTGCAATCCTTCCGGCCTTGCAGATTTGCTTGGGAACATAGACGGGGTCAAATGGAAAAAAATCATGATTGATTCTCTTTTTGGCAAATACGACAGGCGTGAAGTCTTTGTAGTGATTCATCGAATCATAAATAAACGTTTCTGAGTACGGTAAGAAAATGTTACGAAACAGTGCAACGACAAATTTAGCCATGAACTCTTCGGTAATTTAAATATGCAAAATTTTGAACAGACGTAATAATCAGAATGGTTTTTAAAATGCGCGATTAGAAACGCGACATGGCGCCAAACACATTTGCGATTAAACGATTTGTCGGGAATGTGTATAAAGTTGTTTATAAGGGCAGTCTCTTCCTGTCTCAATCATCTCTTGGAAGAACCGTTGGGAACACAGATCCAAAGTTCAACCCCTTGACGTTTGAGTACAATGAATTCTCGAGTGATAAAATTTTGTGACCATTCATAAAGCCGGTTTAATATGATTAAAACGACTAATTGGTCCTTTTGCTCAATATCATTTGAGTTGCTCATCGACAAAGCTCCCCATTCATTTGCTCCTGGTTACCAAGTATTGGTTTCTGAAAAATGTATATGATTCCAACCCTGCCAGTTGAGTCATGGCAATTAATCGCTCGTCTTAGC
>JAABYK010000463.1:29054-34565 GCA_011775825.1 Candidatus Zhuqueibacterota bacterium | reverse complement strand
GGCGAAAATCATCTTGCGGCCCTTGACTACATCCCCGGCCTTCACCTTGTAAATGTAAACCCCGGAGGCTACAGTTTGACCGGCATGGTTCTTCCGCCCCAAACCACCGATCGGAAGTTGGCCATATTCCTTGCCGACTCTGCCGCACAGCATCAGCCGGAAACGCCAGTGTCCTCCAGCTCGAAGGTCGACGGCCTCGACGAACCGTTTCATAACTCCCTCCAGTAGTTTGAAGATTCGAAAGGTATGTATGTATATTTTAACAAATCCAAGAATCAATAGCAATTTTTTCTCACATTTTTCATGCATTCATAAAGGTGTGGCGTCATGGTGGCCAGCTCGCTTTCTGAGGCAGCGTCATGCAAATAGCTCGATACCTAACCATCGCTTTTTTTTGCGAAAGCCACTCTTATACTTAGGATTCTGTTGCTTCAGTCGTAGCATTTGATAAACTAAAAACGGATGAGAGCGTTAAAGAAATGACTTTTTAATTGACAGGACAAAGTTAATTTTAATAACAAAAAAACAAGAGATATGTCTCATTCATTTTTTTTAAATTTCAACTTTTCGATATCGCTCCTTATTCAGTTTTTGCATGAGCCCTTAACATGAGTCCTACACAGGGCCTTGTTTAGATTATCTATGATTTCCGAAGCCACAACTAAGATTTGCTTGGTCTCAAAGCCGGCTCTCCGCAATTGCTTATAAAATGAGCGGGCAATGATCTTGGCGGCATACTCCGGGTTCCTGGCCGCAGACAGAATGTGAGACCCCAGCGTATCTTGCTCGGAAGCATACTGGGAACTCAACATCCTATGCATCTGTTGTATTTCTACGGCAGTGCCAATGTGAGCGCAGATGATGGCGAACAGTTCGGTATCAACAGGCGAGCCCTCGTGTTTACTCGTCTCAGGCTTTGGAATAGACATATGCCCAACAATTTGCCCATTTACCCGAATCGGCGCGATGAGCTTCTTCACATGGTCGTTTGTGCAAAATGTAATTTCGCCATTGCTGAGCTCCTGTAGAGTCTTCCAGAATTCCTGGATGTTTGAGGTGCGCGGGGTATTTGTTCCTATCTTCTCGCTCGCGCCGTTTTGAAAAATCCGGTAGGAAGCAGCCCTAACTTCCATGGCTTTCATATCTTCGGTTATCCAGGTAAGCATGCAGTATCTTATTGGCAAAAGCTCTACGACCATTCGGGTCGCTTGTTGAAGCAACGCATCGATGTCCTGCCGATGACCATAGAGCACATCAAGGGCGTTGAACCATCTCTTCAAAACCGTTGATTCAACATCGGACGAAACAGTTGTTAATTCTGACATGGGAAGTTTCCCTCGGTTTGCAGCGCGTGACCTTGCTAATGATTGACCGAAAAGTCGATTCTCTATGTCATTGCGAGCACTTCTCAGCGAAGCAATCTCCTTATTAGGCACGGCGGGAGATTGCTTCGGCAAAAACGCCTCGCAATGACAGCAGTTTTACCACTTCTCGGTCAATCACTAGCCTAAATCCACTCGTAGACTCCGCAGAGCACTTACAAGGCCGTGGTGCGCTTTAAGATACGAATTTTGTAAGGCATCCTTTCCCCCAGTTTGGGAATTTGAGATGTATTAAAACCATCGGAGAGCGTAATATAATATGCAATTTCATCGTGGTTGACCTCCGAACCAGCAATCACACCCTCATACCTTCTGCCCTTACTGGTCATCTCGACTTCGGTAAACGAGTTATTTTCGGCTGTCCTGTAAAACAAGAAGGCTGACTTTGCGGGCAACGGGCCACTTCGTATCTGGTTGCCATCAAACACCAACTTATCTCCTTCCCATTCAACCTTTATATAAATATCCTCACCTGGGTGAGCTGTTTTAACGGGCTTATGGAGAATGTAAGGGCCTACGGACCAGGCATGATCAGCCACAGTAGCTAATTGCTCCCAGGTCTGCTCCGAGTTAAAGCGATATCCCCAGTTGCAATGCATCAAACCGTATGGCAGGGGTTGGTTAACATAAAATTCGCGCACGAATCGGGCCCATTTGGGCGCCTGGGAGAACCCCTCCTCTGTCGCCTCCTGGCAGGAAGGCATGATTGGGAACCCGTGCTCCGCAAAGAAGCGCACGCTTTCTCTGGCAATGTCGCTTTTCCAGGGGATCATGATGAGGTCCGTCAAACCATATTCTTTGAAAATAGGGGCGACTTCCTCCGTGCCGTAGAGGTTAGCATTATGCGCCGGATCCACCATATCGCTCCACACGAAAATCCGGGCCTCGGGATTGGCTGATCGGATGGTTTGGTAGTAGTAGCGAATATCGTCGGCCCAGATGCGGCTGCGAGACTTGCCGGAGTTCAAACAACGCCGGTCCCAGGCGAACACTCTGGTTTCATCGACGTCTAAGGCAAAATCATCGGCACCCAAGAAGCGGACGGGATCGGTACACCAGCGCCAAATGTAACTGTCGGGCCCGTTGGAATGCAGTCTGGAATCGCTGCGGCAATATCGCACTTTGAGTAGCGACCATGGGTCTGGCCCGATGTAGCTAAAAGCGACCTTCACCGTTTGACCGTCCTGGATTCGACTCTGCGAGGTTCGGCGCAAGGTTGTCGGTGGATTAAAGGACTTTCCCCACCGTAACGGATAGCCAGCAGGTTCACCCTCACCGTAATGGACCTCGCTAAAGAGCACCTGAAGATGGGTTTGGGGTGTTTGCTGGTATCGTTGATAATTTTCACCACGAATTGGCCCAAAATCCACGACATAATCTTTACCCTCTACGAAAGTGGTGGTGTCGGACACATCAGTGACCACGACCGGCTCTTGCTCCCATGACTCCCCAGATTCGATATCGAAGATCACATTGGGTGCGACTTGCCCGGTAGAGATTTTCAGGGTGCAGGCATCGGCATCATGCAATTCCAGGGTTTGAGTGGTACGGACACATTCAAGCGTTGTTAGGTCAGCACCCCACGACGATTCGGTATTCACCCACTTCGCCCAGCCGCCAACCCGCGGCCGAAGATGGTAGCGGCGCACTGCTCTATGCAGTCGGGCAACCCTTTGCCACAGTTTTTCTTGTGGATGACCGGGCACTTCCATTTCCAGGTGACCGTAATGATGGGAAGCCAGGTCTATCATATTGAATTTGAAGACCGCAATCTTCTTGAATTCTTCGTAAGCCCGGCGGAGGCGCCAATCTTCTTCCAGTGCGTTGAGATAGAAACCGTAGAAAGCACTGCGCAAAGGCATGTCGGGGTAATCGATAATGGTCACCGCTCTAATCTTGAGCAAGTCGGCTTCACGAAACGTGAGTTGCATCAAGGACTGCATCCCATAAAATGTCCCGGAACTATCGTGGCCAGCCACCAGAACATGGTCGGGAGAAACATCGATGACGTAACCCTCGGGACCGGGGTAAGTGGGGCTAAGATGCAAGCCCTTGGAAGAGATCAAACTGTCGATGGTACCTGTGCCCTCGTTAATCTCCCCCACAATGATGCTGTTGTTGATCACCAACGGTCGTGGAGCAGAAACTACCTCCGAGGTATCGATGCCGTGTTGCAGCAGAAACGCTTTGAGTAGTTCCACTTCGGTCCTCTTAGTAGAAATAGATTGGGTGTAGACTACCCTGGTTTCCTGATTTATAACAAAGCTTTCTTGACCCTCTTTTGGCTGAATCTCCTGCGGATGAGGAACAACCGGGAATAGCCACGCGCAGGTACGACCGTCCTTACGATTGATAAGTAAGACCGAGACCATCAGGCCGACAGCCATTCCGCTGTAAATCCAAATTTTCCGGGACATTTTTCTCCAAATCAGCGTAAACATCTTGGATCGTACGGCTGATTAAACGCCAATCATACGTTCTCTCAATGAGTTTTCTCGCCCGTAGGCCTATTCTTTTCGCTCGATCTGGATGTTGCAATAAGAAGACGATTCGCTCGGCAAACTTCTCGGACTCATCGGCAACGATAATCTCTTTCTCTGGCTCCGCATCGATCCCCTCAGCGCCAACGGAGGTAGTGACCACAGGTTTCCCTTGGGCCATGGCATTGAGTATCTTAATCTTTGTGCCACTACCGGCGCGCAGAGGCGCAATAAAAACTTCGGCATCAGCAACATAGGGTCGAACATCATGGACATACCCGGTGTATTTGATCGTTGCACACCTCCTGGAGCGCTTCTTCAAGACCTTGGGTGGAGAACCACCGACAAACGTGACGCTGGCAGCAGGCGCACGTTCCGAAATGATCGGCCAAATCTCTTCCAAAAAGTAAACTACTGCATCACGATTATAGGGGCCGGCCATGGATCCGGTCCAGACCAGACTGTTGGGTTTGCTGTCTTTTTCATAGCGTGTGAAATAACTCGTATCGACACCATTGGGAATGGTAACAAAATTGCCTTCGCCACACAATCCTGAAAGGAGGTGCTTATCATAATCCGAGACCGTCACGCAGAGGTCAAACTGACGGCAAACTTTTCCTTCAAAGTTCCGCAGCTTGAAATATTGATAAAACAGATAAGAGCGAAGCAGTGGGTTTCTTTCTACCTTTGCCCATCGCAAGATTCTTAAGGACTCCACGTTATGATTTACAAGCACACATGGCAGCCGGCTTATTTCGTTCCGGTAGCTGGCGATATGCAGCAGATCGACGTGCACCAGATCAATTGACTCTTCGCGAATCACCTTCCTGATATGATCCACGGCCTGCGGCTGGCAATATTTTTGCGCAATCAGAGGGAGCGGCGAAAAAAAATTCATCAACAACAAGTGCATTTGCCGCCAACCCAGGAAGCGAAGCGGAAAAATTTCAACGGACCGACACAGCTCCCGCAATTCAGAGCGATACTCGAATGCTGAATCATTGTCTGCAAACGCCACAAAATGTACGTTATGTTCTGCCGCAAGAGCCTTGAGAACGTAGTAAGTTCTTATGTGGTGGCCGTGGTCCAGCGGAAATGGGTTTTCGGTAGACAAAAATAGAATGTTCAAGATCAGCTTCCTATTTTTTTATGACCTGGCGTGATCGAGACGATAACGAATCTTATGCAACTTGTTATAGCAACCTATACCAATGGCATCTTTAATCAAACTCTTTGATTGATGAATCAGGCGTTCCCTTAACCATATCAGCGTGCCTCCCTCGCATAAGCGAGCAAATTGCGAAATATCGTGATTGCGGCGCAAAAGAATGCGTGGCAGCGTATAGGCGTTTGTTTTAGGCGTCGCATAGCCAAAGTTAGAGGTAGCACAGGCCAGGTAGTGCGCTTTTCTGGCAATTAGCAAAGTTTCCCGGTTATAAGATCCATGAGGAAGACTTATGAACTTAACTTGTTTACCCAAATGCTTTTCAAGAAACTCTTTCGGGTGATTCACTTCCCATTCGATCTCGGCCTTCGACAATAACTCAAGCGGTGTGTGGGTGTGGGTATGCGATTCTATTTGCATGTGGTGATTTTGCATTTCCATGAGCTGTTCCCAGGTCATGAAATTCTTAGAATCGACCTGTCCG
>JAABYK010000463.1:26228-29039 GCA_011775825.1 Candidatus Zhuqueibacterota bacterium | reverse complement strand
AGGCAAAGTTATCAGCCCAGCCATCATCAAAAGTGAGGACGATCGGTTTCTTAATTTCTTCGTGGCCGTTAGCCTCCCCATGAAGCATGTTAAAAAGTTGTTCCATGGAAATGACCTGATAACCGTTTTGGGAAAGAAAAGTCATTTGCGCGTAGAACTGTTCCCGTGAAAGCGTAAATGGAGAATTTCGGACCCCGGGGTCCACTGTGCTGTCTATCTGCACCACATGGTGGTAAGTCAGAATCGGAACTTTGGTGGGAGTCTTTTTCATCTTGTTAAGAAACCAGCTGCTCATAGTGCTTAAGGTACTTTTGGGCCATGTGCTTCGATGAGTAATTAGCCAGAACCATTCTGCGGGCAGCCGAAGCCATGCGCACAGCTTCTCTTTGATTCTTGACAAAGAATTCGATGGCGTTGGTCAGCGCCTGCGAATCTTTAGGTGGCACCAACAACCCGGAATCGTGGTGGCTGATAACCTTAGGAATGGCGCCAACCGCGGTGGCAACGATCGGTTTAGCAGCAGCCATGGCCTCCAGCAGAACCATGGGTAACCCCTCGGAGACCGATGAAAGCACAAAGATGTCGATAACGGAAAGCAGGGCCGGTACATCGGGACGTCCACCCAGGAATTTTACATGAGAATTTAGCCGCAATTCCGCAACCTGCCGCTCCAGCTGTTGGCGCAGCGGGCCGTCACCCACAAAAAGAACCTTTGCATGGGGATATTTCTCACAGATGGCTTTTGCACTGGCGATCAAAAACGGATGGCCTTTTTCAGGAACCAATCTCCCAATGGCCCCAATTACGAGATCTGATGAAGAGCAGGCCAAATGCCGGCGCAGGTTGAAATCTTTCTCAAGCCCGTTGAATCGGTCAACATCGATCCCGTTTGGAATGACATCAACCTTAGTCTTCTGGTTGTGGGTTGAGAGTTGTTGTCTTACTTCATCCGAAACAGCCACCACAGCATCCATCTTTCTGAGCCAAATTCTATCCATAAAGCTATAAGCCCGCGCCTTAAGACTGTAGTCGGTCTCGGTCCATGGGTGACACGTTGCCATACACGGAATTTTGCTGTAAAGGGTGCCCATTAAAGCGTAAAAGTTCGCCTTGTAACCGTGGGCATGAACCAGATCGATGCATGTTTCCTGGATAAATTTGCGTATTTGGTACGCCGTTCTGGGATCAAAGGGTCTGCTACATTTGAATACCTGTGAACGTAAGCCCGATAAGGCCGCGGTTCTTGCCAACTCCGTGCAGAATTTGTTCCTGTTCTCAATGACCCCGATGATCGGCTCAAATGGACTCTTACACAGGGCATGGACTAATTCGAGCATCATCTGTTCCGCGCCAAAAACACCGATGGCGCTTCTCAGCAGGAGCACACGTCTTTTCCGACCCAATATTCTCAATGCCTCAGATTATTTCTTCATGAACCAGCGGGGAGCAAACCGAATCAATCCCCAAAGAAAGCCGGTGCCATAAGAGAAGTGCAGAACATAGAATGACGTTAAGAGCCTAAAGAAGCTCACTTGTCGATTACACCGCCAGGTCAAGATGGCGGCACTGAGAGAAGCTACCAGATAGGAGGACAAGATCAAAAGGAACAACCAGAAGGCGGGACGCATCAGGAGCGTTAAGGTCATGGAAGAGATTAGGCTCGCGACAAAAATGGCCGGGACAAAATGTCTTGCCTGCATCATCCTGAAATGCTTTTGCAACAGCCTGACTTTCCAATAACCGTAGCCAAAGTATTGCCGCCACACGTCCTTAAAACTAGAGCGAGCGTAGTACCAGGATCTTATGGCAGGACTTAACAGCACCTTGCCCCCATCCTTGCGAATCCGAAAATTAAATTCATCATCCTGGCAGCGGACCAATTCTTCGTCAAATAGACCAAACTTTTCGAACACCTCACGCTTGTAGGCTGGAAAAGCTAGGGAATCGACGAAACATTCCCGCTCATTGTTGGTTCTAAATCCAGAATTGCCCACGCCAAAGGGCGATGACATGGCCAGTGAAATCGCCTGACCGGTACGAGAATGATTGAACGTAGTAATGGGACCGCCGACACACTCGGCTCCGTTGCGCTTTAGTGCTTCAATACATTTTTCCACATAATCTTGTGCGGCTTTTGCATGTCCATCCATTCTCAGAATAAATTTGCCAGATGAGGCTTTAATGCCGATGTTGAGGGCCGATGGTACGATGCGATGTGGATTATCAAGAAGTTTAATGTTCTTGTATTTGGATTGAAAACCTTGAACGACTTCCCTGGTTCGATCATCAGACAAGCCATCTACGATCAAGATCTCCATATCCTTTATATCAAAGGTTTGATCGAGAAGGGATTCGATGCATTCAGAAATATGGTCCTCCTCGTTGCGAACAGGACATATTATTGTCACTAATGGTGGCATATCAAGAGATTGAGCTTTGGAATACTCTACTCAAAGAAGTGAAAAAACGAAGACTTCAAAAGGACATATTTAATTCAGCAATGGATCCGCCATGGGTTCGGTGGCAGGATGACATACCAGGGGTCAAGTGAAGGAAATCTACGGTGCCCCAATCTCAACTTTTATTACTGATGAAAAGGCGAAAGTCCCGTCCCGAGCTCTGTGTTTAAGACGATAAAAATACACGCCCGCGTCAACCTCTTCATCAAGATACTGATAGCTTTGTGAGAGAGAGTCTGAAGTAAGAGTTTCAATAAAAGCGACCTCTGAGAAGCTGTCGCTATCCCCACCCCTTTGCACCTCAAACCCAAGAAGACTGCTATTAGATGAAACTTTCCAATTGAGTATAACG
>JAABYK010000463.1:7942-26217 GCA_011775825.1 Candidatus Zhuqueibacterota bacterium | reverse complement strand
TGTAATTTCTTCGGAAACAGAAGCCGCAATAGTGGATGTGGCTTCTGCAGGGGGAGCTTCTTCCGATAGGATGTCATTGTATGAATCATAAAACTCAAACGCGCCTAAATCTGGTGCTGAGCCATTAAAAGGCAGCCCTTCGTAGATTCCCACATCGATCGCCTGGGATGAAGGTTGAAGACGGAAATCATCACTGGTCACATCCACAAAATGAGGATCTCCAACAATTGGATTCGGATCCACAATACCTTTTAAACGTGGCTCTGAATTGTAAAGGTTGTTCTCAAGTGTTATGTCATCACCATTTGAGGTATTCCCGACGTGACCACGGCCATGAGACACAAAGATATTGTTTTTAATCGTGACCTGGCTCACGGGTTTAAGCCCTTCCGATGGATAACGAATCAGTATAGAAGCAAGCTTGTTAAAATAAAATGTGTTATTTAAAACGGTGATATTTCTACCTTCCCTGATTAACAGCCCAAATTCCTTATTCCTGGCAAACACATTGTTTCGGACGATTATATTTTCCAAGGTAATAAAATTCCCACCGCGACCTTTCCCGATCACCATGCCCGACCGTTCCCGGGAGTTGGCAACAAAATTCCCTTCAATCAGGTAATCTTTCATTACAAATGGATGAGCGGCCCATGAACTTGGATTAACGGACTTATGTTCGTCATAAACATGAATCCCGTATCCCTTGGAACCGATTATGGTGTTATTTCTTAACGTGATGCGTTCACTCTTGTGCACATAAATGCCATGGTCTTGCGTACCACCATCTGAACCGTGATACCGAATCACGTTGCCTTCAATCAAAATATCTAAACCGCCGGTTTCAATGGCACCAAACTTTGGTTGCGGGCCTGTAAATTTGTTGTTGACAATTTGAATGCCCCGACCAAAGGCTTCGCAGCGCCAGGGCATCACAAAATGTAGTCCCTCCAAGCGTACATAATTGGCATGAACGATCAAACGACGACGGCCACGTAAGATCGGCTCTTCGCCATTAAAAGCCTTAATAGTAAGATATTGCCCAGGTCGCCCACCCATCCCTTTTCTGCTATCGATTAAGAGCTCGCCCATGTTGTAGATACCGCCACGCATAATGATGCTGTCGCCAGTCCTGGCCACTCGCACGGCATAGTCCAAAGAACGCCAGGGAGAGTTTATGGAGCCGGCATTCGAGTTAGCGCCATCAGGAGCAATATAATAATTCTGAACGGCCAAAACATGCGACAGAGTAGAAGATAATAAAATTGAAATATTTGTTAAGTATAATTTAAAAAACCTGAACATTCGCATTTGTGGATTAACGCAGTAATATCATTCGTTTTGTGTCTCTAAAGACAGCATGATTATCTTCAAATAAAACTTCCAATCGATAGAAATAGATGCCGCTTGGCACACTCTTACCCCGAGCGTCTTTACCATCCCATTGCACCACATAAGACCCCGATGCTTTTTCTTCATTCACAAGTGTTTCCACTTTTCTTCCAGTCAGGGCATAGACATTTATCGTTATATGAGCCTGAGCTAAAACATCATAAACAATTTTGGTTTCCGGATTGAATGGATTGGGGTAGTTTTGGTGTAAATAAAATCTTTTTGGCTGACTTTCTGACTCTTCCACCCCAGTAGGACTCTCATCAAATTCATAGGCTCCCAAGTCCGGGGCAGAACCCTGAAACGGCAACCCAACATCAATCCCAGCATCGATGGCCGGAGAAGAAGCCTGAAGATGAAAATCATATTTTCTAGGGTCAACAAATTGTGGATCTCCTACAATAGCATTGGGGTCCGTAATGCCTTCTAAAAATGGACTGGAGTTATACAGATTATTCTGTAGCACAAGGTTGGCACCTGAAGAAGTATTACGGACATGAGCTTTGCTAACAGGAGTTACAAAAATGTTGTTCACAATGGTAATATCGCTTGCCGGTACGCCCCCGCCTTCTGGTGATGGATAACGGATGAGTAAAGAAGCAAAAGCGTTAAGATAAAGCGTATTATTATAAACTTTGATATTTTCCCCTTCTCGGATGAACAGTCCAAATTGGGCATTGCCAACAAACACATTGTTACCAACGGTCATATTTTCTAAAGTAATGTAGTTGCCACCACGACCTTTCGCTATGATTAGGCCAGATCGTTCTTGAGACTCGGCAACAAAGTTACCTTCCAAGACATAATCTCTCATGACGAACGGATTGGCTGCCCATTCAGCGGGATCAGCGCTTTTATGTTCATCAAAAACATGAATACCGTAGCCTTTGGAGCCGATGACTGTGTTATCTCTAATAATGATGCGTTCACCAGCATGCACATAGATCCCGTGATCTTGGGTATTCCCGCCGGTATCGTCGTACTCGATAAAGTTGCCTTCAACCAAAATATCGGTGCCACCGGTTTCAATAGCCCCAAATTTTGGCTGCGGTCCGGTGAATTTATTGTTGATGATTTGTAATCCTCCACCAAAGGCATCGCATCTCCAAGGCATAATAAAATGTAACCCTTCGACCCGAACGTAGTCAGCCCAAAGAATTAAACGCCGACGACCAGGCTGCAAGATGGGCTCTTCGCCAGGATAGGCTTTGATGGTAAGATATTGCCCTGGCCTGCCACCCATACCTTTGTTGCGGTCAATCCAGACTTCTCCCACGATATGCGTCCCGCCTCGCATAACGATGGTGTCGCCAGCACTGACCCTTCTTACTGCAAATGCAAGATTTTTCCAAGGTAAGGTAATGGAGCCGTTGTTCGAATCGGAGCCTTGCGGAGACACGTAAAAGTTTTGTCCACTGTAGCTCTGATTGGCCAACAAAATACCTGCAAAAACGAATAGCGTTCTCGCTGAACGCAACCCTCTGGCCATGATAGTCTTTATGTTCATCATTGTACACTCCCACAACTGAACAGGTTCACGTTAACTTTGAACATCCGAAGTTGTTCATGGTTCCACCATTTCAAATGAGTTTTGCAAAGGCCATGCCAACTGGCGAAGCCCAAAGCCACTGTGTGAGAACCAAAAAAAGAATAGCGCACGGATTTGACGGATATTCACGGATTTTTCAACCGAGGATTTCACAGATTACACACTTCATATTAGCCTCACGACTCAGAAGTGAGCATATTGCCTTCACCCTGGAAGACAATGCACAACTAGCAGAACAAATTGATGTGACCGCGCCCCACCAAAAACTCGATGCAGTCCTGCCGTCTACTCAAACGCCTGCGTGTTCACGGGTTGATTAAAAAAGTTCGTAACCGTATATGTATTATCTCAAAAAACTCGGACGTATGGTTGCAACGATGACTTTGAAGCTCAAAGAACTCCATATTATCCCGTATCTTGCTAACTTGAAAACTGCTTGATCTAAAGTCTTTGCTCATGGGGAAACAATTTATTCTTAAGATTCTAAAAACTCCAAAGTCGTTGTTCAATTACAAGTTTAAAGGTCGTTTTCGTTTTTATTGGCTTAGGTAGAAATGCTTTGTTTAGTCGAAAAGAGGTGCCTAATTTAATTAGGAATCAAGCATCTAGTTTGGTCCGTCCGCTGCATGCTCTGCTGTGATTTCGATCCATCCCTGGGTTGCAGTCCTCGGACGACCAAAGCAAGAAATACCCAATAAAAGCCGGATACGTTTATGTAGTGCCAGTAGCTGCCAGCCAGGTTCCCGGCAAGTGCAGCTACTACGCAGGCTGTTAGACCAAAACCCAGCCCCTTCATGAAAGGATCATCGGTTTTCTTATACAATCTAAAGCCGGCTCTAAACCCCAAAACATAAAGATAGACAAAAACAACCAATCCAATTACTCCCAACTCAGAGGCCACCTCTAAATAACCGCTGTGCAAGCTATCTCTGGATTTGCCGGTGACCGCGTCTCTAATGTTCAAAAACGAAAGGGTGGCATACCCCGTGCCAATGACCGGATTACTGGCGATCAGTTGCTCGGCACTTTTCCACAGACTCAGTCGCTCCTGCACGCTGGTGTCGTCCTTGGTCATTTCTACCCTTTCGACGACCGCATTGGGCATGATTAACTTCCAGGTCAGGGCAAAAACAATCAAAAGCACTAACAATCGTCGCTCTTTGAATAACCCGATAAACACCCAACCCAGGAGCACGGCTGCATACCCGCCCCTGGAAAAAATAAAGGTAACAGCGTACAGACTCAAGCCTACGGTGAGCAAAAAAAGCCCCTTCCGATACCAGTCTTTGTCTATGAGAAATAGCCCTATCAGCATCATGGCATACTGTGCAAAAAAGACCCCGATGGCATTCGGACTCAAATAGGTAAAGGTGCCCACCAATCTCATATCGTGACGGTAACTGGACGTGTCGGTATAAGCGAAATTGCTGCGAAAATGCAGCCCCATAAAGAGCATGGAGACGGTCATTAAGATGACCAGGATCTTCATATGTTTGGGATCCCTAATGTTGTTCAAGACCACAAAGTAGATCAATGGCATGACGATGAAATTCTTCCAGATGACGAATCGCGGATCCCGGAGGGAAAGGGGGAGACTGGTTCCCAGGTAAAAAGACCCCCGCCAAAGTTCTAAGTAGGTCCAAATAATCACTAAGAGGATGGGCCAGTTAAAAGGGGTTTTTAGAAAAAACCCCTCTTCGCTTTTAGATTTATTCAGCAGCCATTTTATGATTATCGCCAATAACAGAAGGTCCACAAAATCTTTTCCCAAGGGGAAGATCATGATACGATCCAGCAGAGATTGCTGCGGGAACAAGGGAACGAGGAAAAAGATACCGATCTCTATTTTGTAAAATAACGTTAAGAAGATGACGGTAAGGCCGCCTAAATAGATTAAGATAGGTATCAGTTTTGTTAAACCGAGTCCTAAAGACATGCTCTCTCACGTTTTGTAAAAGGACTTAACTTGCGGTCATTTCTAATCGGAAACGGCTGGTCGTCAGGTAAGAAATCAACCACGGTACCCTGTAGATGCCTAAATAATTCGACAAGTAATTGACTTCCCAGCTAATCTGCGAATTGGTGAACCCAGCCTCTTTCAATAGACGTGCCCAAAATTTAGGCGAATGATGTTTTCGCCAATCGATTTTCCGAGCCAAAGTATTTTTCAAGCCAAGGTCGCCAAAAAGATTCCTGCCGGAGCAATCGGTGACAATGAGCTTGCCCCCGCTTTTCATCATCAAACGCAGCTTCTGGAATGTGGTCGAATAGAGCTGTTTAGCCCTTGGATTTTGCGGCAGCGCTACGCACATTTGTTCGTCCAGGTGATTAATCGCTGCGGTCATCAAGACGACATCAAAAGTAGCCGGAGCATAGTCAAAATCCTGCAATCTGTAAGGTAAGCGCTCCACGTTTTTCAAGTTCCAACGCTCGAGCCGGGCATGGAAAAGCTCCCGGTTTTTACGGGTGGCACCGCTGCCATCGGCGAACGGTTCTAAGCCGATAACCGGATTCGCCCCCTTAAGCGCCGCCCAGATCATGCAGTCTCCACTACCACAGCCCACATCCAGAAGGGACTTGCCGTTCAGGTCGATATTTTTAAACAGATACTTCTCACAATATCTGGAAAAGCGAACACCCGGCTTCCACAGGCCTATTTTGAACGCAAATTTTCGCAATTTGTCAAGGCTGTGATGTTTCATTAGGGCTTTAGTGACCAATTGAATCTCTTACATCTTGAATGCCATTCTTACTTTTTCTCTTATTCTACCATCAATCATCAGCATGGCGGCTGAATATATGAGAATCCCAATAAATAATTTCAAAACAATGCCTAAGAATATTTCTATGTCAATGAAGCGAAGGAAGACCGCCGCCATGACTGAAGCTGCTACGTATTTCACTATCGCTCCGTAGTTTAGTTGAATTGTTATAAATTTCGATGAAAAGATGTTAGCCAAAGCGATCAAACAAATATAGGAAATTAGCGTGGCAACGGCCGCCCCAACAATACCCATCAGAGGAATGAATACGATATTGAGGATGACATTCAAGACCCCAGCACCAAGCGTGAAATACAATACCAGACTGGTTCTCTTATGGATGTAGAGGCCTGCCGTATAAATGGAAATAGCGCCATGTAAAATCAGGGGGGCAGCAAGATATGGCAACAAGCCTCGAGCCCCTTCATATTTTGAAGAAGCCATCAATATCATGATGTCATCCCCAAAAAAGGAGAACAAAATAATCGCGGGGATGGCCAGCATTAAATAATAGTCCAGAACGGAGCTGAGGAATTTCTCGGTCTTCTCCCGGCCATGCTGTTCCCAAATTTCAAGATACATTGGCATGACGGCAACCATTGTAAGGGTCAACAGCGATTTCAAGTGCAGGGTTAAGCCGTATGCAACGGCGTAGAGACCGACGGCTTGGGAGCCTAAGAAAATTTGCAGAAGATACCTATCCCCGATATTTGAGATCATATTGGCCAATTCCGCAGGTACAAGGGGGAAGCCAAAACGAATCGCTTCAATGAGAAAAGCAAATGAAAAGGCAGAAGGAACCAACTTGTTTTGTTGCCTGAGAAACCAGAAAATGAACAGGAGCAAAGAGCCCTGCATGCAAATGGAACCAATATAAATGCCCTTGACGCCAAGTGAAAAGCCAAATACCAGAATTAGCGCAAGTGGCAGGCTTATTGCTAAAGAGGTGACGGACATACCCGCAAAAAATTTAGCCTTTTGTTCCGCTCGCAAACTGGCATTAAAAACACCAACACCGGCACCCAAAAAGATGAGCACACCAGCCAGTGTAAAGAGTTCATGCAGTTGTTTACCGCCCACTCGGTCCGGCCCTAATATCAGGATAACGGCATAAAATACGCCTACAACAATTCCGCTTAAGGCAAGCACGCCTATAAAAAGTGTGGTATAGTAACTTTCTATAGGTAGGCTTCTCTTGCCTGTTTGAAATTCAGAGAAAAACCTGAGAGCGGACTTGGGCAAACCAAATTTTGCCAGCGGCGCCACAAACATAAGCGTGACGTCGATGACACTCATCATGCCGTATTCTTTCACAGTGAAGTGTCGCGTCCAAACCGGGAAAACAGCAAACCCGATCGCCGCCCCTACGACATAGGGTACAACATACCACGAAGTTAGGCCTAACAGCCGCTTAATCATAATCTGTGAAACGCCATCCTCACTTTTTGTCTAATCCTAGCATCAAAAACCCACATCGAAGCTGAATATATCACAATACCAATCAATAATTTTAGAATGATACCAAAAAATATTTCTATGGTGATGAAACGAAGAAAGGTCGCCGCTACTACTGAGGCCGCTAAATATTTCATTATCCCCGTATAGTTTAATCGAACTCTTAAGAATTTCGAGGAAAAGATGTTCGCCAAAGCAATGAGAAACGCATAGGAAACCAGCGTTGCAACAGCGGCCCCAACGATTCCCATAGTGGGGATAAGTATTAAATTTAAAATAATATTTAGAGTTCCTGCGCCAACTGTAAAGTACAATATTAACTTGGTTTTTTTGTGGATGAAAATGCCCGCCGTATAAATGGAAATCGCACCGTGCAAGAGAAGTGGAGCAGCGAGATAAGGTATAAGAACCTGTGCCTGTTGATATTTCGAGGAAGCCAGCAAAACCAGAATATCGCCCCCGAAGGCAGAAAATAATATGATTGCCGGGATCGCTACCATCAGGTAGAAATCCAAAACCGAGTTGAGGAATTGTTCGGTTTTTTTCCGACCCTGTTCATGCCATATTTTAACATACATCGGTGTGATCACAAACATCCCAACAGCTAATAAAGACTTGAGTTGCGTCGTTAAGCCATAGCCCACGGCATATAAACCGACCGCTTCGGAGCCTAACAATAATTGCAACACAAACCGGTCACCTAAGTTCGAAATATGATTTGCTAAAGTTGCGGCGATCAAGGGAACACCGAACTGTAAAGCTTCGATGAGCAATCCCATCGAAAATGACGAAAGCATGAACTTATTTTGTCTCTTGAGAGCGAAGAAAACGTAAAAGAGCATAACTGCCTGCACACACAAGGCTGAAAAATAGATGCCATGCAATCCGAGCAGAAAAACAAAAACAAAAAGTACACTCAGCGTCAGCCGTAAGCAGGATTGAAGGATTTTGATAAAAACAAATTCCTTTGGTTTCTCCTCGACTCGAAGGAAAGGAAAATAAATTGAATTGCCTGGAATAAGAATGAGCGTTAGGCCAGCCAATATAAACAAGCTGTGTGTTTTCGTATTGTCAATTTGTTCGGGGCCTGAAACAATAATGCCGCCCAAAATGAGCAACCCAATTAACACCCCTAAAGTGAGAGAGCCTATAAAAAAGGTCGTATAGAAAGTAGCTTCTGGGAGGTCACTCTTCCCGTTCCGAAATTCCGAGAAAAATCTGAGAACCGATTTATGTAAACCAAGTTTCGTGATCGGCGTTGCAAATGTAATCCCTACCGCGATAAGACTGAGTATCCCATATTCTTCGATTGTAAAATACCGCGTCCAAATCGGGAAAGCGATCAAGCCTAAAATGAAACCAGCACCATATCCGAGAAAGTACCAGGAAGACTGCCTGAACAGCTCTTTGATCATGTTTTCTACAAATAACCCAAGGCTTTTAAATGTTTTCTTAAGGTTTCATCCTCATAATCATAGGATCTCGAAGTTACAGGGGAAGCACCAGAATTTCGCCAATCTTCCAAAGCGTTCCGAAGTTGATCAAAGATCGTTGACGCTTTCCCATACAGATTGACCTGTTCCTGGGGGTCTTCGTCTAAATTATATAACTCGAAGTGACCTTTAGAATCGGCAATGAGTTTAAAGCTGCCCCAACGTGCCATCCAGAGCTGGTTCCTAAACCGTTCGACCAGCGGATGGTTTCTTACGCCCTGTAATTTATTGCGCACAAAATATGGAATGCGGCCCTCCCACTCGGCAAATAAAATTCGGGACGCCTCTTCCCCATTCAGGCATTCAAATAGATTTCGTCCCGCGCCGTTTAACTTATATCCTTCATCTGAACCACCAACTTCCAGAATTGTCGGCAAGAGATCGATATGCTGAACCGGCTGATCACTTGCAGCTTCGGACGCCAGTTCACGGGGATACCTTAAGATTAATGGAATGTGTACAATGGGCTCGTACAAGCTTGCCACATGGGAATACAGGTTATGTTCCCCCAAATGCTCGCCATGATCTGCCGTCACGATCAACAAACTATGGTCGAGCAGCTTCATATGAGCAAGGTAATCAACCAGCTCGCCGATTTTGCAATCGACATAATTAATTTCTTCGTCATAGAGACAGGTAACGGCTTCAATTTCTGCTTCATTGAGTTCAAGATCGTCTGTAAAGCAGACGAGCGGATTGTCGGCAATCTTCCAGATTTTTGCCATATCTACCTGCTTACGCAAACTCTCAGTGAGATATTTGAATCTGAAAGGGCGAGGTGCTTTCAGGGGATTGTGGGCGTCGATATGATGGATAAACATATAGAACGGTTTTCCCCGTTTCCACTTTTTCGTTAACCAGTGAAAAATCAGTTTGTTGGTTTCGGATGCACCATGGTCTGTATAACCGGCAAATCTTCGAGCATTATAAATAGCTCGCTTAACAATCTGTTCTTTGGAGAGTCCTCGCCAAATTTCGTAAAAATCGTCGTGGCCGCGGCTTAAGCCAACCAATTCCCCTACCTGGCTGTTGTTCACGAATCCAGCGGTTTGATACCCGCTTCTTTGCAATATTTCTGCTACAGTTGGAAAGTCATCACCCAGTCTATTCTGGTGAATGACTCCGTGTGCATTGGGATAAAGCCCGGTCAGCATTGAAGCATGAGCCGGCGGCGTCCAGACGGCGGTGGAATAAGCGTTTGTAAACAAGACTCCTTCCCCGGCGAGTCGGTCTATATGTGGGGTGGTGATTCGTTCATATCCATAACAGGACAAGTGATCCGCACGCAGAGTATCGATCGAGATTAGAATGATGTTGGGTCGTTTCATTATCATTTAGGTTTGGGTTTATTTATTATTATTTATCGAATTCAATGTTGGTGCCCGCATCCTCGTGAGTATGCTCAGATAGCTGCCATTGCCACTTTTTAAGCTGCCAGCCATGACCCTCTACCGCAAGAGCAGCTTTGTAACCAGGTAAGACGGGCAATTTTTTTAATGACCAACAAGGGTCTTCTTGGCTCTCCCCTTTTATGCTAAGAAGAGCGGCCGGTTCATGCGGCGTCAGAGACACCGAAAAATTTTCGAGACCAAAAGAAACGCCTTGCCCTGTGGCTTTGATAAACGCCTCTTTACGAGTCCAGCAGTTAAAAAAGGCATCTTTCTTCTGGTCTTCCGGAAGAGCCCGTAGCGCCTTGATCTCCTCGGCCGAAAAGAATCGTTCGGCAATCCCGTCACGGGCAAACTCAGGACGGACCTGTTCAACATCGATACCCACACTTCGGCCACAAGTGATAGCATAGAGGGCAATGCCAGCAGAGTGAGACACATTAAAGCTAAGTATTTTCCCGCCCGATTCCGGCGTCAAAGCAGGTTTTCCGTAAGAGTTATAGCAAAAATTGAGTTCCCCCGGCTGTCGATGCAGGTAACGACCAAGGATATCCCTGAGCACGCCACGCGCCACAATAAAGTGCCCTCTGTCTTTCTGGAAATAGAACCGTTTCATCCGGATTTGTTCTTCCACAGAGAGCGTTTGCTCCAGTCGATGAATTTGAGTCTTGGATTGCTGCAGAAAAGTGCACCAGACATGGACTTCATCTCTCGAAAGGGTTAAATCTCTGGGTGGATGGCTCCAAGTATCGGCAAATTTCATGCTGGCGTATCCGGATTCTTCGGCTGGTTCTTCAAATAAAATAATTGATGAAATTCACGTTCTGTTTCAAGTTGAATTTTGGAGTCCCGCCCGGGGGCTCTTGTCCAGCTTCAAGGACAAGGTTGTGAATTGATTAACCATCCGAACTCGAACTTTGCAGAGATGCGAATGTTTGTTAACATTTTTTCTGTCGTCACACCTTAAATAAAATAGCCACTGCTGCGTTTCCTGCCTCAAACAATAATTTCTTTCAACACTCTCGTAAAAGCCTTCTCCGAAATGTAATCCGGGAAAAGAGCTTGCCCATTTCTCCAATACAATGGCCTCAAACCATTTTTCTTCTATCCTATCGAATAAAGGTTTCTCAAAGGAAGCGGAAGTTTTTTTCTCTCTTAACATCCGAAACACAAATGCATCAAGCATGAACGGGTTTTGACCCATGAGAATTGGGATCAAAGAATTATCCGAGAGAATCGGACCCTTTACTCCCTTGAGGTACTCCGTCACCAAGGCGTAACGTTTCTGGTACTTCGCGGGGGCGGTTCTATTATTTGAAGTCAACGAAATTCCAAGGACAATAATTAGAATCGATGAAATCGCACTCAAAGCAACCATTTCAAAACGCTCCGCTCTTATTATCAACAGCGAAGTTATTAATAAAACCGAAGCCGCCAAAGGTTCGAGAAAATGATTGACATGAAGTCCCGGATTTGAAAACATTATCGCTGTTACCAGAAGGATCAGCAAAAAATACACCGTAGAAATGCGAGTTCGTTGTTTTTTAGGCAGCACTATCAAGCTGACTAAACCTGAAGCTAAAAGGAACTGCGTTGCTCCATCCAGATTCATGATAACATTGCGCAACCGGGTTGGAATTTTTAACACCCCTTCTAACGAGGTTCCGGCAGCAGCACAACTTCTGACAACTTCAATAAAACGCCCATCGCTGAACAGCTGCGAAATCCCGATGACCAGCGAAAATCCTAAGAAAGTCATGAGCGCCAACCACATACCTTCTTTTATCTGCCTCTTTAACAACAAAATCATCCACACAGCAGTAACTCCGCAAACCGACGCCACCTTAGCTGCAAAAGCCAGCGAAAATAATAGTGCCATAGCAGCCAGCTTTTTCTTTGTTAGCTCATTGGTGCCAACGAAGAGTGCAAGGCCACAAATATTCAAAGCCGCTGGTAATATGTCCCCCCTAATTGCTGTGATTAATGCCTGGGTTAAGTTACATGCAAGAATAGCAGCCACAGCAGCAGAAGCCAGAAGGAAACTTCCACCACTCTTTCTCACGAATTGATAAACGCCGAACAGAAATAGAACGCCTGCAATTAAGCCGAGGAGGTAACCAGCCTTTATCGGATCTTCAACTATCTTGATCAGCAACGCATGCAAGGAAAAATACAACGGAAAGTACCTGGTTCCTCTATATCCATCTTCTCCGAAAAGCGGCAGATAAAATTTACCTTCGGACAAATCCTTGGCTAAGGTAATATATACACCGGAAGCATGGCTAACCCAACGGTCACTTTTCCAGGAATAAAAAATTTCAATTAGCGCCATGCCAATCAAAATGGCCACCGCTACCAAAATAATACCCTGAAGAATTAATTTAGGACTCAGGTCGTTGAGCCTTCTTTTTTTATCCACCGTCATTACCGAAATTTTATAAAATTCATTCTTTGCAATTCGGGGAAAAGAAAGCAGATTTTGTTCCGGGAGGCCTAACTTATGTTGCAGGTTTGGGCGCTCTTTTTCGTCTTAAGTGCTTTGAATTTAGATAACATATTCTTCGATAGATAGCCCGCAGTCTATTTGGCAGCAGCCTTCTGCCTTTTGTCATTCCAATGGAAATCAATGCCTTTGAAGAAAAGCCCTCGGGGTTGTGCTGGTCAAACATGTTGAACGATTAATGTAAGGAATACTAGCTATCCTGCACACAATTTTTTTCAACTGCTGAGGTCAAGTTAGTATTCCTATATCCGTGATGTTCTGAAAGTAATTTCTGATAGCAAGATTTCATGTCCAAGCCGGACGGTTGAATTAAGACAAGCAAACTGATATTTTTTAGAATCACCAACTGCCTTGACTTTTCGTAATAGTGCTTGCATGAGTTTAATCTTCGTAGTTGATTATTTGGTTTCCGGATTTAAGGCGAAACGTATAAAAATTTGCGTGGACAATAAAGAATTCATCAACGGTGCTTCTTTCACAGTCGGTTTCAATCAGCTTTGCCTAATGAATCTAATTCAAAAAGGCGGTTCTGTAAATAAGAACACCATCCACGATTTTTTTAATTGCCTCTCAAGATCAAAAATATCTTAAAGGATGATTATTGAACCCGGTTCGCACGGCTGAATCTTAAATGTTAAGTTTACCCGTGATTACAGTGCTGCATCAATACTTCAGAAATTACCTCTAAGAGCGACACCCTACCACGGTCGTTATGGAGAAAGAAATGGTCGCCCGAAAACATTCGAACTGTGCAAGATTGTTTCGTATGATTACGCCAGCTCTGTAAGTCATCTTCAAAAACCAGATCATCCCTCTCGCCTCCGAAAGCAGATATGGGACAATCGAGTTGCTCTTCCTGGTAATAAACATATCTTTCATAGATGGCGAAATCAGCGCGTAATGCCGGTAGCAACAACTCAACGAGCTCTTCGTGCTCCAAGACAGCCTCGGGGATGGAATTTAAGTCGCGGAGTTGTTCGACAAATTCCTCGTCCGGCAAATGACTCATTGGCGGCAGCTTATTTTCTATCGGCGGCGCCTGGTAACCGGAGACCAGCAGATGGACCGGTTGCCGCCCGTGTTCTCTGCGCAAATGGCGCGCAAGTTCAAAGCTGATGAGCGCCCCTAAGCTATGCCCGAAAAAAGCAAAAGGCTTATTCAGATATGGAAACAGGGCCGATGTTAATGTTTGCAGCAACAAATTCACATCGTTGAAAGGCGGATCCATCACGCGGTTTTCCCGGCCCGGAAGCTGCACCGGACAAACGTCGATCCCAGGCGGTAACTCATCAGACCACAGGCGGTAAAATGAAGCGCCACCGCCTGCATGGGGAAAACAGAACAAACGCAGTTTAGGCTGTGGTCTTGGCTTGTAAAAGGAAATCCAACTATTGTTGTTCATCCAATACCCGATGAAGTTGATGAGCATTCCCTAATGATACAAAAGAGTGAAAAGATGATCCGTATCCTTGAAAACCTCCACCACTGAAGCCGGATCGCTTAAATACTTTACTCAAGGCGATATTAGCAAAAACAAAAGCAAACCTGCCATGGCCCCTATAACTGCATTGAAGTTCATATCATCTAAAAAATAATAAATAGAAAAAACGTTGTTTAGTTTAGCTTGAACGGAACTTAATTTGAACATAAGGCAAGAATCCGACCGCGATACCGACAACATTGCCTGAAATCAAACCGTGCCACAAATACAGCTTATTGTTTTCGTTCCATGATAATGCTCCGAAGTAATTTGTTTAAAAACTAAAAATCGCATGTATCTTCGGAGATACCATTCTCGTCAAATCAACCTAACCATGGCAAACCAAAGCCCCACGTGACAGTCACTTTTCGATCTGTTCATGAGCACAGGTTGCAACAGTGAGTTTATTTTCAAGAGACCCGTTTGTTCGACCAACTTCAAACCTCGACTCCCATCACGTTCTTAAACGCGAACCCGAAGACCACGCTCAGGACAAAAAACGCGATTAGCCAGTGGATGTCAAGGCCGAAAAACGTAAAATCCCGCCGCGGATAATTTAAGCTGATCGAAGACGCAAAGGCCGTCTTGTTCAGTTTACGCTCACCAGGAAAAATGAGTGGGGTCGTAAAATCGCTTGCAATTTGGGGCGTAACTTGCACCAGTTCATCCACCACGTGCATACGTTTCTCAATCCGATTTTCTTCTAACAGCATCCCGATATCATAAACCCCAGTCTCCTCAGCCGTGATACGCCAGCTGATCTCTTTCAACATCTCGATTCTGACCGGGGGCGCTGCTAACTTCAAGCCTTCAGGTAGCTCAAGCTCAACATTTTTAAGATCTTCAAACGTAGCATTTTTCTGCAGCCGTAAGGTTAAGACGGTACTTTCCCCGACCTGTAACGGCCGGAATTCATACCGCACCCCCAGTTGCACCAAAATCAACGCTACTGGCACAATGAGAAACAGCATGGGACGCAACGATTTTTTGATATACCCGAGGTTGCTCGCTAGAATATTGCGCATGGTCTCGAACATGAGAGTGATGTCATCCCGGTACAACCGGATCGCGAGGAAATGCGCTTTGACCAGATCCTTCGCCCGCCTGATTCCTCTCTGATCAGAAGTTATCTTGAAAACAAGCAGCATCACGATTCCTGTCAGAAAGGAGATCACGATCATGCCCCAGACCGGATCGATACTCTGAAAGGGCATAAAGAGAATACCAAAAATAAAATTGATAATCTGGTTGAAAATATCCATCTCTACTCTTTTTTACTTGATCGTCATTTTTTCCGTCAAACTAAAGAAACCCCGACTTCCGCACAGAACGTTATACAGCTTAAGATAGGTATCCCAATCCCTGCAGTCGCTTTTTGACCTCTTCCTCCGATTCGGACTCATCAACGGAAGAGAGTTCTTTTTCGAGAACGTGGGTTACAAATTCATTGACTGATGAGTAGCCAACAATTTCAGCATAGCGTTTCACGCGATCGTAAAGCTCCTTATCGAGTCTGATCTTGGGTCCACGCATAGTCGTCCTCCTTATTTGAGGCTTGAAATATGGAGTTTCCCAGCATTTGACTGTGTGGTTCGATACCGAATTCTGCTAAAATCGTTGGTGCCAGATCGTACAACATGGGGTTGGGGGATTTGATTTCCTTGTTGGTCAGGATAATGCCGGGCACGAGTTCAGCCGCCATACAGTGGTCGCCGCTCCAGGTATCCATATTGTCTTGAATCCATTCGAGCGGGAAATTACCGACAGTCGTCTCCCACGATGCTCTATATCCTCTGTTGTACCCGACCACCAGATCCGGTGCTTTTTCCAGTTGCTGGCCTGAGTAGATATCTCGTGCATGGTAGACTCGGTCCACAATCTTGTTGCCGTTTTCCGGATCGCGCATTGCGAGGAGCTTCTGAGAGACCTCATCCAACAGGGCTTCCCGCTCAGCGTGGCCTACGATTCCATTGGCTTCCCGACCTCTCAGGTTGACATAAATGCTGTTGAAGCCCAGTCCGTAAAGTCGCGTCTTAGACCAATCGACATTGAGGAAATACTCGCTCTCTGCCTGCTTCGATTCGTCTGCAAGCGCGATGTAGCCCTCATTTTTCAGCCAGGTATTCAGATGAATCGCACGTCTGAAAGGAGCAAACCCGTGATCGGACATCAGGATTAGAGTTGTTTTGTCGTCTATCCTCTTTAAAATTTGGCCAACTACTCCATCGACTTTTTCATATATCCTCGCCAGGACATCGTGAAATTCCTCTGCTTTCTCCGGATCATAAGAAGGGTGTTCTGGATCGATCATGTTATAAAACATGTGGGCGTTCAAATCAGTACTCGAAAAATAGAAGAACAGCATGCCTTCTTCGAAGTTGTTGAACACATAGTCAAACATCCGCAGTCTTTCCTGAAATACGTTTTGGCTCTGGCTGTGAAAATCATGATAATCGAACACACCCCATGACAGCGCTTTGGTATCTTCCGGCATCCCCTGCGTGTAAAAATGACCGCAGCAATCGAATAACTCGTGGACGTACTCTTCCGGGGTCGAGATAGGCAGCGCCGGATTAGACGGATCGATATTCACCGGAGTAACATAGAGCTTGAAATTGGGTCGCGCTTCTTTCAGGTAGAATCGACAAATACCGGTTACCGATTGCAGTCCTACTGGCAAAAGATCGAACTCAATCTGGATCCAATCACTCCACTCTTTTTCCATAAGAACAATTTCGTGACCTTGAATCGCGATCTTGGCTGTTGGATTTTCGGGATCGCGCCAGACTTTAAAAGGAATGGTCGCGTCCGGCTTGTCCTCACGAAATGTGTTCGTCGGACCGACGAGCTTGGTTTCAACAGAATTATTGATCATCTGAATCGGATACACGATACCGCCAGAGATGTCATTGTGGTTTTCAGGTGGATCGTCGGTGTAATACGAAAATGTTCCAAACGTGCCGAGCAAATCCGGTGTGCCCATACCACTCAGGGTTTTNNACGCCGTGATCTTGCAAAATGTTCCAGAAGGCCTTGCCTTTGCGCAGATTCTCTACCTCGCCACTGGAAATTGGAATCAACCATTTTCCAAGTTTGATGGTTCGGGAGGAACCCCGTGTCTCAGTTGTAGAGGTGACGGGAATCATCAACTCTGGATCACGATGGATAAAATCATAGATGCCGTGCCCGCCAGGGTTCATTCCGGTGATAAAGTTCGACCAGGCCACCGGACTCTGCGGCGGGTTGCTGGTGCCGAGCGGCTTAAAATGGCCTTGACTAACCATTTTTGAAAAGTTTGGCAGCCTGCCTTCGTGCATGTATTGTGTCAGCAGCTGAGGGTCCATGCCGTCAAATCCCATGACGATCATTTTGTTTTGCGGAGCCATGGCCTCACCCGTTCCACAGCCCTTCCATGCGATGAGGCTTAGAAAGCATAATAACAGCACTCCTATTGGATACACGCATTTATTCATCGAGCGTCGCGACCTCCTTTTTCTCTTCACGTTTCGTAGCTTTTGTTGCCTCCGGTTTGGATGCGGGCGACCATGGCTGTCCATCGAATATCGGACGTCCCTCCATATGTCGCGGAATTTCGACTCCAAACAGATCCAGCACGCTCGGCCCGATATCGATCAAAGCGGGCTTTTCAGCCGCAAGCTTTTTGTTCGCAAAAATGACCCCCGGCACCAGACGCGGGTCGATGCAGTGATCACCGCTCCAGGCTTTGACGTTGTCCTCGAACAACTGGTCGTTGATCACGCCGGTGGCACCATTCCAGGAAATGCGATAGCCGATGTTGTAACCGCTGATCAAGTCCGGACCCTCGCTCACATACGGGCCGTTGTGGATCTTGTGACTATCAAACATTTCAGTAATGGCGACCTGGCCGGTGTCGGGATCTTTGAGTCCGGAGAGTTTCTGAATCAGTTCCGCTTTCAACGTCTCATATTCCTCTCCGGGAGCGACCACTCCGTGCTTTTCGCGTCCCTTCACATTGAGATAAATCCCGGCCAGGCCGAACGCATAAGCTTTGGTTCGGCTCCAGTCGACGTCTTGAAAATATTCTCCGCTTTCGGTGACACCGTCCTTGAGCCCCAAATAACCGTTCTGTTTCAACCATGCATTCAAATTGATGCCGCGGCGGAACGACTTGAAACCGTGATCGGAAATGACCATCAAGACATCATCCTCATTGATTTTCGCCATCGTGCGTCCGACCAGATCATCCATGCGCGTGTACAGATCTTCGATCACGT
>JAABYK010000463.1:0-7907 GCA_011775825.1 Candidatus Zhuqueibacterota bacterium | reverse complement strand
TCCGTGGCATCGATGACCACGGCACACAGTCCCTTTTTGGTCTTATCGAGGGCATGAAAAAACTGCTTCTCCCTTTCTTCGTGAATCAGGTAGGCCTGTTCGAGAAAAGCCTTTTCGTCGAGAATGCCTTCGTTCAGCGACCAGGTGTCTTCCGCCAACCCAAGGGTGGCATATTTTCCGAACAATTTTGAAAAATACACTGAGTAAAAGTAAGGATAAGAAATCGGCAGAGCCGGTTTTTCGGGATCGATGTTGATTGGTGTCATGTAGAGACGGAAATGAGGTCGCGTTTCCAGCAGATAAAACCGTGCGATCCCCTGAACCTTAATCCCGAGACCGGCCTTGAATTTTAGTTCGATCCAATCCGAGTATTGATTTTTTGTCAGATGAATCTTTTGTTTATCGACGATCAGCTTTGCTTCTTTGTTGTTCAAAATATCGGCGACAAAAGGCAGTTTCATGAGTTCTTTGCTTTTCTTGATCGCATTCTCCGGGCCTTTTATGAATCCCTCAACCCTGTCACCGACAAGTTTGACGACCGACCTTTCTCCGCCTTTGTTGATTTGATCGATGGATTCGTCGGAGGTAAAATAAGAAAAGGTGCCTTGCGTTCCCCAAAGATCGGGAGCACACATTGCAGAAAGCATGGCTCCATTAAATTTTTCTGGAGGAAAAGTAATCGGTACTCTCAGAACATGGCTAAAAATACCCCTGTCTCCTAAAATTTTCCAAAAACTCTCACTTTTTCGTAAAAATCGAACCACAGGTTTGCCAAGCAGAATCTCATATTTGCCAAGTGATAATTTGCGGCTTGGAATTCCTACCTTAGAAGAACTTAATTCCGGTAGGTAGGAATGGCGATTACGTGAAAGAAAATCAAATATGTTGTGACGTCCGGAATTTACCCCAGTTGAAAAAGCAGACCATGCCACCGGAGAAAGAGCAGGATATGTGGTTTGCAATCGAGCATAGGACCCTTGTTCCTGAAGTTTTTGCAAATTAGGCAATTTAACTTCTTTCAGCATACGCTCCGTGATTATTGGTTCAAGTCCGTCGAGGCCAAGTATAATAACCCTTTCAGTCTTTGCATTTGCCAATGCTTTTCTACGTTTGAAAAATCGCACCAAAACACGAACCGGCCATGTAAGCAACGTGAAAAAGGCCATAAAAAAGCTAGCAAACAACATTAAGAATGAACTTAAAAAAGCAAACCCGGCTCCTGGACCAATATAAGCGAATGCAGACTGGACATCTATTATGGTGAACAATACCAGAAACACAAAAATAACCAAACAAGACTTTTTATTCATACCAAGCTCCACACCAAAAAACTTTAGTGGCTCCACGCTTCTTTATCCATATCTAGACCAGATATTCGATTTCTAAACTAATTAATTAACATAGCAAACAGTTATGCGGCATTCGACACCCTGGAGATGTCATCAAGTGTGTACTTCCATTTGAAAATCACGGGCATCTCATTTACTTCTTGAAAATAGAGTCTTTGAGCGGCGCTTGAAAGTGGAATCCCATTGACCATCGAATGTACGGTTTTATAAGCCTAAGCTGGGTCGAAATGACGCTTCGCTCAGATGAAATCATGCTGCGATACATCCAAGAGACGACCACCAGGCAAGGATTAGGGATCGAAGCTGTTTTGCATCAGAAAAAGTATGAAAAAGGCATAGGAATTTCAGATGAACAAATGACAGAAGTCAATCTCAGTAACTATAAAATTTTGCCACAGTGGAATTTTACCATTATCCCAAATTCATAAATCAACTTTTCCAGGTTATTTTTCTACCATCGCTTGGTAGTTTTTTTGTAAATCCTGAAAAATATAAATAACTTCACCTTCTATGCCGATCCCTAATCTTTAGGATCTAACGCCAACCAATCAAGTTGGTCTTGCTCAAATCGAACCACATCGTATAGCGCGGCAATGAGTTCATTATTCTCACCAGCTCGATAAGGGTTGAAAAACTCCCAGACGATTTCAGCCTCTTTGGTGACTTCAAAACCTCGGCCATTTTCAGACTCAGTGATAAGCGTATTGCCATTGGGAAGACGTTGAATTGTTCCGGCTTCTCTGGAGTAGAATGCCTCAGGAGGGTCTCCCCGGTAACTCCAGACGATTTCCTGGGTCAAAGGATCAAATTCGAGGGCCTGCGACTTACCATCATTACCCCGGTTGTCAAAAACCAGGATATGGCCGTTACGTAAAAGTCGTGGCTCATGTTGATATTTCCACATTCCGGTCATGGCCCAGGTTACTTTTTCCTGTTCCAGGTCAATAACAGCTATCGTGTGAATTTCCCGCATGGACACCAAAATACGGCCTTTTTGGAACATAGGATAACGATGGGCGACACGACCATCTATGGGTTCTATGGTATTGGCATGCAGAATATCTACCGGAACTTTGATGTGTTCAAGCAAGGGCGCATAAGCGGAATTGAGAAAGCAGTCAACCAACGAAATTTTCTTGATTTCCTTCCCCGATGGAGTCAGGACCGTGATAAAATCCTCCAAAATCGGGCGATCGAACACCATCGACTCAAGCTCCAGACCGTCGTGCTTCTTGATTGCACGCGTCAAAACATAGATATCGCCTTCTTCACCGATGAACAGATCGTGATGACAGCCGCCTTTATACGCCCAAAGTAGATTAGAATCTTTATCCAATTTTATCAAACCAAAGTTCATGAACATGGCCAAGAGTTCCCCATCGTCTAGAAGATAAGCACGGCGCCAATAGGTTTTGTAAATATTAGGTATCCCCTGCTCTGGCCAGACTTGTTCAAAATCTTTTCGCCACTCATGCAAAATATTGCCTTTCATGTCCATCAAAAACGCCTTTGCAGCGTCGGCAGAGACAACAAAATTCAGTCCGTCATGGGCAAGCTTCTCGTTATAAACGGTCACGTTTTCGACATCCGGAGCAGAATTGTATCCTTTTAAGTAAGGCAGTCCGGAAATCTTCGCCATGGCTTCCTGTTGTTCATCAGTCAACTCTTGATGCCCGAGATGATTTCGCGCTCTGTGCCAGATGCCGTCGCGTTTGCGGTCGGTATCAGCAAAAACCGCGCGTTTCTGCTGATAGAAATACTTATATATGCTGTAAGCAAAATTATCACGCCGGACAGACATCACGCCATACACAAAGGAGATGAGCATAAGGACTGCAATAACTATAAACAGCAATACTTTTTTTACAATTGGGTTTGACATAACGTTTTCTCCATTTGATAGAGGCTATCTCAGTTTCTAGAATGTTTGGAAGCCGTTGCGCTTTCCTCTGGTTTAATCAGCTTGACAAACAAGCCCAGAGGGCCGCCGTGGATGCCGGGTTGCATTCTGGCGTTGGGACCTTTGCTCTAAACTCGTCAGAAAAATGTCCATCCACTCTTATGCTGATGGCCAATTTTCCGGTTTTGTCAGACCCATGAAATTGATTGACCGTATCGAACCACGCACTATAGGACTCGACGTAGACTTTCTGCTTTGACTTCCCGTCTTCCATGTAGAACGGTTTATCGAGGTTCGTCCGAAACCAGACGAATTCATGTTTTACATCCTTACGTGAATGATCTCTGTGAGCCGTAACCGCCTTGCCTTTGTCGTCAGCCATAATCATCATCCTGGCGGTGGTCTTAAAAGGCAGCGTAGCGATAAAATCCATGAGATCGGCAAAATCATTAGCAAACTCGGAGGGCTGCCACTGCTCCGGCTTATCGAGATCGAAATACTCAAAACCACTTTTAGAAACGCTTAATGGAATGACTATGGAACCCGGTCTCGAAGGAGCAAGAATTTTCCTCTTTAGAATGCCCGTATGAAAATTCTCTCCGTGTCCAGCCCGGAGGTAAGCCTTTACTTTTCTCGTGATAGATTCATTCAGAGATTTTAGTCGCAGCACATCGATATATTCATCCATTGATTTGTAACATGGATACGCAATTCGCGGATCAACTTCTTGTTGCTCATGCTTACTTGCCTTAGCAATGCGAAAGGTACGATAAGCAACCCGCATTTCACTAACGGCCCGCCGCGAACGCCAGGCAATCGCATGCTGAATACGTTTCGCCAGTGTACTCATTGATATCCTCCTCAAAGCTTGAGGGCGTGGTCAGAATAAAACCCACAATGAATGTCATTTCGGCAGTCATGGTTTTTGAGAGACCAACATTCGTTTATGAAGAATGCATACTCTGTACCAGACTTAACAGATCTTAGGTCATCATCTTTCTTGCCGCACGATAGATTTGGCCAATAACACAATTGGCCGAAGCGAAGGATGTTTTGGCCAGTTGTGCTGTTGGTAGTATTGTATCAACTTCGTCCGTCGGGTGAGAGAGGTGCGCAGAGTATTGCCAGGAATATAAACAACACGAAGTGGATGGTTCATGAAAGGAATTTTTTTCCAATGACACGGATAACCAAACTTATAATTAACGCGCAACTCCTCATCATCGATTTGTCGAGTGTAAAGACCTGCAATTTTTCGCCTGACCAAAACCATCTTGTTAAACCCTAAGACAATTGCACAGAATCGTTTATCACTCAATAGAAAGTGAAAAATAGCCTCAGCAATACCTGGCCAGACGGGCGCCATTGCATCATCAAGCACAATCACTCCTTCTTCAATCAATGAAGATGCCGCGAGTTTAAGGTCGCTAAGTACATCATCCACAGTGTGCCCACCGTCTATGTAAATGAACCGGTGATTCCTTCCAATTTCTTCTACAGTTAGTTCAGCGGAAGATTTCGCGAAAACGTGTGTGTCAACACGATGATACAGATATCTTTTCAAATTGTGTTCTAAGATCTGCCGATCCCCAGTGGCAGAGCCTGGAACCTTCTTGGTTTGGGCCTCAAAAACATCACACATGCCGAGTTTCTCTCGTGTGGGGCTTAGCATTGCACCGAGAAAGACAGCGCTCTTGCCGTGATAGACGCCGATTTCGAAAATGTCGCCTACGAGACCGTTTGATTTCTGAATTTCATCGATCCATGCAAATAGTCTTGCGTCCCAGAACGAAAACCAGCCATCGATCTGAATCGTCTTGCGGATAATTTTATCAGCTTCCTTAGGCTTCATGCGATGGGTCCTTTTTCGCTAACAGTCCTTTGAATAAAGACTTGTCACAGCATCTTCAATGTCATAATCCAAAAGTGGCATTGATTTTCTTAGTTTGACAAACTCGCCCATAGCGCCGCAATCGAAGCCGGGTTGCAAGCTGGCGTCGGAATCTGTGCTCTGAATTCATCGGAAAAAATGCCATCTACTCTAATACTGATAGCTAAGGTTCCGGTCCTGTCACCCCCATGAAACTGATTGACGGTATCGAACCAGGCGCTATAGGAGTCCACGTAAACCTTTTCCTTCGTCTCTCTATTTTGCATGTAGAACGGTTTATCTAGGTTTGTCCGAAACCAGATGAATTCATGCGTTACGTCCGTGAGAGTGTGATCCCTGTGCGCCGAAACAGCTCTGCCTTTATCGTCGGCCATAATCATGATTCTGGCCGTTGCTTTGAAAGGCAAGGTGTCGATAAAATCCATGAGATCGGCAAAGTCACTGGCGTACTCAGAAGGTTCCCAGAGTTCCGGCTTGTCGAGATCAAGGTAATTATACGGCTGTTTTGAAACGGTTAGTGGAATGAGTTTTGAACCAGGTTTTGTACGGCTCAATAACTTCAGTTTCTGAAAGCCCGTGTGAAATTCCGGGCATTTTCCGGCCTTGAGATGCCTCTCTACTTTCTTTTTGAGGTAACCGTCCAGGGATTTCAATCTTTCCACATCGATATATTCGTCTAGCGACTTATAGCAGGGATAGGTAATGCGAGGGTCTACTTGCGCTTTCTCAAATCGCCTCCTGTTTAAATATGCGCGAAAACTGTCATTGAAATCCTGCACATTGGCGATAGCCCGACGCGAGCGCCAGGCCGCCGCGTGTTGAATACGTTTCGCCAGGGTAGCCATGGAATTCACCTCCTCAAGTGTTAAGTTTGTTGAGTAATAAGGTTACACTGTGTTTTGTTAAAATTAATGCTTACGCAATTATTTTGCCCGGCTGTGCTTGAAGTTTATGCCCAGTGTCCACTTCGCCTGCTAAAGCATCGGGTAAGCTTCCTCAGAGGAGGAAGAATTGATCCCCGGAAAACATTTGAACTGTGAAGGAATTCTTAGTATGGCTGTGCCATGCCTGCAGATCATCTTTGGCTTGAGGGTTCGGTTTAGAGAAGGAAATCCAACTATTGCTGTTCATTTATGTCACTTCTGTAACTTCTTTAACTTCTTTGGGTTGGGTGAAATTGTAAAGCCAATCCTTGATTAAATCAATGAGCATCTCCTGATGACACAAAAGCGTGAAAAGATGATCCGTACCATTTAGAACATCCACGCGTGGTCTTTGTGATTGTGGCAGCGACTGTATTTTTTCTTCAAATATCTTGCGATAATTGTAAGATGCGGCTCCATCCGCAGAATAGATAAAGCACAGATCTACCTCACGTTCAATTAAGGTCTGCAAGTCGGAAAGTAGCTCTTCCTTGCCGGGCACCTGCAAATTTTCCGTGAGTTCTCTCGTCTGCTTCGAAGTGTGGAATCTAATAAGGCCGCGGATGAGTCCCCAAATTTCACTTTTGCCTGTGAGTAATCGCAACCAGCTTCTGAAACTCAACAGAGATTTACTATATGCCCGAGCAAAATAGGTGCTGCTCGGGAAAGCAAAGCCTTCGATCAGGTTTACGCCAACGACCCGTTCATCATGACGGGCCACTTTAAAGGCATTGCTGCCGCCGGAACAAAGCCCCATTAAGATAAACTGGCGGATGCCTCTCGTTTCCGAGAGATAATCCATCACCTCTTGAGTGTCCGTGATGGCAACGGCCCCCTCATCATAAGCTTGAGTTTCGTTGGGTATCCGACTATCTCCTATTCCAGACAAATCAAATCGCAAAACCAGGAACCCATCGGCAACTAATCTCCTGGCGATCTTGACGTAAAGCCGATTTGGTCCAACACGATGCAGCAGTCCCGAATTGAGGAGAACGATTGCGGGACGCTCGCGCTCATCGAATTCCGGACCAGGATTTGTAAGGATTCCGATTAAAGATTGCGAGCGACCTAAAAGTACGGTTTTTTCTTTCATGCGTTGACCTCGGTCACCCAAGAGACAATTGACTGCAGAATTTGATTTGGCACCGCAAGCGGATTCAGTCCCGCCGACCGAATCCATTCTTTCGAACCCGGAATATGATTGTAATCAACGCGATTGCTCAATTTTTTTAGATGATGGCGCACAACGCTGACGTCGGAGGCTTTCCCGCTTTCTACAAAACAAACCTGATCGGCAATTCGCTGCTCAATCTTCAGTAAATTTATTTTCTCCAGGTCACCGCGCAGCCTGTTTGTCAGCGGAAATCCCATTATTTCAAGGCTTCCATTGTTTTCCGAAGCATAACCCGGGTCCGGCAAATTATTTTCAGCCCAGGCTCGATGCATTTGCAGTAATTCTTCGACGTAGCTGCGGCCGTTTACAACCGGATCCCAGAGAACAACGTTGTCTACGTCATTTCGCTGACTTCCTGCCAGCACTGAAAGGGTTGCGCCTAAACGAAACCCTACCAGCGTCACGCTGTCTAATCCGCTGGAATCTTTTATCTCCTCAATGGCGGTTGAAATGTCTTCAAGCCATTGAGTTACATCACCCTCTTCGGTGTCCCCTCCGGAATCACCACACCCGTAATAATCAAAACGCAGGACATGAAACCCGGCACGAGAAAAAAGCATCGCCAATTGCCGATAGGCGCGGTGCATCCACATATATTCCTGTCCCATGGGATAACAGAGAACGATACCGCTTCCGCGCGCTGGATGATTTTGTGGGAGATAATAAATGC
>JAABYK010000298.1:3533-10495 GCA_011775825.1 Candidatus Zhuqueibacterota bacterium | reverse complement strand
GGACATAGCTGAGACTGAAATCGTATCTGGCCTTGAATCATTGGCTTGACCATTGCTTGCACTCTTTTCTGTTTGCACCGTTAGAACAGTGTCAAACGGAATCGTGAGAATGGTCTCATTTTGACCTGTCGTCCAGGAATAGATGGGTTCTAATACATAATCACAATCGCGGCTGTCTACTTCGAGTTGAAAACTTTGCTTCAGCTCATGTTTATAAAAGTAAGCACGTTTATCAACCTCGATAAAAGGTGTGGTGTGGTTCTTCACCGTCCATTTTGCTTTCTGAACGCCTGTGGAGTCAATCCAATAAACCATCTCGAAATAAGGGTAGTGACTCAAATCATCATCATATCGACTAAGAATATTGGTCTGCACAACACTGTCAGGCTTGCTTCCGTATGTATTATTTAATGAATCCAGTTGGCGAATGGCGCTTTCTATTTCCATGCGAAAATTGCTTTTTATTTGTCCAGCCAAGTCTTCCAATTGCTCGTCAAAGAGTTTTCCATGACTGCGGTAAATATAAAAATCAAAGACGATGATGGTCACTAAAGAGGTAAGAACGAGAAACGACAGGGCAAGAAACATCAGGTCGAGACGTTCAAGTGTATCTTGGGGGCCCATAAATTTAACTTTCATGATGGGGATGCTCAGGAGAGCTGTCAAAGCCAGAAACATAAAGATGATTATGTATGAATTGGATATTTTGCGACTTTCGGCATCAAGACGGGCCGTCCGCAATAGCCCGCATAAGAGCCATTTTTCGGGCTTTTCCTCCTCGCTTTCTATTTTATCATCGTGAAAAGAAATCAAGACAGGATGTCCGAAAATCGTGAAATCTGAACCTGAAAGAGCCATTTCTTTAACGAAACTGCTACTGGCAAGCGAACTTAAAGCCACTCTGTTACCCTTTTTATCTTCAAGAGAATCCAGTTTAATGACTTTTAGTCCTGACCGATTTCTCTGGAAAATTACTTTTCCCAGCTCATCTTCTGGCTTTGCCGTGTCTTGTTTTGTTTTTACCAGTAAAATGTCGTCAAACTCTTCTCTTGATGCGACGGGAGCGATCAACTCAGCGAGGTTGGTTTCGGCATGTATTACCAACAGTGAGTCGATGCCTACTGTATCCAGACTTTTATATTCAAAATGGAGTAAATAACTAGCGTTGTGGAGAATTTCATGCACATGTAAATGGTCATGGAGACCCATCTTTTCTTTTTCTTTCGATGTAGCTGGTCTGCTTTGAACTTCAATTCGCTCCAAGTTAGGGACCAGGTCTATCTTATATTTGATGGAGTCTATTTTGCTGGTGTCATGCACAATATTCTTCTCGTGCACTATATTCTTCAATACAGTGCCGAAATTTTCAACCTTTGCCTTAATTTGCCTGCCCATGACTGCCAGCAGGCGCTGATTACGGTCGGCGATGTATTGTTGTTTTGAGGGAACGTGCGTGAAAAAATAGATGCCTAGAAGAGCACCTAAAATAATTACCGCAACAATTGGAATTGAATATCGAGTGAAATTGAGTGTTTTAATTGCCATGGCAAGTGTCAAGTGTTTTTCTTAGATTTAAAGTTTGTTATCCGCCATCTATTAACTTAAGACACCAAAAGTTGCCGATTTCTCTCATTATGAGCATAAATCAGCATGTCACGGACAAGATTGGCGAGTGTATTTGGACGATATATTTACAACACTGTATCCTTAATACCCATAGCTAGCGGAGCTAACTTGCGCGGGAGCGAAGCCCATACGTCAAGTTAAACGACTCGATGGTATAATTGGCGACTCTGGCGCTCAGCGGCTCTTCAAGATCGGCTCGCGGTCGCAGGACATGTTCAGAACAAGGTAGAGGGGAACGAAAATGCCAAGCAAGAATTTCGTGTCTCATCTATACTTCAAGTTTTTGGGTTCTGCCACTCCCGAAGTATCTCATCCATCACCCAATTCGTCCGCGCTGCGGAGCGTCCCGTGCTCGGACACGTGCCACCTCCCTGTAGCTCGTCGACGACGGTTTGGATGAGCGGTTGTTGAACGTGTTCGGGTTTGGGAAACGGGATCTCTTCGATGCCATCCCGCGTGCGCAGCCTGATTGGCACATCATGGTTGAAGCTCGAAAACTCGATGTCGCCTTCACTGCCAACGATACGGATGCGGTCGGTTTTGCTGTGTTCCGCAACCGTGAAACACCAGACGCCGCTGCCGAACACGCCAGACTCAAAACGGAACGTGGCGCTCACCACGTCCTCGGCAGGATACCAGCCAGCCTGATTGGCAGCCTGACCCTGTACGGAGACAATGGGGCCGAAAAGATAGTCCAGGTAATCGAGTTGATGCGACGCGAGATCCACAAAATAGCCGCCACCCGCAATGTCCGGCAGCACACGCCACGGCAGGCTGTTACGCTTTAAATCGTCATCTCTGGGCGGGTAGTACAGGTCAATGGCGACAAATCGGATGTCACCGATGGTACCCGATTCCACCAACTCTCTGACTTTCAAGAACCCGGGCAAACAGCGTCGGTAATAGGCCACAAAGAGCGGCACGCCCGCCTGTTCACAGGCTGCGAGCATCTGTTTGCATTCTTCCTGGTTGCGCGCCATGGGTTTCTCAACATAGACCGGTTTGCTGGCCCGGGCTGCCTTTATGGTGTAGTGGGCATGCGTATCCGGCGGCGTGGCAATGTAAATGGCATTCACCTCGGCGTCTTGAATCAAGCGATCGGCATCGTCGAACCATTTGGGCACGCCGTGGCGTTTGGCGTAGTCTTGCGCTTTTTCTGCATTTCGGCGCATCACGGCCACCAATTTCGAGCCGGCAATCTTGTTAAATGCCGGGCCGCTTTTGACTTCCGTGACTCGTCCGCAACCGATCATGCCCCACTGTGTCTGTGCCATGTTGTCGATCCTTGTTAAGTAATGCGAACGTCTCGTTCGCAGACTTCAAACTGGACGTTTGGATTTGATAAAGCAGGTCATAATATGCACTTGCTCTAAACGAATGTTTCGCCTACTCACTGGCTCACCTCAACCCTTCGAAATCGCCTCAGCATGAGTTCATTTGCCACCACACTCAAATAGGAAAAGACGATGGAAATCAAAACCAGAATTCGAGCCTTGGCTTCGCCTCCGGGTTGATTTAAGTACGTGAAAATGGCCAACGGAATGGTTTGCGTCTTGCCCGGTATGTTGCTGGCGAAAATAATCGTGGCCCCGAATTCACCTAACGCACGCGCAAAAGCCAGGACCGCACCGGCAATGATGCCATTTGCCGAAAGGGGAAGGGTAATTCTGAAAAACACGTTCCATTCGCTTGCCCTCAGCATGCGTGCGGCGTCTTCCAATTTATAGTCTACCGAATCAACCGCGACTCGAACGGCGCGCACGAGCAATGGCAGACTCACCACTGCGGACGCTGCTACCGCTGCTTTCCACGTAAACGCAATCTCGATTCCCAACCAGGATTTCAAGAAGCGACCGAGATAGCCCGCCGGGCCGAGAAAAATCAGCAAGAAATAGCCCGTGACCACGGGCGGCAATACCAGCGGAATATTGACCAAACCATCCAGCAGGGACTTCCCCCGGAAATGTTTGCGAGAGAACAACCAGCCCAAATACGTTCCGAAAGGAAGGATGAATAACGTGGCCACACAGGCAACCTTTAACGAAAGCAGAATAATGTCAAACTGACTATTCATGTTCGAGCACGATAAATCCGTTTTCCTTGAAAACCGCTCCGGCTTCGGCTGAACGGAGAAAATTGTAGAACGCGTTGACAGCAGGAGGCGTCATCGCATTGACGATTGCCATCGAATAGACAATATCGGGCTGGATGGTTTCAGGCAGCGTATTTGCAATTTCAACACGTTTGCTGATCATCGCGTCGGTCCGGTACACGATGCCACACTCCGCATCGCCGCGCTCCACATAGGAGAGTGCGGCACGCACATCCAGAGCCGGCAGGCACTTCGATTTGATCTCATCCCAAATGCCGGCCGCAACTAAAGCTTGCTTTGCGTACATTCCCGCGGGGACATGAGACCAATCCGCCAAAGCAATCTTTCCGACACTTGAGTTCCTGAGGTCCTGCACCTGGCGAATCGGTTGCGAATTTTGCTTCGGACCGATCAAAACCAACTCGTTGCTCAGAATGTCGGTTCGAGAATCTCCATGCAATCGTCCTTGTTCGATCAAAAAATCCACCCAGTCCGGATCCGCGGAAATGAATATATCGGCTTCGGCGCCGTGTTCGATCTGTTTAGCCAAAATAGAGGAAGCGGCAAAGTTGAATTCCACTTCGGTCGTCGGATATTTCTTTTCGAACGCTTTCAGCACTTGTGGCATCACAGATGTCAAACTGGCCGCAGCAAAGACCTGCAGGTCAGATTTATCCGTGTCTAAAGCGCATCCACTGAAGACACAAAGAATCACGATAATAAGACGACTCAACCTGATTCCATTTTTGTGTCGATGCATCAGCTATCCGAGGCTTAACACAACTTCCAGTTTTACTCAGTAAGAAATCTGAATAAAGTAACCATCATAACTGAAAATATCAATTCTTTCTTAATGAAACGCTCAGTTAATAGCGCCTCTAAGGCTGAAGCAAACCTAAGAGTTAAGTAAATGGATCGCTACGAAGGAAAGCATTTCCCGAATGCGAGCAGCAACCGAGGCGAGCCTTTGACACGAATTTTTCGAAAGAGCAAAGCCGTGAAGATGCTGCGCTCTTTTGCCAGAAATTTGAGCCAGGTCTCGCTATCCGCAACGACCCGCAAATCGGGTTCACCGACGTGTCCGTTCCGAACCTGCAGCGTTTTGTTTTGGATGACCACGGTTGCCTTTGCCTGTTCTTTCCCGGTGAAAGCAAAGTGATAGGTCGCTTCGAGTGTTTTGGATTTGTCGCGCTGAAATGTGAGAGCGAGGCCGTTGAGGAAACCTTGGATGGACTGAGGTCGAAGACCGTTGCCGACGCGTTTTGTCTCTTTATTCGGAAACCGACGTGCGACGTGAGTCTCCGCATCCGAGTTCGGGACCACATAAACGGTCTCGTCTTTAATCTGAAACGGCTTGACGATATGCTGAAGGTGCTGGCTTTTGTCGGAGAGATACGGGCCGATCACATCTTCACCTGCAGGACATACAGCCATGCAGTAAGCGGCTTTGTAGTTCGCACCGTAGGAGAGACTCTGCCACATGGAGACCGACTCCGAGTCGCTGACTTTACGACGATACTCCCTGGCGTTGCCACTGTCGGCGATGCTTTCCACCCAGTCGGTAAAGCCGCCCATGAACTCGCGATAATTGTGGGTGTAGCAAGCCGAAAAATCAAAGTGGCCGTCAGGACTGATGGCGCCCGTTGGACACGCTGCCACACACAACTTGCACTCAAGACACGGATTGTAGTCGAGCGGCTGACTGTACTCGCTGACTTCCGTGTCAACAAGAATGGTGCCAAGCAAAATGAAATTGCCAAACCTGGGATGAATGACATTCCGATGAATCCCCATGTGACCGAGTCCTGCCGCCACGGCCACCGGCTTATGTGACACAACCCAGATCTTGCCGGGAAAGCGATCCATTTCCATCGGAAAACCCATGGCCGGACTGATGGCGCGCACACCGTGGGTTTCGAGCTGTCGGATGACGTTTCGAGCGACTTCATTGACGTGGTCGCCGGCGTGGTGAAACTCGAGATTTGCTACCGAACGTGCCGAGCTTCGAATGGGCTCGCGGTTCAGCCGGCACACAAAACTGATCAGCGATCTCGTCTGAGGGAAATGGCTCAAAATATCATCACGTTGATCAGCTAACTCCCACCGGTCGATTTCGACAAAACCCACATCATCTGCACCGGCATCCAGACAAAGCTGTTTCAGCCACTCGGCCTGCAACATCCTCATTGATGTCTGGCCGTTTTCGCTATTTGATTTTCGATTGTAGTTGATGACAGTCGGATGTTCTGAGAGTTGTTTCATCGTGAGTCCTCCGTTGTTTAACTTTATAAAAAGTGTATATGCACTTAGTTGTTCAAAAAAAATTTAGTCGTGACTACATTTTAGAAATAGCTGTATATACACGTAATAGTTTAAAAAAGTTTCGCTTTGATTTTCATAATGAGTTTGGAGAAACTTTATGGATTCGCGGTGTGGTGATTCTGAGTAATCTCGACGGTCTCCGACAGGTTGGAAACGAGACTGTGAAAACGCTGTTTGCCCAACCCCGCTTCAAAGTTTCTTTGGGCACGTTCCCAAAGAGGAATCGCCTCAGTCAAAACATCTTTGCCCTTTTTTAGCAACGTGACATAGCGAGTACGGAGATCTTTTCCGGGGCTGATTTTGAGGAAGCCTTCCCGTTCAAGGGGTCGCAAGTTGCGCGTCAAAGTGGTGCGGTCCATCACCAACTGTTTGGCCAGATTGCTGATGGTCACCGAACCCGTTCTGGAGATGGAAACAAGGATGGTAAATTGTGTTACGCGTAATCCAGTTCGCTGCAAAAGACGATCGTAAACCTGTGTCACGGCCCGGGACGCCTTCCTCAGGTTAAAACAAGCACAGTTTTTGGGCTCTAACAAATCCATCTTGAACAGTCCTTCAGACGATAGGTGAATATACACCTAATAGTCCATTTTGTCAAGCACTTTTCTAAAATTCCGGGGGTCTTGAATGAAGAAAAGAGATGCGATGTGGGTTCGTTATTTAGAATCCTTCTTCGAAGTCAGCAGCGATTATCGTTTCTGTCTCAGGTCTCCTCATTTGTTACACGTATGAAGTATGCCCAAACGCCTGAGAATGCGGAAAGAAGACTCAGTAAGTACAAAATTTCATAAATATCGTTACATAAAAATTTAGACAGGATGAACAAGATAAACAGGATAAAAAAGCTTTGAAATCCTGTCAATCAAAATGTTTCTCTATTAGGGCTTCACAACTCAACTCCTCATGATCGAAGTGGTGGAGG
>JAABYK010000298.1:0-3497 GCA_011775825.1 Candidatus Zhuqueibacterota bacterium | reverse complement strand
GACTCTTGCGTAGAAAATGTGAGTTTCGTGAAACCCTATTCTGAAGGATCAACATAGGGTCAGATGTATTTTGATAGGACAACCATCATCACTTAGTTTTTGCGGATCAAAGAAAAAAGGCTTCTTTTCTAAACTTGAAGCTGAAAAATAATCAGAAAAGGAGGCTTAATGATGATAAACAGGATGACTTCCATCATGTTCGTCTTGTTAATCCTGTCCAATATCAATTAAGACCCTACAACGAATAATAGGTCACCGAATTTATGAAATAGAAGACTAAGCGATCTTCATGACGATACAGGTCAAGTCGTCATGTTGGTCCTGACGTCCACAAAAGTGTTTGTATTCATCCCGAATCAATCGCAGAAGTTGTTCCGCGGGTACGTCGTTGGACTTCCCAATGATTTGCTGAAGCCGCTCTTCGCCAAATTCTTCTTTAGCTGAGTTCATGCCCTCGGTGAGACCGTCGGTATAAAACACCAGAGTATCTCCGGAGCCAATGCGTGTACGTTCTTCGACAATAACGTTCTCAAAGACGTCCCCACGCTCGAGTCCGATGGCGATGCCCGGTGAACTCAGAAAGCTTGTGGTGTTGCTGCCGGAACGATGTACGATAATCGGATTGTGACCGGCGCGGGCAAAGACCATCTCCTTTGCGATGGGATCGATGACGCCATAAAACAGGCTAATGAACATGTTGCGTTCGGCTGCCTGAAAGAAGTAGCGATTGAGTCGACACAATATGTCTTTGGGAGAGCCTTGCGGCTCCGCCAGAGCCTGGAAGAATCCCTTGGTTAAGGTCATGTACAACGCGGCGGACATGCCCTTTCCGGAAACGTCGCCAATGATAACGCCAAGCTTGTTGTCGTGAACGACAAAATCGTAGTAATCTCCGCCGACTTCTTTTGCCGGTTCGGAGAAAGCGGCAATGTCCATCCCCAATACGTTCGGAGTGGCTTGTGGCAGCATGCGCAGTTGGGCCCTGCGGGCGATTTCCAATTCCATTCTCAGGCGTTCGCGTTCCGTTAAATATTGGGTATACGCCGGGGTGATTTCCTCCTGCTGTATCAGGATTCCCTTTCTTGAAGCTACCAAACCGTAAATCAACGCCCCGCTAAACAAAGCCATCGAAGACCATCCCGAAATTTGGAACAACGAATCTGGCTGATGGAGAAAAACCAGGAGTGTGGGCAAACCTTTGAAAAATGCAATTCCTATCGCAGCCGTGAAAAGGTCGTAGCGTAAATAAAATAGATAGGTCAAACTTACCACGAACATGCCCACAGCAATTTGCAGCAAACGACTGTTTATGAGCTGACCCACGCCTCCGAAAACCGTTTCGACTATCAGCAACGTGAGGATAACCGCCAGCAGCGTGTGCTTAACGAGACGCTTGAGTAATCCGAATACGAACAGAAGCGTGAACGATATCGTGAACATGGTTTCGTTGAGGCCGTAGAGAACGGGAACGGCTAACGGCATGAACGCATCTAACGCCTGCTTGTCAGTGGTCGCAAAATAACCCTCGGCAGTGCTCACGAAAGTAAAAATGTCCGGATGCTGAGTCAGAAGGAAGGAGATGCCAAACCATAATCCGAGTTGAATGGCGGCCAGAGCAAAGCCACGCAAGATGCCGCGACCAATCTCAGGAATGAAAAATCGCCTGGCGAACATGGCATCAAAGGCTTTGAGTTTTTCCGGCCAAAACTCACGAGTCAGGGATTCGCCACCGGCCCAGACCAAAGCTACACTGAACGTCGACATGAGCGACACAAATACAAGCGTGAAATAATTTATAAAAATGAGGAAGCTATTATTGGCTTGTGTCAAAGCTGCTTCGGAAATGCCATTGGAAGGCATCAAATTGACGTTCAAGAGCAGGACGATCAGTAGCGTTGCTGAGGAAAAAATAAGGGCGTTGCGAACGCTTATTTCCCTTGCCCGAAATCGGATCACAAAAACAATGATGCTAATTACAAAGATGAGGGTAACGAGAATTTGAACGGCGATTCCAAAAAACGCGTTCAGGTCTCCGCTTTTTCGATGCTCGGTAGAAATTTGCTCCGGAAATTCCAGATAGCGTCCCCAACCGCCAACTTTGCCCCCCTTTACTTGAGCTTTCAAACCCAGTTCAAGTTTGCCAGCGGGCTTGTCTCGAATCTCCCACCGAAATGTATAATCAATTCTATGCGGTCCATCATCTGCTTTGGCCTCCTGGAGAACGTACTGTGCCCAATTAACGGCAAGTTGTTCGGAGAGAAAGTTTCGGGCGAGCTGTTCAGCCTGCTGCTTGGACAAGCTGTCGCCGGGCACGTTTTTCGGCAACACATGCTCAAATTCAAACATCTCCCCATCGGCAGACAGCTTGATTTCAAAGCGTTCATTTTGTTCCGGGTGCCGGTACAGGACTTTCCATGCCGCAACCGGTTTGTGGCCCTCAATCCGTTTGCGACTCTCTTCAGAAAGTTGGCTTGCTTCCAGGAAACGCCGTTCAAGATTGTCGATTTCAAGGCCCGTATGATTCGCATAGCCGTCGACTCCATGGCCCATCGTTTTTAAATACTGTTTCGCGATCTCCTGGGCTTCGTAGCGATTGATTTCCAATCCCAGATGAGCCGTCGGCGACACTTTTGCGAAGAGGGAAAAAAAGACCAGAAGTCCGATTAAGGCGAGCAGCAGTAAATAGCTGTTTTCTTTTTTTAAGTTCATGTCACAAAATACACAGGATGGACGTAAAAGTCAATTCGTTCTTGAGTCTGCACTTTGAATATCCTATATTGAGGATCATATTTATAAAAGTCCATGGATTTAGGGCTGTCCAAAAAGTCGGCACCTCCCCTTCGGGTCATGTTGAGAGTCGAAACATGTTTTGTTTTGTATAAGCTTACTCATCCTTCGACTTCGCTCAGGATGAAGAGAACGAGATTTTGGACAGCTATCGATTTTTCAAAGTAGTCTTTGATATTTTAAAAGAAACGCGGAGTCAAAAATGAACTACGAGAACATCCTGTTCAAAGTTGACAAAAATATCGCCCATCTGACCCTTAACCGGCCGGAAAGTCTCAATGCCTTGAACGAAGGCATGATCACCGAAATTGGCCAGGCGATGGAGGAGGTGCAAAAAAACGATGATGTCCGCGTGCTTGTGATTTCGGGTTCCGGGAACGCCTTTTGCGCTGGCGGTGATGTGAGAGTCATGAAACAGGCAGTGGAAAGCGATACACCCGCAAAGCTGCTAAAAGAGCCGTTGCAGGCGCTAAACCGAGCCGCCTCGGCGATTCGTAATTTGCCAAAGCCCGTTATTGCCGCCATTCACGGCGTGGCCAGTGGGGCCGGATTCAACCTCGCCCTCTGCTGCGACCTCCGGATTGCCGCACTTTCGACGCAGTTTAGTCAGGCATTTATCAAAATTGGTCTCGTGCCGGACACCGGCGGTACCTATCTCTTGCCACGCATCGTGGGCTTGGCCAAAGCCGCCGAGCTGTTCTTCACCGGAG
>JAABYK010000550.1 GCA_011775825.1 Candidatus Zhuqueibacterota bacterium | reverse complement strand
TGCCGGAGGCAAACCATACTCCTTCCGATTGATGACTTTGTCCGGCGGACGGGTGACAAAGGGGCAAAGTATGGCCGGTCGCGCCTTCAGGCCAGCTACCATAAGCGGCCAAATCTCCTGGGGATCCCAGGGCGTCAGCGTAATCAGTACGCCTTTGGGGAAATTCTCTTGCAACAACTGCAGCACTTGTGGGTCTGCGTGCGTGGGGCCGTCTTCCCCGGTTTTCACTCCGGCATGTGCGTTGACCATAATCCAGGTATGATACGGTTCACGCCGAAGTTGCCCCTTTGCCTGCTGCCCGATTCCGTGCAGCCGGGCCGCCACGTGTTCCAACGCACCGATGAAGGCCCCGTACGACGACGTCACGCCGATATGATGACCAAAACTCGACAAGCCGGCCATGAATGCGCCCATGGCATCTTCACAAATGCCTCCGACCGCAATCAATCTTGAACCCGGGTTGGAAGCCGCGTTTAAATATCCCTCCTCGAATCCTTTGTTCATGTTGGACACGCTGGTGGAATTGAGCAGATCGGCGGCCGCACCAATTAAAGCGCCATCGGTTTTCTTATTCAAGACATTCAAGACATTACCGAGTGCGGACCGCAACGTGACAGGGTCACCCGTTTTCAAGTACAATTCGGCCGGCGTCGCATCTTCGTTGATGCCGTTGTCCGATTTGTACAACCTGTCGAGACTCGGCGCGTTTTCTCGGGGCTTGCGATTGAGCTTCTTGAGATCCTTCTTCGCTTTCGCGAGATGGTCGCCCACAAACACAGACAATTTCTTCTGACCCTCCAAAGCCGTTCTGAACACCATCAATGTGTCAAAAAAGGTTTTTTCGATATTCACCGGAGTGGGCTCTCCGCTAAATCGTGGCATGGTGACATCAAAGTAATTTTCGAAGACTTCGCAGGTTTGATAATATCCTTCGCTGCAGAATTTGTGGCCTGCGCCATGGGACGACTTGCCCTCGATGCCATATTTCCAACCTTTGGTTGTGCGGTAAACGATGGCGGTTGGCTGTTTGTTTTCCATGGTCAAGGCCAATTTCTGAGCTGCCAGAACCTGCGGAAAATCGGTTCCGTCCGGCACAAAAATCACATTCCAATCATGACAGTAGCAGAGTTCAACCGGATTCCATTGTGCGTAGTCCCCGGGGACGCCTCCTTCCCGACACACATGGTTGGAATCGATGGAGGCTTGATTCCAGTCCACGTGCATGATGGCGTTGTAAAGTTGGCCGGAAGCGGCTGCGGCGAGGGATTCGTGGACGCGCCCCGGCGTCATACCGCCTTCACCTTCCAACAAGTGGACTTTGGGTGCTGCCTCGCCGTAGGTATCCAGGGCACCCAGTGCAAGTCCCAGAGCTGCCGGAACGCCGACTCCGCTTGCGCCCGTGGCGATGCGCACAAAGGGCGTGGCGGGTGTCGGATGCCCGTCCAGGGCTTTGGCCTGATATTCCTTGTAAAGCGGTGTCTCATTCGTGGGATTGCGTCGGAAACCGAGCAGATCTTCCAAACGCAATTGCCACTTAATTTCAGGCAACAATTCCGGACGCCCGATTCGAACCAACTCGTTGCGCAAGGCCCACATGGCGTACAGGCCCATGGCTTTATGACCCGCGGCGTACACGAGCAGATCCGCATCCTCAGCATTGGGATTGGAGAAATCGTAATCCATTGTGTCGTAAATCAATCCCTCCACAATCCTTCCGGAAGAAATGCTGCCACCCGGATGCCCGGACGTGGGGACAAAGTTGTACAAAACAGCGCATAACGTGCGGTAAACCAGATCGATGGTTTCCAAATAATCCCGCTGCTGGTCATCTAATTTGAAGCGCGTATCTTTCATCACATCCAGGATATTAAAATACATGCCACGTCGTGTGTCAAAATTCAACCGGTTCGGTTTCACAGACGCAAATAGATTTTCATCACTCATAAGAATCTCCTTTGGTTATGGAAGTTCAAAACACTCCGGCTCCGTCCGATCAGAACATATTGTTTTCCAAATAAACACCCGGATTGAAGATCACACAAAGGCATACTCTGCGTCTGTATGATGCTCCAATCTGTGTGCTCTTGGCTTCATTCGCAAGTGCCCGTTCGACGGCCCGACTGAGACACACACGGCTCAGTGTTGCTGAGAAGAATTATCGGCTTTCGTGGCTCAAGACGCTGGATAACCGTACTCCTGACAATACACCGTCTGAATCAAGTCGTTCTCTGCGGCTTCATGGGCACGAATGGTCGAAATGACCCCGCTGACACGATTCCGAATGTCCGCTACGTTCGGAAGGTCCTTCACCTCCATCACCTTGAGGTCATCCAAAATTTCATCCAACGCGGCCAAGACGTGCGTGTGTTCTGCCTCGAGCTTTTTAACCTGGTTCAGGGCTTCCGGGGCTTCGGTGAGGATTTCGTTCATGAAGCCACCCTCTTCTTCCACATCAAAATGCTTTGAGAGGTGGTTTTTGAAGTCCCGCAGCCGCCACATGAATTCAAGCCGCCAATTGCGGAAGTTGTCCGCCGTCACATCTTGCATCATATCTTCCTTGATATCACCCATGTCTCGCTTTAGACATTCGTGCTCCTGCTCAATTTGCACGGCAATATCTGACTTTTCAACTGCCATGACGCACCTCCTTTAAATAATGGGGTACAGGATTGCTCAGGCAACGGATTACGGTTTGACAATCCAGGAAGAATTGTTTTCATTAAATTTCACCTTGTGTATTTCCCCATCAACTGACCTTCGGCCAAAATGTGGCCTTGCATCGCTCGCAGCAATTCGGCCTTGGTGATCCCACTTTCCATCTCAAGCGTCGTATCCAACGCATACAATTTGAAATAATAGCGATGCGTGCCATTCGGAGGACACGGCCCGCCGTAACCAATTTTGCCGAAATCGTTTGTGCCTTGCTTCGTCCCATTTTCAAGAACCTTTTCAGGTGAAATACCTTCCGCGAGCCCGGTGCTATCTCCCGGGACATTAAAAATTACCCAATGCACCCAGGTGTCCATTGGCGCATCCGGGTCATCACAAATCAAGGCAAAACTCTCGATGTTGGCCGGAATGGAGTTCCAGGACAAAGGTGGCGAAATGTCCTCACCGTCACATGTATATTTCTTCGGGATCAGACTTCCATGATCGAAGGCTGAACTGGTTATTTTAAGCTCCATCTGCTCCTCGCTTTCTCCCCGAGTTTCAACTGCCTCCGAATTGGATTGCTCCTCGCTTTGACATGCATTGAGAAGCAGAAATGAGACAAGTAAAAGACCAACCTTTCTTAGCATTTTGAAAAACTCCTGTTCTCTAAACTTCCCACCGTTCAAGCGTTCTGACTGCTGCGTAAGTAATTCGAGTTTGATCCGGGCTCCAGGTTGGCAAATAAAAAGATTCATATCTGTCCTTGCTGAGATTTCTTACGTCACTACCATCAGCATTCATAAGATAAACATCTCTATCGCCATCCCGATCTGAAACCAACAACAATTGAGTGCCATCCGGGGACCATACAGGAAACTGATCCCATGCTGGATGCTTTGACACATTCATTTGCTCGGAACCGTCAGCGTTCATGACATAAATTTCCAGATTGCCATCTCTTTTAGAGACAAAGACAATTCTATCTCCATCTGGAGACCATGACGGTGAATACTCCGCATTATTGTTATTTGTTAAGTGAACCCTCTTCCTTGGAGTAATTATGTATCCATCGCTGCTGATCAAATCGACAAACGGCTTATAACGACCGGATGATGTGTGATAGTTGTTGTGCGCCTCATCAAAGAGGACTTTAGGGTGAGCATTTGTATAGGCCGGCTTTTTGACGGTAGGTTTAAAAGTTAAATCTGCAACTTGTTCTGTGTTGGAGTCCAGCTTTTGAGATTCGCAAGACAGTGAGGCAAGGAAGAAAGAACTTATTGTCAAGAACACGAGTCGATTGTTTAGAGATAATTTCATCTTCTTCTCCAACAATAGATTGTTCGCCGGTGTAACCTGCGGCAGGGCATTTAAAGCACCTGACTTGCCGATTACACAGAACTCTATTAAAAGCACCAAACTCTGAAAATCACGGCACCGCCCTGCCGTCAGGTTGACACACAAGTTAGCGCCGAGCCGCATGAACTCGATCAACTATGCTGTCGCCACAGCTTTATCCTTTCTGGCTTTGTTCTTTTCCGTCGGTTTGCCCTCGCTTAGAACTTGCTTCGTGAGTTCAACTTCTTCTTTTCCGACTTTCTTTCGAAGCGCCTCCAGCTCAACATCACCTTGGTTATAGTTGTAGCTTTTTCAGCATTCAATAATCTAATTTGAAAGCTTCGGCAAAAAAGTCAGGCCCACACTAAATTTTAGTCCGAGAACCCTGTCAGGGACGGAGCCCCGTCTCTCAAAATGATGTCCAGATAGATCCACTCGGATTCCCAGGTGACCAGCAATTCTGAGCATTGTCGCAAATCCGAGATATGGGCCAGTCGTATCCAAGTTACCGCCGTCGCTGTCACCACCACCAAAATAACTCCACCCTGCCTTCAGAAGCATCACCGTATTGGGAATCCTGTATAGCAATCCCGCATTTGTGGTGCCGCCAAAGAATCTTTCAAATGTGCCATCTTGCAGGACAAATGCTCCACTCAAATCAATTCC
>JAABYK010000196.1:16045-25046 GCA_011775825.1 Candidatus Zhuqueibacterota bacterium | reverse complement strand
TGGTGGTTAAAAGGTCTTTTGATTGATGGCGCCAATGCATGGAATATCTCTCAGAGTACAATGATGCTGATCTTCTCGGTGCCATTTCTGGTGCTCATGACTGGTGTGATTTTTGGGTTGTTTGGCAAAGCAGCGTATAAAATGTTCACCAGCGAAGACATGATAGCTGAAACCATGCAAGTGATTTTATGGGTGATCACATTTGTGCTCTGCATTTCAATTACTAAGGATCGAAGCAAAGCTGGCGATAAGACGATTGCAGCTTTATATGGTTGTCTCGCCATTGGTTTGTTTTTTATCATCGGTGAGGAAGTCAGTTGGGGACAGCGTGTATTTGGATGGTCAACACCGGACGTGATGAAAGTCGTAAATAAGCAGGAAGAAACCAATATTCACAATATTCACGGGGTCGGCACCACGTTTAAATGGCTTCATCTTATTGTTGGCGCATACGGCACTTTCTTTCCCATTATTTTGCTTTTATCGAAAAAGTTGGCACGTTATCGTTCCTTTCTCTCCATGCTGGTACCGCATTACACCTTGATTCCCTTTTTCGGCATTGCCTTTGTTTGGCGAGTTTATCGAAATTTCTTTGAAGCACCGGATGATTACTATTTTGCTGTTTCTGAATTCACTGAGGTCATTGAAGTCATCCTAGTTTTTGGCTTTCTTTTCTTTATGACATTTCAATTTAGACGATTGCAGAGAGAGAAAGAATTAGCTCGCAACTCAAACAATAATCATCATTGATGAGCAAATTTGGTTAACGGCGTTATTTCGGAGTTTGGTTCATGCAAAAAATTGTAAAACCTATTATAATCGTTGGTACCGGGCGTTGCGGGTCCACAATGTTGCACCGAGTTTTTGCCAAACATCCTGATATCGGTTGGCTTTCAACATTTAACGACGTGTTTCCGACTCAGCACTGGCTGTCGATGTTTTCGAATTTGTATCGAAAGAGACTGTTCGATAAAATCAAACATCAGTCCTTTTTTCCTAAGCCATTCGAGTCGTATAAGTTTTGGGAGCATTATCTGCCCGGATTTAGTCGCAGAAACAAACCGCTCACTGCCGAAGATGTTCCGGAACCGGGAATCGAGCCTGTTCGTAAAGCCGCGAGCAATGTTCTCAAATATCAGGGCCGGGACCGGTTCCTGGTCAAAGTCACAGGATGGGCTCGAATTGCCTATTTCAACCGCATTTTTCCGGATGCTGTTTTTATTTTTCTAAAAAGAGAATATCGTTCGGTGGTCAGTTCGTGGGTGCAAGCCGGATGGCTGGATGTCACCAGCGGTTTGAATAGTCCCGATTGGCAGTGGGGAGCCGTACCTGAGTATTATCGTCAGACATGGGAAGAATTAGGGGAGTTACCGATCTTATCTGCGGCAGTAAAAATTCAATTGGATATTGACGATATCCGCAAGAATCTGGCTCAGTTTCCGGGTCGATGCTATGAGATGCAGTACGAGACACTTATTTCCGATCCGAAGAAGGTGCTGCGCGAAGTCTTGGAATTTTGCGACGTGAGTTGGAAGCGAGAATTTGAAGATAAACTCAACTCCATGAAGTTCTACAACCCGGTGAACAAATGGAAAAAGTATCTTTCGGAACAGGAAGGGAACCTGATTCTTGAATTCTTTAACCGTGTCAACGGTCAGGAATTGGTTTCACAACCCGGATAGATCTTCAGAAGCGCTGCCTGCCCGAGGGACTTATTCTGAAAATTAAAGGTTTTATGAATAGTATCCCACGGATGATGAATTCGTGGGATACTTGCATTAAAGTGAAATAGAATAGCAATGTCAGCATAAGTGCTTAACTGCCATCGTGAGCTTGAAGTGAATACGGACATCATAATTGACAGGAATCTAAAGAGCCGGAGAAAGGATTCATCCGTAGCAGAAATACTTAGAGCGCTTAATTCAGAGGACATCGAATATGCCGTACTGCGCGGATGTGACGAACTCTTCCGCATGACAGGCTATCTGGAGATCGATTTACTTGTCAGACGGAGTCATCTATCGCGTTTCAGTCAGACTGTGTCAGAATTGGGTTTTATGGAGCTTCCTTCCTGGGGCCATGCGCCGCACAGATTTTATGTGGTTTTTAACAAGTCACGCGCTGATTGGATCAAGCTTGATGTGGTCACCGACTTGAGATATGGAAATCCCATTCGCGGATTTGCAATTGATTTAACTGAAGCATGTTTGCGGGAACGCCAACACGATGACGTCTACAGATTGTCTCCGGAAAATGAGTTTGTGACATTGCTCCTCCACTGTTTGCTGGACAAAGCGGAATTCAGGGAAGCTCACCGCAAGCGATTAACGGAGTTGTGGCGCTTGCTGAACGAACAAGCACAAACTCAAAAATCCGCCAAACAACTCACCAAAAGAGTCTTGTCTCCGTGTTTTAGATGGACAGATTTCGAGGATGGGATTAAAGCTCAGGATTGGCGGGGGTTGCTTGGAAAACGGAAAACGCTCACTCGCCAATTATTCTGGCGAGCGCCTTTGCGGAATTCTTGGCGCACGGTGTCTGCCCGAATAGTTCGCCGGTTGAGGCCTCTTCTATTTGCAATGCGTCGAAGGGGGTACGCCGCAGCTTTACTTGCCCCAGACGGTGCCGGAAAATCGACGCTTGCCGGCGAACTAATAAAGGACCGAACCTTGCGTGCACGCGGCGTTTATTTAGGAGGCAATCCGCAAGCGAGCAAACTTTGTCTGCCAACTACTGACTGGTTCCATCGACGGCTAAAATCCGCTAATGGTAGTTTGCAAAGCAGAAGTCCGCATGTGCTGTTTCTAAGAGCTCTGACGTTTGCCACTCGATTGCTCGAGCAGTGGTTGCGTTCACTGGCCGCGAACTATCATTTGTTGAGAGGGAGAATCGTCATTTTTGATCGCTATATTTACGATTCCTGGATCAACAAAAAGAAGAACAATCTTTGGAAACGAGTCCGAAAATTCATGTTTGAAGCCGGATTGCCAAAGCCGGAACTGGTCATTTTTCTGGATGCGCCCGGAGATGTGCTTTTTGAGCGCAAGCAAGAACACACGCCGGAATGGCTGGAACAGCAACGCCAGGCTTATCTGCGATTGCAAGATCGACTTCCGAACATGCACATCATAAATGCAGCAAGTGCCCCCGACAAGGTAAAATGCGAGGCAACGGATTTGATCTGGGAACACTACGTTATGAAGGTTGAAAATAAGCGCTAAATGGAAACCCTCGTTAAAGAACCCACTAAGTCCAAACCGCCGAAAGAGCAAGACACCACAAACAAACAAATACGAGGTTCCAGCCTGCTGTTGGGCGGCAGGTTTATTTCGGTCGGATTGAACTTTGCGTCGCAAGTGCTCATGGTTCGTTATCTTACCAAAACGGACTTCGGCGCCTACACATACGCGTTGGCAGTGGTGGCGTTCTTTCACGGCCTCTCTTCTCTGGGACTAAGAAGGGGCATCACTCGTTTTATCCCAATCTACCATGAGCGCGACGAAAATGAGAAGCTGACCGGCACAATTATACTGACGCTCTCCACCATTGCAATTACATCGATATTTATCATTGGTGCTATCCATCTGGCGCCTGAACACGTGTCACAATTGGTCAAAGGGAAAGATCAGCCGGTCTATCTTCTGCTGATTTTGATTTTTATGGTGCCCGTGGAGGCCATCGATGGCTTACTGGTTTCGCTCTTTGCCTGTTTTGCAAGTCCTCGCGCCATTTTCTTCCGCAAATTCATCGTGGCGCCAGGGTTAAAACTGACGGTAGTTTTACTACTGATTACGTTGAAGAGCGGCGTGATTTTCCTGGCCTACGGATACTTAATTGGCAGCGCGCTGGGTGTGTTGTTCTTTGTGGGGCTGCTTTTGCACATGTGGTATAAACAAGGTGTACTCCAGAAGTTGCGTCTGAAAACCATGAATATTCCGGCCAAAGAGATTTTTGCCTTTACCATACCGTTGCTCACATCCGATCTGGTGACGATTATCATGCACTCCGCGGATACCATGTTTCTCGGCTATTTTCACGGGTCCGCGGAAGTTGCGGCCTATCGCGTGATCTTGCCCGCGGCTCATTTTAACAAGATCCCGATGATGAGCTTCGCCATTCTGTACACGCCTTTGGCCGCACGTTTGTTTGCAAAAGAGAATTTCAAAGGCATCAATGACCTCTATTGGCGCACAGCCATTTGGATGTCGGTCCTGTCCTTTCCCATTTTTGCCCTCACGTTCTCTCTGGCCAAGCCCGTGACGGTTCTTTTGTACGGAGCTCGTTATGAGTCTTCCTGGTTTTATATGCAACTGTTCGCGTTGGGCTATTACTTCAATGTGGTTCTCGGATTTAATGGTCTGACTCTGAAAGTTTTGGGCAAAGTACGGTATGTCGTCATCCTGAATATTGGCGCGTCCTTGTGCAACCTCGTCCTGGCGTACTTGCTCATACCAAAATTTGGTGCATTGGGTGCGGCCGTCGCGACTACGAGTGCAATGATCATTCACAATGTGTTTAAGCAAGCCGGGCTGAAGTTAGGGGCCGATATCAGCATTTTCGAATGGCAATATTTTTCCTTTTATCTTTTTATTGTTGCCGGAGCCCTCGCTTTGTTCTTGATTCAATTTTTTACCACACAAAATGTTTACGTATTAATTCCCCTTGCCGGTATTTTATCTATAGTCATACTGAGGCTTTCAAAAGACAAACTCAAGATCGACGAGACGTTTCCGGAGTTGCGTAAGATTCCGGGCGTACGATCGTTGCTCAAGCTTATCGGATTTTAAATTCATGCTCGAAACCACATTAAATACGGATTATGTCCCCGGTACAAATTTGAGCGGCGGATTCGCAAGTGCAGATTGGCGATTTTTGCTTCCCAGCCTGAAGTTCAAGAATTTCCTGTGTCTGGGAGCCCCGTCGACTTCGAGTCTGCCGGTGCTTAGTACAATGGGCGGTTCGGTTTTTGTGGTATCTAAGAATTTAACCAAGTTGAGAAAATTTGGACAGGAATGCCAGAACCGCCAGATAATAAATGTCAAGATAGTTTATGCAAAGAGTTTCGCCACGTTACCATTTGCAAATGACAGCATCGATCTTATTTACAACGCCCAAAGGAAGAATGATGTCGTTTTTTTCAGGAAGAAGAACATTGTGGCTGAAATCAGCAGACTGCTTAGTCCGGGCGGGGTTATTTATTGCGAGACGAAAGGACTTGCCAATTATCAATCGGTGAACAATTTGGTGAATTCGGGTCTGGAGACAGGGCATATTTTTTGGTTAACGCCATTTGCAGGGACGGTGCGAACGGCGTTACCACTTTCGGACCGAGAAATTGCAGACTACTTTTTCACCAACGTCATGTACGGCCGTTCTTTCAAAAAGCGGACGTTTAGCAAACTCGGAAGAGTTTTGAGCAAAACTGGTCTGCTCAGCCATGTCAGCCCGCGACGGGCTGTGCTTGTTCAACATGCGGAGATGAATGGCAGCACGACTGAGCCGCCCGAATATCTCATGTCCATCGCTGAAGATGCCGGACTGGATCTGACTAACTACCGCTTTGGCCTTTCGACGCGTGGCCAGGGAAACTCCAATAAGGCGATTTTTTATTTGTTCAACAAAACCGAAAAATTGCCGGACACCGTGATAAAGATGACTCGGTCTTCGGAATTCAACTACCGTCTGGAAAACGAATATCGAGTTCTCGTAGAACTTAAAAAGCAATTGTTCGTTGGGCAACATACGTTCCCCGAACCACTATTCCTTAGCTATCACAACGGTTTGGCTGTGCTGGGAATGCGGGCGATCCAGGGCGATGCATTTCGAAAACGAACACAGGCCAACGAAAATTGTCCAATCGCTCACGATGCCCTCGATTGGATCGTGGAACTGGGTAGCAAATCAGCTAATAACACCGCCATTTCGGCGTCAGAGGCTTCAGATAAGTTGCACAGATTATTCGAACGTTTTAATGAAATTTACCAGTTAACCAGTGAGCATAAGGACTTCCTCGACCAGCAGATTGCTTCCATTGCCTTAAGTAAGAATGGTTTCCCGCTGGTCTTGCAGCATGGCGACCCGGGGACCTGGAATATTTTGGTGTCCGATAAAAATCGCGTAATTTTCATTGACTGGGAAGCCGGCGAGCCTAAAGGCATGCCACTTTGGGATCTCTTTTATTTCTTTCGAACGTATGCTTCCTGGGTCTCTCGGATGCAAGGCAGTCGCGATTCAATCAAGAATTTTACGGACCAGTTCTTGAAACCTTCGCGACTCAGCGGCCTTTTTCAGGAGGTCACCGCACGTTATTGTCTGCGAATTAACCTGGACAGGAGTCTGGTAGCGCCTCTGTACTATACGTGCTGGATGCACAGAGCTCTCAAGGAAGCCACACGCCTGACGAACGATGGCCTGGAGTCCGGACATTATGTGAACATCCTCCGGTTAACCATCGAGCAAAGGAAAACTTCTGAAACACTGAAGCAGTTCTTGTCACTCGATGGGAATGGTTTTGAATAAACTAACGTAAGCTTGAAGAAATAAGAATGAATATTAAAACTTCCAACAGTCATTCTTTTTGGAGAGACAATCCGCTAGTTCAATTTTTTCGTTCCTTGAGAACAAAGACCATTATTTTAATTTTGTTGTTTGTTGTCACCATCGCGGTCACGAGCCTCGTGAGTGTATACTACGGAATGTATCTGTACAAAGTAAAAAAAGCTGATTCCTACGACGAGTTTTTTGAAAATGCAGTGCAAACAAAACTCAGTATAATTCCGAATTATGTCAAAGGCTTTCTAGCTCCACACCCCGAGCGCTTGACCATTGATGTTAAGCACAAGCATTTTCAGAAATTGGCTTACAAGCGTGAGATGGCGCTCCAAAAGGGTATTCTATTGACGACCTCAGATGATTTCGTTCCAGGCAAAATTCGATACAAAGACGGGGTAATTAAAGTCAAACTTCGATTGAAAGGGGATTGGACGGATCATCTGCTGGGTGAAAAGTGGTCGTTCAGAGTCAAGGTGAGACGGGATAACACCTTGTTTGGGATGAAGCAATTTTCTTTGCATCACCCAAGGACCCGTAATTTCATTTATGAATGGATTTTTCTGAAGGCGCTAAAAAGAGAGGGGCTCATTTCTCTGCGTTACAAATTTGTCGAAGTAACCCTGAATGGCAAAGATCTCGGTGTGTACGCTCTTGAAGAGCATTTCGAAAAACGGTTGGTTGAACATAATGAATATCGCGAAGGGCCAATCCTTAAATTCAACGAGGATTATCTCTGGGCGGACAGAGCTGCGCATCGGCGCTTCGGGGATTTAAGCCCTACCGGATTGCAGCAGGAAAGTGCAAGCAGTTTAGACGTATTTAAGACGAACACGGTGTTGCGAAGTCCGGTTCTCTACGGCTATTTTCTGACCGCGCACACACTGCTTGAAAACTTTCGAGATCAGAAACTGCCCACGCACAAGGTCTTTGATGCCACCAAGCTGGCCAAATTCTTTGCGCTCTCTGATCTATTTGGCGCTGAACACAGCGTCATGTGGCAGAATCTCAGGTTTTATTATAATCCCGTGACATCGTTGCTGGAGCCCGTTGGCTTTGATGCAAATGCCGGGCGGAATACAATACATGTAGTCGGTTCGAATCGTGCTCTGAACGGCTCCATTGTCAACAAATTTAAGGACATCGTTTTTAGCGATGAGGTGTTTTTCGAAGAGTACATTGCCGAACTCGAGAGAGTGTCTTCAGGAACCTATCTCGAAACGTTTTTGGCCGACATTCAAGAGGAAGTGCAAAAAAAGCTCGGTATTATCTACAAAGAGTTTCCCTATTTTCATTATTCAGAACGAGTTTTTTACAGAAATCGTGAATCGATTCGAGATGCGCTAAATCCCGTGAAGGCACTGCACGCTTACTATGGCGATGCGAGTCGAGAACATTTGGAACTGGAATTGGGCAACATTCAGGCCATGCCAATCGAAGTCCTCGACTTGGTTCATCCAAGTATCGGCCACTTTGAACGGACTCATCGAACAATTCTGCAACCGAAGTTGCCGCACGGTTCGACTGACTACCGTATGGTGCGATTCAAGATCCCGAACAATTTTGTTTGGGCCGACAGCATCCGTGGCGAACTTAAGCTAAACCACAAGATTCTGGGTACAAATGTCGTAAGACAGGAGCCTGTGTTCGCCTGGTCTCGAAAAATAGATGGTTTTGATAAGAATGATTTCATCAGGCGACCGCCGAATTTTAAGGAATTTGATTTCTTGACGATCATCGATTCCAGTAAGAAAGTTTTTGTACAACCGGGCGATTGGGAAATTCGCAAAAGCGTCATCATCCCCCCAGGATATTCGGTCGTCTGCCGAGAGGGGACACAGTTAAATTTGCTAAATTTTGCGGTCATTTTGTCTTATTCACCAATTGATTTTCAGGGCAGTGAGGAAGCCCCGATTGTCATTCAAGCGTCGGATTCGACGGGACAGGGCGTAGTTGTCATGAACGCAAAGAAGGAGTCGGTCTTGGATTACGTTTTCTTCCGGGGTCTGTCCAACCCGGACAAGAATGGCTGGCAACTGACCGGAGCCGTGACCTTTTACGAGTCGCCGGTTCATATTTCTCACTGTCAGTTCTCGCGCAATCGCTCCGAAGATGGGCTCAATATTATTCGCGCTGATTTCACCATTGATCAGTCGCTGTTTGAACACACCTTTTCGGATGCTTTTGATGGGGACTTTACCAGTGGCAAGATTACAAATTCCTCGTTTGTTGCGTGCGGCAATGACGGCGTGGACGTTTCCGGTAGCAGCATTCAAATCGAAAATCTATTCATCAAAAATGCTGGAGACAAAGGTCTGAGTGCCGGGGAAAACAGTCAATTAATCGCTACCAATGTCGAAATCATCGAATCGGAGATTGCTGTCGCCGGCAAAGACATGTCCGAAATCAAGATAGATAAGCTTAAAATAGCAGATTGCGAAGTAGGCTTCAC
>JAABYK010000196.1:1645-16036 GCA_011775825.1 Candidatus Zhuqueibacterota bacterium | reverse complement strand
TGAAGAAGAGCAATCTCAAGGTTCCCTATCTGGTGGAAGCGCGCTCAAAACTGGTGATTGATGGTGCAGTAATTGCAGCAACTCATAAGAATGTCAAAGAGATTCTTTATGGTGTGGAGTTTGGCAAGAGCAGTAAATGATTTTGTCGCGAGTTCTTCACTCCTGCGTGACCCGATTTACGAATTTATATAATCTTATAAAAAACAGCGTGTTGTTGGTGCTCTAACAACTCAGTTTTAGGCGAGGCGATTTTTTTAATATTTCAAGAATAGGGATATTCGAGACGAATTTCACTAATAAGCAACGAGTTGTATTCAGTTAAAACACCTTCTTAAGAACACGACAACTTGAGGTAAGTTAGATGGGAAAATCGCAAACTTTTCAAGATTTTTTGACCACACAAAGCCTTCAGGTTCCCGTTGGCGGCTTTGTGTTGAACTTAGTTCTGGCGGCTATCCTGGCATACATTTTGAGTCTAGTTTATGGGAAATTTGGTAATTCGCTTTCCAACCGCCAACAGTTTGCTCGTAATTTTGTGCTCATCACCATGACGACGATGCTTATTATCAGCATTGTTAAGTCCTCTTTAGCCCTGTCACTCGGCCTGGTCGGTGCTCTGTCGATCGTGAGATTTCGAGCTGCTATTAAGGAACCGGAGGAGCTGGCCTATTTGTTTTTGGCCATCGCCATCGGACTTGGTTTCGGTGCCGACCAACGAATCATCACAGTGGTCGCGTTTGGCATCATTATCGGCGTCATTTGGATGAAGAACGTTTACCAAAAAAAGGAAGAAAATCAGAATCTCTATTTGACAGTCACCAGCAATAACCCACATAAGACCGAATTAGACGAGATTGTTGATACCCTCAAGCGACATTGTTCCAATGTGAGTTTGAAACGATTTGATGAAACCAAAGAACTCCTTGAAGCTTCCTTTGTTGTCGGATACGACGATTTCCAACAACTCAATGAAAGCAAGGCCAGTTTACGAGGACTGAACGACTCATTAAAAATTACGTTTCTGGATAACAACGGCATTAGTTCATGAAGTCGAAGATTTCGCGGCGACAATTCCTCAAACAGAGTGCATTTGCAGGCGTGGGATTATCTCTTGCCCCGAAGCGCGCGCTCCAAAATTATATCGTTGAGCCAGGAGTTTTTTCTTTTGGCATTGTGGCGGATTTGCACTATGCGGAAAAAGACATGCGGATCAATCGCTACTATCGTCACTCCGATGAAAAGCTACATCGATGCATTGAGACGTTTAACCGCAACAAACTTCCCTTCGCAATTACGGTGGGTGATCTGATTGATAAAGCACCGGACAAGCCCACCGAGATTGAATATGTCGGCACCATCCGCAGAGTATTTTCGGAGCTTAGAGGCGACAAGCATTTCGTTTTGGGAAATCATGACCTTGCACGCTTCTCAAAAGAGGAATTCATAGCGCGCTGCCGAGGCGTGATTGATAAGAGCTATTATTCCTTTGATGCCGGTGGCTATCATTTTGTGATTCTGGATGCAAATTTTCGCCAGGATGGTGAACCCTATCAAGAGGGGAATTTCACATGGAGGGACACGTCCATTCCCAAGCACCAACAAAGTTGGCTCAGGAAAGATCTCAAGAAGGCAGGTAAGAAAGGGGTCTTCGTATTCGTGCATCAGAATTTGCATGATGAAAACAGTCGTTACGGAGTCAAGAATGCTGATGAGGTCAGGAACATTCTCAAAGAGGCTGGTAACGTTCTGGCGGTGATTCAGGGGCATCATCACGAAGGTGGATACACACGAATTAACGGGATTCATTATCTCACTTTAAAAGCACTGGTCGATGGTCCGTGGCTCGAAAATAACGCGTACGGAATCCTGTCTGTCGACAGCAGGAATCGGATCCGCGTTCGCGGGTTTGGCAAGCAGGAAGATTTGATTCTTGGATAAAGGTATATCAATGAGTGAGTCAAAAAATAACTCCAACAATTTTCGTTTTGAACGCAAGTTTGTGGTAGACAGCCTCTCGAAACCTGAAATTGAGGCATTGGTGAAGTTGCATCCGGCCGTTTTTTCAGAGATTTTCTACGAGCGTTTAGTCAACAACATTTACCTCGATTCGTGCTCGCTACAAAACTATTTTGCAAACATCGATGGCTTGCATAGCCGCCGCAAGTGCCGCATCCGCTGGTACGGCGATTTATTCGGACACATAGAGAAGCCGGTTTTGGAACTCAAAATCAAAGAGGGTCTTCTTGGTCGAAAAGAATCCTATCCGCTGCCATCTTTTTCTCTGGATGAAAACTTCCAACTTAATGCAATTCGCGAAGTGTTTAAAAAATCGGAAATACCGGCGCCTTTGGTGGATGATTTACTTTCTTTGCAACCGGCGCTGCTTAACCGCTACAGTCGCAGATATTTTCAGTCTGCCGATCGCAATTATCGCATTACTATAGACTCACAAATGGAATACTATCGAATTGACCCTCATAGCAACAGCTTCCTGCAAAGAATGGTTGATGGTGAGAGCGTCATTGTAGAGTTGAAGTACAATCACGACCAAGACAACTTTGCACAAATGATTTCCACCCACTTTCCTTATAGAATGACGAAAAGCTCTAAATACGTGAACGGCGTTCAAAAACTCTATCTGTGATAAAACAGAATCAATGAAGGCTTTCCAACTCAGATTCAACGGATTTTCTCACAGCGGCGGGCGCTTAAACGTTTTGATTTTTGGCGCCTTGTTTGTTATTATGCCGACCATTGGCACTTTAGTTTTTTATACAGACAAGCTGCTTTTGCTCGGTGGGATAATGGGAGTTGCCCTCATTGCATTTTCCATGGTAAAACCTGAGGCAGCAACTCTGGTTGTTGTGTTTGTGTTGTACACGAATTTGGCGGTGGTGGCAAAAATGTTCCACGGCGTACCGGATATTCTTGCAGGTTCGTTTTCACTGCTCCTGGCCGTTCCATTGACAAACTATTTGTTCATCCGGCGCCAAAAAATCATCATTGATTATGTCTGTCTCTTGATGGTCTTGTTTCTCGCAATTAGTGTGGCATCCTCCTTCTTTGCGAAAGATAAGTCGATAGCGTTTCAATGGGTTGGCAATTATATTTTGGAGGGACTGGCAATCTACTTTCTATTCATTAATGTGGTGCGAAACCTCACGGTCTTGAAAAAAGTCATTTGGGTGCTGCTGATTGCGGGTGCGTTTATGGGCAGTTTAAGTCTGTATCAGGAGCTTTTCAATGCGTATTCAAATACCTTTGGAGGCATTGCGCAGCGCAGTAAGGATGTTGAGTTTGAGGACGAGTTTTACGGGGATATATACGGGAAAGGTACGTTCTTTAAGAAACGTGAAAAGATGCGCGGCGCGAATCGTACCGGCGGCCCCATTGGCAAAGCCAATCGTTTTGGACAAATCATGCTCGTGCTTGCGCCTTTGGCTCTGTTTAGATACTGGGGTGAGCACAAGTGGTGTCTAAAATATTTCGCAGCCGCAGCAGCCGTTCTCATTCTTTGTGGCGTACTCCTGACGTATTCTCGGGGGGCGTTTGTTACTATGGTCGTCATGACGATGTTGCTTTTGTTTTTCAAATATGTTCGATTGCGTCAGGTCCTCATTTCGTTGGTCGTACTGGTGGTTCTCATGAGCTTCGCGGCGCCCGGGTACCTGAACCGAATTGATACGATTCGGGGAGTACAAGGATTAGTCTCGAGTTCGGCAGAAGTACGACCCGACGGTACAACGCGCGGACGATTGACAGAAATGCTCGCAGCGTTTTTAGCTTTTACCGATTATCCCATTTTGGGAGTGGGTCCGGGACAATACACGCCTTACTATTCAAAAGAATACCAATCCGACCCTGACATTGCGTTTCGGTATCTTGGCCGAAAACGCCGAGCACACATTCTCTATTTTGAGATGGCCGCAGAGACCGGGATTTTGGGTATTGGCACTTTCATGGCCATCGCGTTCTTGATTTTGTTCCGACTATGGAAGATCCGACGCATCTCATTTAAACTCCAGCCGGAGTTTGCCAACATCGCCACATCCCTTTGGTTCGCGGTAATCGCTTACCTCGGCACCGCCGTGTTCCTGCATCTGGCGTATCAGCGGTATTATTGGTTCATCGTGTCGATCGCCGGCGCTGCGATTCAAATTTATTATAATGAAGTTGCTGTACAGAAAAAGCAGAAGTCAGAGGATGGGAGAGAAACGAAGGAAGTCGAGTTCGAGGATGTAAAACCTGCCTTAAACGACCATAGCGTTTCGTAACAACGCCCGCCTGTGCTAAGATCCGAAACCGTGCAAACAGCAGACACCCATAAGTCGCGACATGAACATCAGCTGCACGCCATTAGACGCTTAGATTGGCGTTTCCTGCTCTCAAATCCCAAATTAGATCGTGTGATATATTTTGGTCCGAAAGAAAGCTCGTTGCAGACGGTGCTGCAGGATTTTTGCGGAGAGGTGTGCGTGTGTACTACGCATGTTGCGGAAGGCGATTCGGAAAATCAACACTCCTTTGACCTGGCTGTGGTCAAGTCTCACGATTATCGAGTCATCAAGGCTGCTTATTCAAAGCTTAAAGGAGGCGGCCATGTTTATTGGGAAGTTGATCGCACCAATTGGGTGCCACCGATCAAACGCAGCGGGCAAATGAAGAGCAACGGTAAGATGGTGACGCGTGGCGTCGGGGTTCAACTTCACATTCAATCCGTAAGACAATTTGGCTTTAAAGACGTTACGGCGTACTGGCACAGACCGGATTTTGAGAATTGTCTTGACATCATCCCTCTGAATGACCGAAAAGCCCTTGAGTACTTTTTGTCAGGCGATCGCAAGGATTTCAAAGGTCGGCTAAAGACTTCTGCCGGACGGTTCCTCAAGCAAACGAAACTTTTGAAGTTTGTGATTTCAAGCGTTAGCATCGTGGGACGTAAACCGGAGAATCTGCCTGAGTCGAAGAAAGGAATTTAGGGAATGGTTTTAGATTATCTAAAACAGAACTGGCAGCATTTGGAACTGCAACGATTTGGAGAGCCTGCCAGTTTGTCCTTCGTCATGGCCACGCCAAGATTCAGAGCATCAAGCCATCTTATCTTCTTTATCCTTTCCAAATCGCGATCGAAGCCGATTCTGGTAGTGAAGGTTCCCCGAATTCAAGGTGACAACAGCCGTTTGGACCGTGAGGCATCCAATCTTCGATTCGTGCACTCGGCCCGTCCTGGCGGGTTCGCCACCATTCCTAATGTGGTTGCCTATGAAGATTATCTGAGCAACCGCTTGCTCATCGAAACGGCCATGACCTGCGATACCATGCGACGCGCCATTGTGCGACGTCAGCCCGAGGTGTGCATTGATGCGGTTTTGGATTGGCTTTTGGAGTTGCAACAGGCAACGAAGCGCCGCGACCGTGATCATTGGTTCGAAGACCTGGTGAAACAACCCTTGAATGATTTCCAAACCGTGTTCCCCTCAACGGCTGATGAGGATTATCTTTTTGAGCAAACACGAAAAATCGCTGACGGTTTGTTAAATAAAGATTTGCCATTTGTGTGTGAGCATGGCGACTTAAGCTCGCCCAATATTTTGATGGGCGAGAAAAACGAAATCGCAGTGGTGGATTGGGAACTGGCTGAACCTCAAGGACTTCCGGCAGTCGATCTGTTTTTCTTTCTAACATATGTGGCTTTTGCGAGACGAGGGGCACGCAAATCCGATCAGTGCGTTGCTGCCTTTCATGACGCCTTCTTTGGCAAGAACTCCTGGACTGTACCCCACATTCGTCGCTACTCAGAAACACTTGGCGTTCAACCGGGCGCGTTGAAACCGCTGTTTGTGCTTTGTTGGGCTCGTTACGTTGCCGGGCTTGTTCGGCGTCTGACCTCTATGACAAGCGATTATGAAACTCTGTCTGAAAAAGAAGCCGTGTGGTTGAGAGAAAACCGCTACTACGCACTGTGGCTACATACAATTGAGCACTTTGATGAATTAAGTCTCTGCGACATGCCCGGCGATTCTTCGAAACAGGTGATATGAAGGTAAATTTATAGTTGGGACGAACTTAACGAAACTTTAAATCCAAACGCACTATGTTCACTGTGTCACTAATCGGTCCGGATGGGGTCGGTAAAACCACCCTGGTAAGCCGCTTGCAAAAAGCGTTGCCGATGCGAGTTAAGTACATCTATATGGGCGACAATATCGAGTCCTGTAATTATGTGCTACCGACGACGCGTTGGTGGAAGAAGCGAAGTCTGCGGCACCGAAAGAATGTGGAGAATCTGAAGCCGGACTCATTGTCAAATCCGGAGAAAGATCGCGACTTAAACCTCTTGCAGAAAATGGTCAGGGGGGTGAGGAAGACGGTCGGGTTCAGCAATCGAATTTTGGATCTCTGGTATCGTTACTTCATGGTGGTCTACTTCGCCCGACGGGGCTACGTGGTTTTGTTGGACCGGCATTTTGCGTTCGATTATTATCATTTTGATATCAAACCACAGAACGGCCGCAGGCCTCTTAAACGACGTCTGCATGGCTTTCTGCTGAAACACACCATTCCCGATCCCGATTTGGTCATCTGTTTAGATGCGCCCGCTGATGTGATTTACAAACGCAAAGGTGAGTTCACCATCGATTATTTACAGAATCGTCGGGACCAGTATAAAAGCCTGAAGTCGGTGGTCCCAAATTTTGTTGTGGTCGATGCCAACCGGAAGCTCGGTACCGTTATCGAAGACGTCAGCAATCTCATTTGCAGCTTTCATCAAGAGAGATTGAATCATGCCTGAAACGAACGGTGCCATGCCCAAAATTATGGTCACCGACGCGGGCCGAGGCAGCGCAATTGCCATTATCAGGTCGCTGGGCCGAAAAGGCTACAGGATTGTGGCAGCCGACTCCGACTCCCAAAATCTCGGCTTTCGCTCGCGTTTTGCTCATGAAAAGGTCGTCTATCCGGCGCCTGAGCTCCAGCCGCACGAATTTGTCAACTTCATGCTGGAGACCGTCACCGAAAAGGGCGTGGACTTGATTGTTCCTGCCACAGATTTAGTCGTGCATCCGCTGGCCCGGGCTCGAAGAGAATTCGAGGGCAAGACCAGATTAGCGATTGCTCGTGACGAACTTCTCGAAATTGTCACAGATAAAGACAAAACGGTTGAGCTTGCAAAAAGATTAGGCGTCCCGGTCCCGCAAACCTATACCGTAACCACTACGGATGAAGCCTTAAACAGAACAGAGGAACTCGGTTGGCCGGTTGTTCTAAAGCCGCATATTTCACGATTGCTGCACGACGGTCGAGGGATTGAAAAATTTAGTGTAACCTATGCCGAGAATGCCAAAGATCTGCGGCATAAAATGAAAGTCCTGGAAGGCCGGTGCTCGGTGCTTCTTCAGCGGTATCTCGATGGGGTGGGCTACGGTATTGAATTGCTCATGAAAGACGGCGAACCGATAGCTGCGTTTGAGCACAAAAGGCTCCGTGAAATACCGATTACTGGCGGGCCAAGCGCCTACCGGGAAAGTGTTAAACTTCACGAGGATTTGTATGACTATTCTGTCCGTATTTTAAGGGAGTTGAGATGGACCGGCCTCGCTATGGTCGAATTTAAAGTGGCCGGCGCGCAAGCTGAGCTGATGGAGATCAACGGTCGCGTTTGGGGGTCTTTGCCTTTGGCCGTGGCCAGTGGCGTTGACTTCCCGGCGATGTTAGCTGAACTGCATCTGAACGGTGCGGAGTCAATCGTACCGAATTTGAATTCAAATTACAGAATAGGACTGCGCTGCAGAGATTTAGGTCGGGATTTGATGTGGATGTATTCTGTTTTGAGTGGTCGACAAAAATACTCATTCCTTAAAATGCCAGCACGCAAAGAAGCGGTCATGGCATTCATGAGTTTGTTCAATCCCCACAACAAATTCGATCTGTTGTGTCTGGAAGACCCGCTCCCCGGCATTGCCGAGTTACCACGCATCTATACAAAATTTCGGAGGAAGATAAATAATTCGCAGTGAAAAACCGTAACGGCAGACAGCCAAACCCTCTGCGCGTTCTGACTTACCACAGAGTCGCGAACTTCGAAGACAGGCCTTGGTTAAATCCCGGACTCATCAGTGCGACTCCGGATATGTTTTGTGAGCAGATGGAGTTTCTGTATCGGAACTACTGTGTCGTTTCGATTGAGCAGGTGTTAGAGGCCGTCGAGCGAAAAGCGCTGCTGCCAAACCGGGCTGTTTTGATCACCTTTGATGATGCCTATCGAGATTTTGCTGAGAACGCCTGGCCCATCCTCAAGCGCCTGAATTTAGCGACCACCTTGTTTGTGCCAACCGCTTATCCCGGACATCCGGAACGTTTGTTTTGGTGGGACAAACTGCATCAGGTTTTTTCGCGAATGCAGGAATCGGTGTCGGAGATCGCCCCGATTGGTTCCGTGTCACACAACACTCCGGAGGAGCGTCGTCGACAAGGGCTCAAGCAATTTCAGGGATACATCAAAAACCTGCCGGATGATGAGGCCATGAAACGGGTCGATGAATTATACGACAGAATTAAAGGCCCGAAAGTGGAAGCGGCGGTCTTGGATTGGGAGGAGCTTCGACAGTTAACTAAAGACGGTGTGACACTGGGTGCGCATACCCGAACGCATCCGGCCTTGACGAGAGTTGGTTTGGAGACAGCTCGTGAGGAAATCACGGCTTCGCAGACGGATTTGAAACGGGAGATTGGCACAGTTCTACCCATCTTCTCTTATCCCGATGGACGGCATGACGAGAGCATCGTCGACATTTTGAAGGAAGAAGGCTTTCAAATTGCCTTCAATGGTCCCGCGGGGTGTAATGATTTGAGTTCCTGCGATCCGTATCGAATACGCCGAATCAACATCACACCGAGGACCTCGCCCATCGTGTTCCGACTTCGTCTTGCGAGATGGTTCACTCCTATCGATAGATTTCGGCATCGCAAGCGAATCAGGGATATCACATCTTCATATTGCTACTACGAGGATGGTCATGCCAGAACTGCAGGCTAAGGAATCGACACAGCAACGCACACAACTTTTGCATTCTTCAAAGGAGCGACAGAAGCTTAAGGTTGCTTACACCCTGTCGCGTTTTCCCAAACTCACCGAGACCTTCATCCTTTATGAAATCTTGGCGCTTGAAAAGTTGGGCGTTCAGGTAGAGCTGTTCCCACTTCTCTATGAGCGACAGTCCGTGGTTCATCCGGAAGCGGCTAAAATGCTAAAACGTGCTAATTTTTACCCATTCATTTCATTGTCGATTCTCTCGGCGCACCTGCATTACCTTCGCTGCAAGCCACGGACGTATTTCAGCGTTTTGTGGCAGGTCCTTCGCGGCACTTTCGGGAGCCTCAACTTTTTTATCGGGGCCATCGGAATTTTCCCCAAGAGCGTCAAGATGGCTTACGAAATGGAGATGCGCGGCGTAAATCATCTGCACGCGCATTTCTGTACGCATCCGGCGGTGGCCGCTTTGATTGTCAAAGGACTCACGGGGATTCCATTCAGTTTCACCGCACATGGCTCGGACGTGCATGTGGAACGGCGGATGCTGGACAAGAAAATCGAAGCCGCTCGTTTCGCCGTAACGGTTTCTGACTTCAACAAAAACGTCATGATTGAGGAGTGCGGGGAACAGGTAGGAGATAAGATCAAGGTTGTGCATTGCGGTGTGGACCCGGATGAGTTTATCCCGAACTCAAAACAAAAAGAGGATCGCCCTCTGCGGATTATTTGTGTTGCTTCTTTTGAGGAAGTTAAGGGACACAAATATCTTGTTGAAGCGTTTGAGATACTAAACCGGAAGGGCGTTGAATTTCGCTGTGATTTGATCGGCTACGGGCCACTGAAGAAGAAGGTTCGGGCACAGATTCGCAAGGCAGGATTAGAAGACAAAGTTGTGGTGCACAAGCCCCGACCGCGTGCGGAGATTGTGCAGATGCTCCGGGAGGCCCATTTGAAGGTGCTGCCGAGCGTACGCACCAAAAGAGGTAAACGCGAAGGCATCCCGGTCGTGCTCATGGAGGCCATGGCCAGCGCTTTGCCGGTGGTTTCCAGTCGGTTGTCGGGAATCCCTGAATTGGTAGAACACAATAAAACCGGTCTCTTGGTCGAACCGCGGGACGTTCAGGGGCTTGCAAACGCCATCCTCAAATTAGTTCACGATCGGAAGCTGAGAAAAACCATGGGGGCGGCTGGGAGAGAAAAAGTGTTACGAGAGTTTGACCTTCGGAAAAACGCCGAAGAGCTGAGTAAGCTATTTTTGTCGAATATCGACCAAACGCCGAGGTCCGAAAATGGAACTCACATACCAAGATGGATGGATAAAAGCTGAAAAAGCTTCCACCTTTTATCCAAACTCACCTGTTTGATCGTACTGCAATCGTCTCGATTACGTCTCAGAGAAGAAACCTCTAAAATTCAGTCAAAAAATTGGCCTCAAACGGAAATATTTTTTTTGGAACTTTTGTTACTACAGAACGTAGTAATAAGAAATTTTTTATTCCAAATGACTGGCAAGAAATACTCTTTCACATTCAACCCAAGTAAAAAAGGCCTGCGCAAGATTCTCGGCGATCTGGAGTCCGATATCATGAAGATTGTCTGGGCGAAGGGCGAGGTGACCGTTCGAAGTGTTTGCGAGTTGCTCAAGGAAAGTAGAGAGGTTGCCTACACGACGGTGATGACCGTCATGTCTCGACTGGCCGAAAAAGGTTTGCTTGAGAAGGTCAAGGAAGGCAATGCTTTTGTGTATCGTGCGACTGCCACGGAAGAGGAGTTCACCCAATCCACCCTCAAGAAGATCATAAACGGCTTGCTCAGCGATTTCTCCGCACCCGCCATCAGTCAATTTCTCGACTCAATGGAAGATGTGGGACCGGAAAAGCTCGATGAATTAGCACGCATGATCGAACAAAAACGCAAGAATAGAGATGTTTGAGTGGTTCTCCGAACAGTACATCGAGTTGTTGGCCAATGTTAAGATTCTATTGGGCGACCTCACCCATTGCTTCGCGGTGGATCGCCTCCGGATATTCAGCCTGATTCTGGCGGCGATTTTTGGGATAAAGATCATTTTGCATCATCTGATTTATCATCGCCTTAAAATGAACTTTCCGGAGTACTCCGCTTCGGAACACCCGACGCTGCGACAGGTCTTCTCGGATGCGGTGCAAAAGGTGAGCCTAAAACGTGTGCCTCGACTGCATCAATTTCGCAACCAGAATCCGCTTGTGTTTGCTATCGGGACATTTCGGCCCATGATATTTTTGGCGCCCGCCTTGCTAAAACATTTGACTCGCAATGAATTGGAGGCGGTTCTGGTACATGAACTTGCTCACATTAAACACCGAGATACGTTCCTGAAATGGTTGCTGGAATTGGCGTTGGTGGCGATCCCTCTTTTGGTTGTGGTTTTATTCGCGTTTAATTTTGTCTTCAGCGGATTCAGTTCGCAACTCGCATTTTGGGGGAGCATGATTTTGGTTCTGCTGTTCAGAGGGGTGATTTGGAAACAGATCATCTTTCTTCGCGAATTGGCTTGCGACGATCAGTCCGTCAAGGCAGATGCCGATCCTGTAAATTTAGCTTCATCCCTTGTCAAGGTGTGTCAGACCGCCAAAGCGTTGCCTACAAAACGATGGGGAAACGGTTTGGTCTTTGCACAGACCTTAATTCCGACGTTTTCGAAATTGGAATTCAGGATTCAGAGGCTGCTCAGCTACAAAACGCCGCGCTTTCGAATGTTTTTTGCTAAAGTGGTTCGAGTCACGGCATGGTCTCTGTTGTTTGGCTTTCTGGCGCTTGCATGGCGCTTCCATTCAACTCATGGACTCATTGAATTGAAAATTCTGCATATTCAGCAGGCAAACGATTGCGTTCACAAGATTGTTTTGGTAGATAACAAGTAGTAAAATTTTTTTGTCTAAATATACTACGGTTTGTAGTAGTAAATTATCACTTCTAACATAAGGAGGTAGTCATCATGAATAAATCCAAAGTACTTCTTACCGGACTTTTGTGTTTAGCTGTTGTCTCATTTCTCCGGAATGGCAAAGTGGCGGCTCAAAGTTGCGGGCAAAGCTGCCAGGCATACAGTCACAATGGCGGAGGTAATTTAGATTCTGACACGCAAGTCTGCACGAATTATTGCTCCGAATTTAGCGCCTGTTCCATCGATCGCGATCTGAGCGGTGCCTCAGGTGAGGAACTGGAAAGATACAAGCAAGAAAAGGCACAGGATGGGCAAACCTTCTCTGACTGGACGGCGCCGGATTTCACACTTCCATCAACCAAAGGGAAGCGGGTTTCATTGTCTGATTTTCGCGGCCAATCGGTGGTTTTGATTTTTATGTCCGGGCACTGCAATCACTGCTTTGACACCCATAAATTCTTGCCGGACTTGCAGGAAAAATACCGGTCAAACGGTTTGGTGGTGCTGCCGGTCTATATCAACAGTGGCTCCGTGGAGGATGTACGCACCTGGAGCAAGCACATGGATTTGAATTATCCTCTGCTGGTTTCGCAAAGCAGAGATATCTCTCGGCTTTACAACAGTCGGATGGTGCCTTCGTTTTTTTTGATCGACCGGGAGGGCAAAATTAACCGGAAGTTCGTGGGATACAAGAGTAAATCGACCCTGGACGAAGCGTTTCAGGAACTGGTAAATTTGTAAGTTGCAACATATTTGACTAATTGGTCTGTTGAGTGGTATTGATAGTTTTCCGTACCGCCAGGTTGAGAGCTTGGCGGCAATTTTACGTGAGCATCCAACCAGCACATTGTTTATGAAACGTCTGGTAAGACAAGATTCTATTTTGAATACTGAGGAAGGAGTTGAAACATGACGAACAAGAGACTGTCCATCGCGGTATCGGCGCTCATCTTACTTGCTGCTCTGGCAGGCTCCTATTACATTGGACTTTACAGGCCCGCGGTTTCCGAAACCGTTTCTGAACAGGAGGCTTCCCGGCTCAACGATCTGGCAAGTATCGATGAATTGGTGCAAGTCTTCCAAAGTGATAGCGGGAAGGTCCGACTGATTACCCTGCTTTCGCCAACCTGACCGGCTTGCCTTCGGGGGTTCTCCGAAATGCAAAAAGTCCTTAAAAATGTTGCAGACGAGCGACTACGGGCGTATGTTGTCTGGTTGCCCATTCTACAAAACGATAATCGCAAAGCCGCTGTTGAACGCACGGCGGAGTTTAACGATAAGAGAGTCACTCACTTTTGGGACAAAGACCGTGAAACCGGACAGGTTTGGCAGCGTATACTTGACATCGAACGTCTTGCCTGGGACGTCTATTTCTTGTACAGCTCCAATTCCCAATGGCAGAAGCAACCCACGTCACCCTATTTTTGGATGCACCAGCTTGGTGGAATTCGCAAAGGCGAGTTCTTAGATGAAGAGAAATTTGAGTCAAAAGCGAAAGAATTGCTTGAGCGTTTAGACTGACTTAATTGGTTCATGAAGTTAAGAATGCACGCCGAAACCAAAACAGAAGTTACGGCTGACGGCCGCACTTCAAATACCAAAATTCAAAATCAGAGAAGCGTATATTGTAGAACCAAGGAGTCATTTTGAAAACAGCCGAGATAGCTCTAACGATTGCTATTTTAACACTGCCCGCTTTACCCAAATCTTCCGCCGCACTCAACGACCAAAAACCGAAAATCGTCGTACCACACGTGGAAAGTCCTCCCGAGATAGAGAATTTCCTGACGATGCACCCGGCCGGCAAAATCGAAAAACAAATGGCGAAGATCGAGGGGTTCATTCAGCGCACACCCAAAGATGGCGAACCGTCACCTCAGCATACCGAGGTGTACCTCTGTTACGATGATGAAAACCTGTATGTGGTCTTTGTTGCCTTTGACTCCGAGCCCGATAAAGTCCGCGCCCGCATGAATCGCAGAGAAAATGTGTTTCGTGATGACATCGTGGAAATTATGCTCGATACGTTTAACGATCAGCGTCGCGCTTTTGCGTTCTTGACCAATCCATTGGGCGTGCAATGGGACGCGCTGTGGACAGAAGGGTCCGGCTTCGATGAGTCGTTCGATACCCTCTGGTATTCGGATGGCAGGCTGACGGATCAAGGCTATGTGGTTTGGATGAGCATTCCGTTCAAAAGTCTGCGCTTTTCAGCTTCGGATAAACAAACCTGGGGTGTGGTCTTTGTGCGTGAAATCCAACGGGGTCAGGCGGAACAGTCATTTTGGCCGCGGGTCTCCAGTCGAATCGAGGGCAGATTGAATCAGGCCGCGACGCTCATCATCAACGATAAGATTTCGCCGGGACGCAACATGCAATTCATTCCGTATGGCACATATCGTACATTTCGGCTGCTGGATCGCCAGAATCC
>JAABYK010000196.1:391-1586 GCA_011775825.1 Candidatus Zhuqueibacterota bacterium | reverse complement strand
GTGGATGTCACACTGAATCCCGACTTCAATCAAGTTGAATCGGATCAACCTCAAGTGACCGTGAACCAACGTTTTGAAGTATTCTTTCCTGAAAAGCGTCCGTTCTTCTTAGAAAATGCCAACTTTTTTCGATCGCCCTTTAATCTCGTTTTCACGCGACGCATCGCCGACCCACAGTTTGGGGTGCGGTTGACCGGCAAGACCGGGCCGTATGCCCTGGGATTCATGCTCATGGATGACGAAGCCCCTGGAAAACGCGTGCCTACGGGTGACCCGCTACATGATAGGCGCGCCGTGTTTGGCATCGCCCGCATTAGTCGTGATATTTTTCAGCAATCGAATATTGGCCTCATTTACACCGACCGCGAATTCGAGGGCAGCTACAACCGGGTCGGCGGGGCAGATGGCCGGATCAAGTTCAATCAAAATTGGACGACTGGTTTCCAAGGGGTCTTTAGTACTAGCAAGCCACTGGAGGGTTCGAGTCGGACCGGCTCGGCCTTCAGCCTGCAGGTTGACCGCAGCGGCAGGCAGTTGAATACGCATACCCATTATCAGGAAATTAGCCCGGATTTCAGGACACGGGTGGGGTTTGTGCCACGCACGGATTTCCGCGACTTTCACAATTTTATCAGTTACAGCTTTCGGCCGGAAAAAAAATTCCTGATTTCCTGGGGACCGGAATTTTTTGTGCAGCGTCTTTGGGATTACGACGGGACTCGTCTCGACGAAAGCATCGAGGGAAGCCTGGAATGGCAATTCACGGGCCAAACGCATTTCGAAGTGAACTACCTTAACCGCCGCGAACGCCTGCGGCCGGTGGACTTTCCCATTTTGCAAGGCGACAAAGATTTTAACACCAACCAGTGGGTCATTGAATTCGAAACCTCCTTTGTTGATGAATTCAGAGTGGAATCAGACGTCGGTTGGGGAAATACCATCAATTTCGTGCCGGTCGCGCGTCAGGAACCACACCCCGCAGACATGCTCGCCGCCGAGCTTGAAGTCAATCTTCAACCTATCACACCATTTCGAATCGACAATGACTACATCTTCTTCCAATTGAACGATGAGGAGACGGGTGACCAAATTCTTAAGAACCAGATTCTGCGTTCGCGTTGGAACTGGCAGTTCAACCGCAAACTGTCGCTGCGTTTGATCTTTCAGTACGATGTGACCCAAACCAATTCAGCGC
>JAABYK010000196.1:0-375 GCA_011775825.1 Candidatus Zhuqueibacterota bacterium | reverse complement strand
AATCCGTGGACGGCGCTGTTCGTGGGCGTCAACAGCAATTACCAGAATTTAGCCCTGAACCGGGTGGGTGAGATGACGGAAATCACCCGAACCGGCAGTCGCTTTCTGAATGATTCGCGGCAGTTTTTTGTGAAATACTCGCATTTGATTCGTTTTTAAGATAAAAACATGCAAACCTTAACCTGAGGAGGAGGAAAATGCGGTTTGAGATTACGTCGTTAATTTTAATGCTTTTATTATCTTCCACAACCATCTTGAAGGCGCAAGGTAACCGGATTCTGAATCTTTACGACGCTTTTGGAAAGGAGGTCACGGGCGCGACCTTTGATTGGGGCTTCTCTGCCCTTATAGAATACGACGGCAAAACCCTTCTCT
>JAABYK010000519.1 GCA_011775825.1 Candidatus Zhuqueibacterota bacterium | reverse complement strand
CTTGAAGGCATGACTTTCCGAGTTTCGGATTCTCTTGGCCAATTCTGCGTCTGTGGGGTTTGGCGACAAATGTGACATTAGCTCCATTGCTGTTAGAGCCGCTTATAATAAGCACATCATAGGGACAGATGACGTTGGACAGTTGATGGTGTTCGTTTTGAGAACATCCCGGCCATCAGATACCCCAAACCACTCACGATCAACCCGAAGAGAATGTATCCCAATCCGGTGGACGACAACCAGGACGGTTCAATTTTGTGGAGCAGCCCTCTCGTTTCCAGGAAGTAAAAGACAAACGTACTGATGAATCCGGACATGGCAGCCCATTGCACCCGGACTTTGTTAGCTTTAGGCCGGAACAGCGCAATCATCGGGATGAAAATCGTTGTTGTCAAAATGCCCGAAGAAAGGTAGAAAATATCCCAAAGCGTTTCGGTAAAGAGGGCGTAGACATACGCGGAAATCACAGCGCCTGCCGACATAAAGCGGGCAACGACAGCGCTGTCCATATTCTTGTTTTTTGCGGCCAAATGGGGCTCAACCAAATCGTAGGACAAAGACAGAGCCATCACATTCCCGCACGTATCGATGGTGGACATGGACGCAGAAGCGAGTCCCACAATCAGCAGGACACTCAGGGCCGCCGGCGTGTGGTCTCGAATTAGGACCGCAAAAATCGCCGCCCCGTCACCGAGTTCGGTCGGAATGGTCGTGCCTGCTGGTGGATAAAGATAAAGGGTGGTCAACCCGATTAACATTGGCAAAACCGCAATGAACAATAATGAATTGACACTCGCTATCAATACCCCATTGCGGGCATTTTTGTTGGTTTTGGCAGCTTGTAATCTGAGCCAGATGTCGGTTTCCACAATCCAACCCGGTAAGTAGGCAATGAACGTCATGGCGATTAAGGCCGGGCCAGCCGCAAAAAGGGAGAGCGCGGACGTGTTGGTCTTGGGTGGCGACGGCAGACTCTTTAAAACCTCAAGAACGCCATTTCCCAAAAAGGCGGCCCTGGCGGCGATCCAGGAAATTGAAAGAATGAAAAAGGCCACCAGCGCAAATTGCACTTTATCCGTTGTGACCACGGCTGAAAACCCGCCCAGATATGAATATGTGGCCACGACCAGGGCGACCAAAGCCAGCACCAGATGAAATGGCGCATCCAGGATTGGCGACAGAATGTGCGCCGCTGCGAAAATCTCAGCACCGCCCCAGACCAGAAACACGAAGGCCAAAGGCAACGCAAAATAAACTCGCACCTTTTCCCCAAATCGCTGAGCCAACATTTCCGGTTGTGAGAATGCAGGCATTTTGCGAAAGTGAGGCGTCAGCGCATAATAAAACCCCATGACAATCAGCCAAGGGATAGCCAGCAGCCAGAGGGCGCCCAGGCCGTACCAATACGCCAACTGTACGGCATAGACGCACGACCAACTGATGGACATGAAACTGGCTGAGATGGAGAGACCCGTAGCCCAGGGGCCGAGGGTTTTCCCCGCAGCCCAGAAATCGACTTTGAGCTCATCCGAAGGCTTCTGTGAGCGATAGCCGCGCCAACCGATGTAGATGACGAAAACCGCGTAAACGAGAAATCCCGCCCAGTAAAACCAAAGCATTCTGTGTTCTGCCTAAATCGGATTCAGTGTAAAACCTCAGCTATAATGAGAGAGGGCCAAATTGTCTGCGGTCAGGGCCGCCTCTACCCGCGGTTTGTTCTTTTTTGGATCTCCTCCACCTCTCGGTTAGAGGCCGTCCCTGACGGCTATTCCGGCTATTTCTTTTGCCAATACACATCTTCCACGCCATGTTTGTAATTTTCATATCTTGCCAGCACAAACAGGGTGTCCGACAGCCGATTGAGATATTTCAGCACATGCTCGCCGATTTTTTCCTGGCGGGACAACTCGACCACACGACGTTCAGCCCTGCGGCAGACGCACCGGGCTTGATGCAGAATGGCGGCGGCTTGAGTACCCCCGGGAAGAATAAAATCTTCCAATGGTTTCAACTCATCATTCAATGTGTCCACAAGCTGTTCCAGTTCCGACACCTGGTCCGACTCAATGACCTGCATGTCCCACTTCTGTTTGTCTTCTTCCAACACACACAGATCTCCGCCTAAGGTAAACAGCTCGTGTTGGATTTTCGTTAGCGCATCCCGCACTTCCGGAGCGGGGTTCGATGTTTGAGCCACTCCGATGACGGAATTCAGTTCATCCACGGTCCCGTAAGCGTGAATTCGTGGAGAGTCTTTCGAGATTTTTTGTCCGCCGCCTAAACGGGTCTCGCCTTTATCGCCCTGCCTGGTATAGACTTTTGTGATTCTCAATTTCATGGTTTCTCGCCAGTTTTTTGACACGTATCCAATTTGTTTAACCGAGTCTCGAAAATAAATGATAGTTTGTGACTCAGGCATACAAGGAATAGGGTATAAGGTATAAGGTATAAGGCAATAAGGTTCAATGTCCTTATTCCCCATTTTTGTATTCCCTTATTTCCCTATCTTGGGTTTTAGGCAAAAATACCGTACCACGGTTACGAAGTCAAGCAAAAACTCGGTCGGTTCGTCAGTTTCACCACCGGTAGATTTTTCTTGACATTTAGGTCGATTTTATTTAACATAACATTTGTAATTACTAAAATTTAGCACGCCCCGATCTTCCAACCGACTCTGGCCGTGAATTCGCTGACGACAGGGGGCTCTTCTGGTGAATCCGAAACCTTCAAGTCAAGTCAATGAAAAAACAGTTTTTGTGGGTCTGATTTTTATATCGATTTTCATAAGTTTCCGTCTTGCATGGTCACAAAATGCAGCTAATCGAACAGTCTCACCATTCGCTTTGACAAAAATTGGTCTTGAAGCTTGGAGTAAGGGTGGTGCTTACGTTGCCAGTTGGAGAAATCCCCTGGCTCCAATTCATAATCCTGCCAGCTCCATAGCAGATGGGCACAGCGTTTATGTGGAAGTTGGAAGAGCTTTCCCGTCGGAATATCTCGGGTCCGATTTTGACAACCAATTCATTCTTCCCGGTTATCTTGCGTTTTCAACAACATTCAAAAACTTAAATCTCTCTGTAGCCTATGCGAATTCCTATAATTTGAAATTGGAAGGAGGGCCCAACACCCCAGAGCCGCTTCCAGAGGGACCCGGTGTGATGATTGGAGTAAAATCCGAAACAACCGTGCATACTTTTTTAGGCTCAATCGGATATCGCATTCCCCAACGAGTAGCTATCGGAGCGACAGTCGGTATCAATTTTTTAAAGGAAAATGAAGAAGTCAAAGGCACGGAATTTAGCGCCAGAGGAGATGGATTAGGACCGCGATTCAGCATTGGGTTTTTGTACTCTCCGCTTCATAAGATAACTTTTGGCACAAGCTTCCATTACAGTGGTGACATTGCCTATGACCCGGAAGGTTCATTGCCGTCCGTCGTTAGCGGCGATTCCAGTCGAGGTAGTAGAGGTACAAGTCCTATCACTCAACCGGATCAGCTCACTGTAAGGTTCCCTTGGTCAGTACAATTTGGAGTGCAGTATGAAGCCATCTCATTTCTCAATCTCTACGCGATGCTCGACTATCAGAAATGGTCGAGTGCGCGAGCCAGCCTCCACGATGAACTTCAATTTCATCTGGGGGCTAAGTTCATTCCAACTTCTATATTTAATTTGGCCTTAGGCTTTTTCACTTTAAATGATCCTATAACGGTGTTGAATCTCGATCAGAAGTTCTTAACTTTCGGAGTCCAATTACAGGCATACAAAAACATTGGTCTCTACGCGACGATTCTTGATAGTCATCTTTTCGCGGACGAACCAAAACAAACATATTTAGGGTTAGGGCTTCAATATTCAAGAAATTAATATCAATAATTAATGCCTGAACGAAAACAGACCTTGCGAGTCATGCCCGTCCCGACGGTTACGGTTCGGGAGAGGCGGGCTTGCTTTCCGCACTGGAGACTCTTGGCGTTTATTTTAGATGTGAATGGGTAAATTTTGGAAGGTGTCTTATGCAAAGACCAATACACCATTGTCGATATGCAACACTTCTATTAGTCATAACAGGTTGCATAAATACTCAAGTGACCAAATTGACAAATCAAACCTACCCTAATGTCGATCCAGAGGAAGTGGTTGTATATGTTACCCCAAACGATGTAACTGGAGATTATGAAAAGATTGGAATCATCCATGCGCAAGGGGAGTCAAGCTGGACAAATGAGCACCAAATGATTGAGTCTGCTAAGAAAAAGGCTGCGAGCATTGGGGCCAACGGCATTATATTGGGTGAGATTGATGAACCATCAGCAGGGGCGAAGATAGCAGGGGCGATTTTCGGTACGGGTACCACTCGAAGAACTCAAATCTTAGCTATTTACGTTTTTGAAAATCAAAGATCTGGTGCAATTGAAAAAAGAGCAAAAGAGCCGGATATAAGGCATGTGAACCAAATGGTTGAGCGCGAACCAGAATCTGGACTTGATAAGCAAACCAGATTGTACTTCTTTCGTGAAATGGTGTCCGAGGCAAGCAAATATTCCGACGAACACATTCTGAAGATGTATAGAAAGAAATATCCCAACTTGAGGCAAAAGTCTGACGACAAGATCATCGAGTTAATTGAAAAACATTACAAGAGAAAATATGAAGCTAAGTCCCAATCGCTTAGGAAGAATTAAGCCCAAATTCGGAAAACCAAACCTGAAAATGAATTCCGGCTAAAGCTCTGGTTGGCTGAAGCCAACTGGTGAAGCAAGGATCCCGTTTGAGTTCCAAAGACTAAGATACTGAACTACCAGTTTTACATCCCATCAAATACAAATAATGAATTTCCCCAAACTATGTAAAGCCTTTGTAATAATTGTCCATAAGGGTTGGTAATACTCAGTGCCAAAACAACTAAATGCAAGAATAGCAACAAGGCGGTCGTGAATGAATGTTACCGTGATTTCTGAAGCGAAGAATTTAACCAAAATCCGCAAACGGGTTGACAATGGTTACTATGTTTCCAGAGTCGTAGTCGAACTCATCGCCGACAAGCTGCTCATTGAATTCAAGCAAAAAAAGTAATTTCTTGACATTAATCGAATAATTAGTTAATATTGGGGCAACAAGGGGCTGTAGCTCAGCTGGGAGAGCGCATGACTGGCAGTCATGAGGTCGGGGGTTCGATCCCCATCAGCTCCACAAAACAAAATCAAATAATTACAAATTTAACAGGAACATAGCTTCGGCTGTGTCTTTTTTATTTTACCCCCAATTACTCTATTTTACCCTGCTTATCGCTATTCAATGGTAGCAAATATTGACCGCGTCCTGGAAGACTTGAAGGTTATAATTTTTGACTATGAGCACCTGTCAGATAATGGCAAAAGATTTAATTAAGGTCACAATTAACGGTGTATGCAATTACGGAAAACTTTATTTGACACAGAATTGAACGTGTTCAGATGACAACTCGTGGCTCCATTGTGGCCCTAAAAATGCCAGAATTATCTTTTTTGGTTATTGATCAGTTCCTCGATCAGAACTCCTTGAGTAATTCCGTGGAGCGAAAATCCTTGTTGAGGCAGGAGCATTGTTCTCCGGAGCCGACTTTTCTCTTCGTAAGATTAATAATAACAAGTATTAAGTTGATATCCTGTCTAACACGTTAAGATTCCATATAACAGATAGAAAAGGCATGACTTACGCACAGTTGCGCACACCACAAAGTGGCAAAAATGGCAATGAAAAATCCCCTATCCGCGATTGTGAATCTGTTGCATCTATGGCAAAATATGAGTTAATGGAAACAAAAAATAGCTGTGTGGAATTAAATTACTCCAGCTAAGTCATCCTTGCCAAACAATTTCCGAAGCAATAAATCCTTGCGTTTCCATACACACTCAACACCCGCACAACCCCTTCCTGGTTAGCATGCCCAAGACAAATGGGGTATAAAAGAATAGATAAATACACAGACTTTTAATGGTTCATCAAGTTCC
>JAABYK010000296.1:30387-30586 GCA_011775825.1 Candidatus Zhuqueibacterota bacterium | reverse complement strand
TTTAACAATCGAGTGAGCCGACATCATCTAGCCATCTTTGGTGCGTAACTGAGTAGCTTCCCTTTCCGCCAACCGAATGCTTAAAATCCTTTCCTAAAAATAAGAATACAAAAATTTCATTTTGCCAAAACTGAGAAATCATCGTCAGTCTTTTTGAACTCGTCGAAACCCTTAATGCTACTAATCTTTTTAATTTCAA
>JAABYK010000296.1:29508-30291 GCA_011775825.1 Candidatus Zhuqueibacterota bacterium | reverse complement strand
AACAGTTTTGTGCCCATTCCTGGAAAGGGTGTGTCCGCATGGCGAAGATACCGCAAGGCTTTGCCATCGGCTGATGAATTCCGGAGTTGAAATGGTGGACGATTTCGCCGGGCCGTGGGTGGAGTGCATTCTTGCAGCGAAAATGTTTGCCTCAGGATTGTATCCCTGCAATTGACGTCAGGTTGACTTCACTCATTTTTCGTCAAAAGTATCTTGAGAATTGTCGCCCAAAATCATTTGCCGTGTTTATCTTTAATCATTTTCTCTTTTTTGTTCCGGCTTGCCCCGGGTTAGGAGATTGCTAAAATGAAGGAAGGAAAGAAATCCGAGATGGCCTCACGGCTTGTGCAAGACCACAAGGGTCTCAACGAAGATATTGGCGCCCTTAAAATATTTATGATGAAGGAAGTTGAACCAAGAGATTTCGGGGACTGGCGACTGGAATTTGTTTGGCAATTGCGTGACTTCAAGAATCGTCTCTTGAAGCATTTTGATTTGGAAGAAGAAGGCGGGTTCATGGCTGATGTGTTAGAAGCGGCTCCTCATTCTGAGAATCAGATAAATGCGCTAAAAGCTGAGCATGACCAAATTGTCGTCAACCTTGATGATGTGATGGATCAGTTGAAGGCAATGGAAGCGAGGGATGTCACACGTTTAAACAACATCAGAATGGCGGTGAACGACATTTTTTCGGTGCTTCGGGAACACGAAAATCAGGAGCACACCCTCATGCAAAGGGCTTACTTTCGGGAATATGGTGGACCTGCCTGAGTGATGTGTTCG
>JAABYK010000296.1:10370-29486 GCA_011775825.1 Candidatus Zhuqueibacterota bacterium | reverse complement strand
GCATGGATTCAAGTGACATGAAACGCAAGAAAACCAAAGAACAATATCGAGTCCGAACCCACTTGATCCACGGCAACTTCGAAAGCAAAAAGTGGGATTATGACCACCACGTCAATCCACCGATGTCGGCTTCGGCAATGTACCGTCTGAATTCGACGCATCGGGGTGCACAGGGCTTCTTTGAGTTTGCCAACGAGAGCATTGATGAGACCAAGCACATCCCGATTTACATTTACGATCGTCTGGAGGAACCGAGTCGCGGCATGTTGGAAGAGAATTTGGCTTACGCCGAACGCGGCGAAATGTGTTTGACCTTTGCCACTGGCATGGCGGCCATTAGCGCGGCGGTCTGTTCCCTCTGCGAACAAGGCCACGAGGTCGTGGCGCACGAAGTCACCTATGGCTGTACATACAGCCTGTTTAGCAATTGGTTGCCTCGTTTTGGTATCAGCCCAAAATGGGTTGACGTGAACAACGAAGAGGCGCTGCGTGAGGCGATCACGCCCAAAACCAGGGTCATCTATTTTGAGTCGCCTGTTAATCCGATTCTGACGTTAGTGGACATCGCTGCGGTCCGCAAGATAGTGGATGAAATCAATCAGAATCGGCCGGAAGAAACACAAATAAGAATTGTGGTGGACAATACGTTTGCGACGCCTTACTGCCAAAGACCGATTGAGCTGGGCGCGGACTTTTCCGTACAAAGTTTAACCAAGGGCATCAGCGGTTTCGGGACCGACATGGGCGGTGCCGTCGTCGGCCCCAATGAACATACCGGCAAACTGCTGCTTTATCGCAAAGATTTCGGCGGCGTCTTGAGCCCAAAAAGCGCCTGGATCTTTCTTGTATACGGTTTACCTTCTTTAGCGACAAGACTTGCAAATCAGATCAAAACCGCGCACCATGTCGCCAAATTCTTGAGGGAGCATCCGAAAATCGACAAAGTGGTTTACCCCGGTTTGGAAACGCATCCGCAATTTGAATTAGCCAAGCGGCAGATGTCCAATTACGATGGCAAGTTTGCGCCCGGAAACATGATTTACTTCACGCTCAAGGACGCGCAAATAAACGGAAAACAGAGCCCGAAAGTCGAGAAATTCATCGATTATCTCGCGGATCATGCTTACTGTATCACGCTTGCCGTGAGTTTGGGCTACATCAAGACGCTGGTGGAAAATGCGTATTCCATGACCCATCAGGCTTTGCCGGAAGAAGAGAAACGCCGGATGGGCATGGAACCCGGAGGCATCCGACTCTCTGTCGGCTTGGAAGACTGGCACGACATCAGTGAAGACCTGCGGGACGCTTTGGAGCACGTGTGAAGATTGGCCCGGACTCTTTGCAACGCCAGAATCCACAAACATGTCACCCTAAAAAGGAAGAAGGATTCTCTCTTTTGTAGCGTTTTTGTGCGGAAGAAGGTGAAACCGCGTGGAGGTGACAAGTTTATAGCGTTGGCTCTTCAAACTCCGGCCGATACCTTACGTCTCCCGTAACACCGTTCAAGGCGCCAGCCTGAAGTTCTTGCACCATAAAGGCGCTATCACAAAAAAATTTATTGCTTTAAATGTCGGAAATGCTTGGTTCGATCCCCCGGAGGCTCCGAGCCTCCGGGGGTCGATCACGTTCTTAAGCTGATTTTGTGCTCCTAACAGCGAGCCTTTCCCAAAAGTAAGAAAGCATTGACTCGGATTTCTTATTTTTAGGAGAAAGAGAGCGAGCTGTTACAGAACTTGCAATTTCCAGGAGTTGTGCTAAGTGATGGTTTTTTAGTGGTCTGCGCCAGAATATTTATAAAAATGCCACTTCGAGCTTCATGGTACATCCTTTGCCTTTAAACAAACAATGAATGAAAATTCTTTGTTCGGCCTGCTACCAATCCTTTTGGAGGTGTTAAAAATGAGAAAATCTAAGAGACCAGACGCAGACCTCAAGCTTAAGTACCGCAAAGTTATGGAAGTTAGCACCATCAGTTCTCTGCTAATCATGCTGTTCGTGTTTCATGGACTGCCTGATTTTGATCTGGGATCGGCAGAGATCGATGCAAAACAGATCGAGATTGAGGTTGCTGATATTCCTCCCACGGAACAAATCAAAAGAGCGCCTCCGCCTCCCCGGCCGTCGGTTCCGATCCCCACTGAAAGTGAAGACGTCCCCGAGGATATGACCATCGAATCAACTGAGTTGGATTTGACAGAACTTCCTCCTCCGCCGGAGCCGCCGTCTGATGAAGGGGAATATGAAACTTACACCTTCATTCCTTATGACGAACCACCGACACCGATAGGCGGGTATGGTGCGATATTGGAACACCTGAAATATCCCGAAATGGCCAGGAAAATCGGTTTGGAAGGCAAAGTGGTTGTTGGCGTGCTGGTGGATGAAAAGGGAAATTCTGTGCGCACTCAAATTCTCAGGGACTCCGGAGTGAACGTCGGGTTTGAAGCAGCGGCGGAAGCAGCGGTGATGCAGGTCAAGTGGAAACCGGCCAAGCAGCGTGAAAGGCCAGTGAAAGTTTGGGTGTCCATACCTGTGCGCTTCTCATTAGCCGATAAAGCTTAAATGGGGTCGCTCGTTAAGGACTTCTGCTTTCCAGGATGTTTAGAAAATGGCCAAGATTGAGCATATTCTCATGCCAACGGATTTTTCCGAAAGCGCAAATCAGGCGCTGCGTTATGGCGTCATGCTTGCGGATAAACTGGGCAGCGTGCTGACCTTGTTCCATGTTATATGCCTGCATCAGGACGATCGGTTTAGCGAAGAACAACACTTTCCGGATCTGAGAGAACTTTATGGCAAAATGGAGAAGAACGCCATCCTCAAGATGGATGAATTCACGTTCGAGTATGATAACGTGCAGGTGAATAAGCTCACCATTCGCGGTATTTCCCCGGCAGAGGAAATTGTCAATTACGCGCTTCTAAACGATGTGGACCTCATTGTCATGGGTTCGCACGGCCGTTCCGGGATTACTCATTTTCTCATTGGCAGCGTGGCGGAAAAAGTGGTTCGCCACGCCAACTGTCCGGTTCTTACGGTGGCACACCAGAAACAAGAGATGTACAGCTTTCCGAAACTGAAGTCGATCCTCATGCCAATGGATTTTTCTAAATATTCGAAACAAGCCCTGCCTTATGCATTTGAACTCGCTGAGATTTTTGGTGCGTCGCTGAAGCTTCTGCATGTCATTGATCAGCGCGTTCATCCTTCCTATTATGTGATGGGCGAACAATCCATATTTAGAGTGTATCCCGATCTACTTGACAAATCGATGGCGAAGCTCAAAGAATTTGTCAGCGACGAAATCCCGGAACATATCAAGGCCCAATTCCATGTGCGTGAGGGAAATCCGTATTCCGAAATTGTGAAATTCGGAAAGAACGATGACATCGACCTCATCGTGATGGCAACTCATGGACTGAGCGGATTGGAGAAATTGCTAATCGGTTCCACCACGGAAAAAGTCGTACGGAAAGCAGATCGGCCTGTATTTACCGTAAAAGCTACTTAGGCGATCGTGAAGGATACATCATATCATGATAAACAAGACAGCAAAAGACATTATGAACACGGATGTCATGAGCGTTCAGGGGGAGTTATCAGTCCATGAACTGGCGGAGTTCTTCACGGAGAACATGATTTCGGGAGCTCCGGTCGTAGATGAAGATGGACGGCTGATCGGCGTTGTTTCGCTTTCGGATATAGTGAGAAATGATTCTCGGCGTGCCCAAATCGTCAGAAACGCACATCAATCGGATTATTATCTGCACGGTTGGGAAGATGAGTTGGATGAAGCGGAGATTGAACGTCTGCATGTGGAAGAAGATGACGGACTCAATGTCCGGGATATCATGACCCCTTTGGTGTTCAAGGTGAGCGAAGAGACACCGATTTCTCAAATGGCGGACACCATGATCGGCGGGCGCATTCACCGCCTGATTGTAACCAGAGATGACCAGGTCGTTGGCATTGTCACGACTCTGGATATGTTGAAGGCCATCCGAGATCTGGAGCAATCAGAACCCCAACTGGGGTAAACGTAAAAAGAGCTGACGACACCGATTCGTTTGGCCTTTTTGCGGGACCTCAGTTGACATTTCTAGCGCAATGCTTATCCTTTCTCTAAGACTTCTCAAAAATAAGAATGTAAAACCTTCCTTTTGTCATTTTTGAGAAGTTGACCTTGTTTTTAATTTTTATTTCTATTAGTTAACTCTATTATTATCAATAAAATGAGTTGACTGCTTTTTGAAAAGATCGCAATGGCATCATTTTTGACGAGAGTTGCATCTAAATTATTGATTGGATGAAAACGTTGCGACTAAAGTTGGATGTGGTTCAACGACATATCTTGAAAAAGACTCAACGGGCTTCTATATTAATTTTAATTTTCGAATTCTGAGTGAGTTATGCTGAATTTTAAGACACTGCTTACCGGTCTGGCTGTTTTCTTCAGTATGATGCTTAATAGTTCCATGGGATGGAGCCAAGAGAGCTGTTATGAATGCCATGGCGATCCCGGCCTGGTCATCGAAGATGAGGCTGGCAACGAGATTTCACTTTACGTCGATGCCGAGGTTTACTCCAATTCTGTGCACGGAGATTTTGAATGTATCGTTTGCCACTATGATGCGGAAGAGATTCCCCATGCCGACGATTTAGAAAAGGTGGACTGCAGCATGTGCCACGATGATGCTTATGAAGAATTTCAAACCAGTATTCACGCCGAAGCCAAAGCCGAAGGCGCTGTCGACGCTCCAACGTGTGCCGACTGTCATGGCAAGCACAATATCTTGCCCTCTTCCAATACGAAATCCATGACGAATCCCTTAAATCTGGCCGCCACTTGCGCGGTTTGTCATGCTGATCCCAAAATCGTCAAAAAATATGATATCCCGATTCCGGATCCGTTGTCAGCTTACAAGCAAAGTGTGCACGGGATTGCCGTTCTGTCTGAAAGAAACTTCGACGCGGCAACATGCAGCAGTTGCCATGGCAGTCACGATATTCGCACCTTGGGCGATCCGGAATCTCCCATCTACTGGAAAAATGTCCCCGAAACTTGCGGTCAATGTCACGACAACATACTGCAGGAATACACGGAAAGTATCCATTGGAGTATGGCTGTGAGAGGGGTACGTAACTCACCGGTTTGTACGGATTGTCACGGGGAACACGAAGTGAAGTCTCCGGAGGACCCCAAATCACCGGTGCACCCTCTGAGGATTTCATCTGTGACCTGTGAACGCTGTCACGGGGCCGAATTGATCGCGGAACGGTACGGGATTCCCGAAGCGCGTGTTGCCACGTTTGAGGAGAGTTATCATGGACTGGCGATCAAAGGTGGATCGCTTGCGGCGGCAAACTGTGCGAGCTGTCATGGAATCCACATGATCTTGCCTTCATCCGATCCCAGATCTTTGGTGCATCCGGCCAACTTACGAGAAACCTGTGGCAGTTGCCATAAAGGAGCAACTGAAAACTTTGCAAAAGGCCCGGTCCACTTGACCAGAAGTACGACGCCAGGACGTGTGGTACAATTTGTGGAAACCTTCTACATTTGGTTGATTGCCATTATAATCGGTGGAATGATCATTCACAACGGCTCCGATTTCATTAGACGTTCAAAAAGGAAAGTCAGACAAAGGGAAGAAGAATGAGTGACCTCACAAGAGTGGTGAAAAACGAAGATACAACATACGTAAGATGGTCTCTTAATGAAAGAGTTCAGCATTGGGTGTTGGCGGTGAGCTTTATTCTTCTCGTACTAACGGGTTTCGGGCTAAGATATCCACAGGCCTGGTGGGTTCGACCGCTGGCTGGCATCCCATGGCTGTTTGATTTACGTGGACTCCTGCACCGTGTGGCAGGTGCGGTATTTCTTGCTCTCGGGATTTATCACGTCTATTATATGTTAGCGACAAAACGCGGCCGAATGATAACCAATGCTTTTCGTCCACGCATGCTGGATCTGCGTGACTTAGTGCACAATATCGCGTACAACTTTGGACTTCGGCAGCACCCTCCCAACTTCCGACATTTCAGTTATATGGAAAAGGCCGAGTACTTTGCTCTAATTTGGGGTGCAGTCATCATGGGCATCACCGGCCTGATGCTTTGGTTTGAGACCACGACCCTCACATTTTTCCCAAGATGGGTGATTGACTTGGTCACGGTCATCCATCTGTATGAAGCGTGGTTGGCAACACTGGCGATTGTGGTCTGGCATTTTTATTATGTGATTTTTAATCCGGATGTGTATCCTGTGAACACCTCAATGGTTGATGGCAAGATTACAGAAAAAGAAATGCGCCATGAATATTATCTGGAATGGCAGCAATTGCAGGAAGACCAAAATCAGGAAGCTCCCGACAGAGAACGTGAAAAGGCGCTTCAAAGACAACATTCGAAATAGCGTGGCTTGCCGTGAATTGTGAGGGAATTATGGCATCATCGTGGTCAATTCGTTCTGATATGATTCTCCTCTTGTTCGGTTTGATTCTTTTCAGTCCTTTGACTCTGACGGCTCAGGATGATGTCTGTTTGGAATGTCACGGTGAGAAGGACTTTGTGATGGAGAGGGATGGCCAGGAAGTCTCATTATATGTGAACAGCCGAAAATTTGCGCAATCTGTCCATGGAGAGATTGGCTGCGTTTCCTGTCACTATGATGCGGATGTTGAAGAGCTGCCCCATGCCGAAGACCTGGAACCGGTTGATTGCAGTATTTGCCACGATGATGTCAGCGAAAAATATCATGATAGCTTGCACGGTGAAGCTTTGGAGCAAGGCAAGTACTTGGCGCCTGATTGCATAACCTGTCATGGCAAACATGGTATTTTATCCTCAAAAAATGAGACGTCGCCAACTTATGTCATGAATGTCCCTTCGCTTTGCGGCTCCTGTCACAAAGAAGGGACCCGCGTTTCACAACTGCGTGGAGTTTCGAAACGACATGTTTTGGAAGACTACTCACAATCGATTCATGGCGATGGACTGTTCAAACGGGGGCTCATTGTAACCGCCGTCTGTACGAGTTGTCATACCTCGCACGATATCCTGCCACATGAAAATCCGGCATCGTCCATTAATCGGGACAATATCGCCAATACGTGTTTGCAGTGTCACACGCAAATCGAGCGCGTGCATCGTAAGGTAATCCGGGGTGAATTGTGGGAGAAGAAGCCGCACCAACTGCCAATTTGTGTCGACTGTCATCAACCGCACAAGGTACGTCGCGTCTTTTATGAAGAGAGTTTCCCCGATTCCGAATGCTTGTCCTGTCACTCCGACAAGAATCTGACAAAAAGTACGGACGGTCAAATTAGGTCATTGTATGTTGATTTGGATAGACTCCAGAATTCGGTTCACCGGAACAATCAGTGCATCAAATGCCACACGGATGTTAGCAGGAGCAAGAATCCCGTTTGTCTGAACAGTGGCAAAGTGGATTGCTCAATGTGCCACGCTGAGCAGGTTGAAGATTATCAAGTCAGTCAACATGGAAAGTACCATGCTGAAGGCAATCCGATTGCACCCTACTGCACCGATTGTCATGGTGAGCATGGCATGCAGTCGAAAGATGATATTGAGTCCCCGATTTTTGCCAGAAATATTCCTGATTTGTGCGGCCGTTGCCATCGCGAGGGTCAGAAGGCGGCGGTGGCTTATACCGGGGAAGAACATGAGATCATCAAGAATTACACCATGAGCATCCATGGCAAGGGGCTTCTACAGAGCGGTCTGATGGTCACGGCAACCTGCATTGATTGTCATACGGCGCATCGCGAACTCCCCAAGTCCAATCCCAATTCCACTGTCAGCGAGCACAACATTGCCACAACCTGTTCGCAATGCCATTTAGGCATCTTTGAGGAATTCAAGAACAGCATTCATAGCCCCGAGGTGAGCGATACCGACAAAGACCTGCCAGTTTGCAATGATTGCCATCTTTCCCACACCATAAAAAGGGTGGACGTGAGCGACTTTCGGCAAGGCATTTTGGATCAATGTGGCAAGTGCCATCTTGAGGTTGCCGAGACGTATTTCGACACGTTTCATGGCAAGGTATCCAAATTGGGTTCGGTCAGGACAGCAAAGTGCTACGACTGCCACGGTGCACACAACATTCTGCCGATTACGAACCCGAAATCCACACTCAGTAGGGAAAATATTGTCGAGACCTGCCAGAGTTGTCACCCGAATTCGAATCGAAAGTTTGTGGGCTATCTAACCCACGCGACCCATCATAACAAGAGTAAGTATCCGTATCTCTATTATTCGTTTTGGTCGATGTCTTTCTTGCTGATTGGTACCTTTAGCTTTTTTGGACTTCACACGATTTTGTGGCTGCCAAGAGCTATCCACGAACGGCGCAGGAATGGCAAACTAAAGCGCACCAACACGCTTCTCGAATCCAAAGTTGTCTCGTCAAGCAAAACGTATTTTCAAAGATTTGATCCGTTCTCCAGATTTTTGCATCTCCTGGTTATCATTAGCTTTTTATCATTGGCAATTACAGGCATGACCATCAAATTTTCCGGAGTCGGCGTGTTTCAAATGTTGTCTCGCATTTTAGGCGGGTACGAAGTTACGGGATTCATCCATCGGGCGGCCGCGGTCATCACGTTCGCTTATTTCTTTATGCACCTCGGTTACATCTTCTACAAGAAGCGCAAAGAGAAAATACCCATAAAGAAGCTATTCACCGGAGAGGACACAATTCTACCTCGCAAACGCGACTTTGTCGAGTTTTGGCAGACGATCAAGTGGTTCTTAGGAGTTGGCAAAAGACCGGAATATGGCAAATGGACATATTGGGAGAAATTTGATTACTTTGCGGTTTTCTGGGGCGTGGCCGTCATCGGAAGCAGTGGTCTGATGCTCTGGTTTCCGGAATTTTTTACGAACATCGGATTGCCAGGCTGGTTGATCAACGTGGCCACCATCATCCACAGCGACGAGGCTCTGCTGGCCACCGGTTTCATTTTTACGATTCACTTCTTCAACACGCATTTCCGGCCGGACAAATTTCCCATGGATCCGGTTATTTTCACGGGCAGTGTTTCGCTGGAGGAGCTAAAAGAGGATCGGCCGCGAGAATACTCCAGATTGCTTAAGACCCGGAATATCCGGAAGAAATTGGTGAAGGCGCCGCCGCCGTGGTTTCAGTTAGGCACGAAAATTTTTGGCCTCACGTGTCTGGCAATTGGGATTCTGGTAATCTTGTTGATCATTTATTCAATGATATTCCTTTACCAATAGCTTTGAGTTTGAAACAGTAACATCAAACACAAGGGTTCACGATGGACCTCATTCAATTACTGGAAGACAATTATCAAGTCATCATCGATGAAGCCAGCAACTCGTTGGCAAGAGCACATTTGAAGCACTACGAACAGGCCGGTGCAGAGCAGACTCAAGATCGGTTAAAATCGCTATTTGAGTTGACCGTTCGGTCAGTGAAAAAGAAAAATCTGGCACCGATGATTTCCTTCTCCGAACAATTGGCCTGGGAGCGCTTCAACGCCGGATTCGATCTTTACGAGGTGCAGACCGCATTTAACGTGCTGGAAGAGACCATCTGGAAGCGAATTTTAAAAGAGCTTCCTTCCGCAGCCTTTGCTGAAGCATTCGGTCTGGTAAGCACCGTTCTTGGCGCCGGGAAAGATGCTCTGGCGCGTACCTACGTTTCTTTGGCCAGCGAGAGCAAAACGCCCACATTGGATCTCACCGAACTTTTTGAAGGTGCCGAAGGTTGAAGTCAGTTTGATGGCGTGAAGCGATTGATTAGGACGTTTGGATGAGGGACATAAGTACTTTCTCCGCGAACTCGGGGGTCTCGGTGTTGATTCGGACTGGTTCGTGGTGAACGTTCGGTCTTTTTATTGAGTAGGATGGAGTCTATTGCAGCAGTTTATTGAGGCTCACCTTGCATCAAAATTGGGGATGATTATTTATGCGGAAGACTGTCTCAAATGAGCTAAACAGATCGAGATACTGCTCAAGATAGCGAGTCATTAAAAACTTCTGCCTGACGGTTTCTCTGGCGTTTTTCCCCAATCTTCTGCGCAGTTTTTCGTCTTTGACGAGTTGGACGATTCGCTGAGCAGCCTCTTCCACGGAGGAAACCAGAAAGCCGTTTTCTCCGTCCTCAATCTGGTAACGAATTCCGCCGACATTGCCGCCAATCACCGGGGTGCCTTTCCACATCGCCTCGCTGACAGTGAGCCCAAATCCCTCCCGGATGGACTTCTGAAGCACCACGGCGGCCCGCCGCTGCAGAGAATTCACCAGGGCTGTATCGTCGCCATACGGCAGGACAAGAACGCGTTCTTCGCGACTGTCCAGCAGCGATTCGTATATCTCCGCACCCTCGGGATCGTCCGTTGCGAAGTTCCCGAGTAGTACGAGAGTGCAGTCTACTTCTTTTTGTGCGATCTTAAAGGCGTCGACCACACCTTGTGGATCTTTCCAGGGGTCAAAGCGCGAAATTTGCACCACCAATGGCAGGTCCGTCGGGATGTCGTAATGCGCTAAGCGTTCGTCAACTTCTGTTTCACTTAGCTCCCGGTTCTTGATGTTGAAGGGGGTGATTGCTGGCTTAAAGAAGAATTGCGGCGTATTCATCTTTTGAGCGTATTCTTTGCAGCTTAAGACAGCCGCATCGTATTTTTCAATAAAGGGAAGCAAGTAATTCCATGTTTCTGCATGCGGGCTCGAGAGATCGATGTGGCAGCGCCAAATCCAGGGGCTTCGCTTCTTGTAGTGATTGATCATCGGAAGCGGCTGAGGATCGTGCAGGATGACCAAATTGTGGTCAAGGTGATTTCGGAACGCGTTTTCGTAAATCACCTCTTCGTAAATATGCATCTTCATTTCAGATAGATTGATCTCGCCGCCCTGCAACGCATTGTGCATTTTCTTTGTGATGTTGAAAAAATCTGGAGTTCCCTGAATCACACGCCACTCGGTTTTAATTCCCAATCCGTTCATCAACAAGGTCAGCGACGACAGCATTTCGGCGACACCGCCGCCATAGTACGTGGAATTGAAATTGACCACATGCAGATCTTGCAGGAACTTTGCCTTGTTCAAAATTCGTTCGATGGATTCAGCACCGACATATTGTTCATAATCTTCAACTTTGACGATTGTGTGTTCCATATTCATTCTTTATTCCTTATTCCTTTGGTTTGCCATATCTATAGAATCCTGAACATAACCAAAACTTAACACGATAGAAGTTGTATTCCCCGAATACAGATTTAAAATTTCAAAAATATTTAATATAAACTGGAAAAGCAAGAAGAAGTTTCTACTCGTGGATATTTTTGGAGGTCTACCTTAAGAGGGTTGCACATATTGACTGAGAGTACAAGCCTGTAAATTTAATAAGAATATAAGGATATAAACTTCCAATATTTTAAGAACTATTTGAGATTGATTGTTAAAGAGTTGAATAAACTCTCAAAATCTTATGTAAACGATCGTGCATTATATTTCGTCAAAAGTATGAACTGACTATTAGAGAGAAATTAATGCCGGACCCAGATAGCCGTCTGATTCGAAAAGCAAAACAAGGAAATGAACGGGCATTCAAAACGCTCGTCGAAAAGTATGAGCTGAAAGTGCTCAACCTGGCATTTGATATTTTGGGCAATTATGCAGATGCAAAAGATGTGGCGCAGGATGTGTTCATCAGAGTTCTTGATAAGTTCCACACATTTGAAGGACGTTCGCGTTTTTCGACCTGGCTTTACCGGATCACCGTGAATTTAGCAACCGATTACCACCGTCGGGCAGATAGAAGACAATTTGAATCTCTGGATGTGAATCCGGACTCCGGGGATCGCAAAACGTCTTCGGACGATATGGCGCCGCAAGCAGAGGTCGAGCTAAAAGTGGAGCAGGAAGAACTGAATTCGCAAATCAGAGACGCACTCGACATCTTATCACCGAATCAGCGCATCGCGATCGTCTTGCGATACTTTCACCAAAAATCGACAAAAGAGATTGCGGAAATACTCGAATGCCATGAAAACACCGTCAGGATACATGTTTTCCGAGCTTTAAAAAATTTGAGAAAATGTCTGATACAAATCCAAGCTGAATAATTCATGAAGCTGAAATAACTAATGTGCAATCCTTTGATGTTGTGCTGTTTGAGAATGCGGATTAATGGATTGCGGGAGTACGGACTGACAGTGGTGCTTCCATAAATCCATTAGTCCGGCATTCCATAACTCGCTGATCATTAATACTCTTGCTCACTATATTCTACAAGGGTTCCTAAATTTATGAAGAGTTCAAACTAAAGGAATATGACCGACATGAGTCAATGCCAATACGAAGCCCTCCTGCCTGAATATTGCAGTGGAGACTTGACTTCACCAAAAAAGGATGAGGTGGCCAGACACGTGGAAACATGCGACGCCTGCAAGAAACTGGTGCAGGAACTCTCTGAAGTGCAGAGTGTGCTCGCAGAACGACAACGTCCGGCTGTATCCGAGGATTTGATGTCCGAGTACAAGCGCACAGTTGAAAAGACTGTTTCATCGAAATTCAACGCTGTGCGCCGAGTGAACCGGGCCGTTCAGTATTCCCGACATTTGCTCGTCGGGAAAAAACCCTGGATGAGATTTGCACAAGTGGCCTTTTTGCTCCTGGTCGGTCTGCTGCTGGGAAAAATTATTTATGATACTCAATCGCACGAAGACCAGGTCGCCTTCACCCCAAAGGTTCGTCAACTGCCCTTTTCTGCTGCAGATCTCAGATTGGTCAGTGATTTTCTGGAAGAGTCGGAAATGATTTTGCTGGAAATTGCCAACCACGATCTTTCTGAAATGACGCAACAACCCGATCTCTTCTTGGACGCGAAAACAGCCCAAAAACTGCTGATGCAAACGTTCATCATACATGAACACGCGTTGCGAATGCAAATCAAAGGGCTCTCGGAATTGCTGACTCAGATGGAGTTGATACTCTATGATCTGGCCAACTCGGAGGTGAGTGATGACAGAAACGAACTACTGAAAGAATTGAGACACATCATTTCAGCCAAACGCCTGCTTGATGTTAACAGAGAACTTAGAAGCCAAATAGCGGGGTTACAACAAAATCGTGATATCTGAAACACTTGATTTAAGAAAATGAGGCATTCAAAATGAAGTCCATACTGTCCATAATTTGCTTTGTATTGTTGCTGCAAAGCTCGGTCGCTCTGCCTTTGTCAGATGATGAGGAACGCGATAAACAACTCTATTTCGATGCGAAAAAGCTGTGCGTTGAACGAAAGTGGCAAAAGGCTCAGGAATTGTTCCTGCAACTTGTCGAAGAATATCCCGAGAGCGGACTGCGTGATGACGCGCAGTTCTGGATTGGGTACTGTCTCGAGAAAAGAGAGAAATCCCAATTAGAGGCCTTTCATGCGTATGATAAACTCATCGGCGATCATCCTTCCAGTTCGTGGGTCGATGACGCAATCGTTCATCAGATTACAATTGCCGAGCAATTGGTACGCCGAGGCCAGAAGCAGTATCTCGAGTTTTTAGCCGACAAGCTTGAATCAGAGGATTCAGCGGTTCGGCAACATGCCGCTCTGGCATTGGGAAGACTTGGCGATCAACGCGCGCTTCCCATTCTAAATGAATTAGAGAACGAGCCGGAGCTGGGGCATCTCGCGACTGATTTGATCGCACAACTGACGAAAACTCCGGAAGTAAGCGTTGGCTCTTCTCAAAAGCCTCACGTCGAAATCGAGCGTGCGGCAAATCTGGAAGATAGCGGCGATGAGAATAGAGACAAAAATGCAGACCGGGATTTCCTGTTCTGGGGGACCACCAAATACGAGCAGTACCGCTCCATGCTGAAAAAGGATGAGGACTGGACAAAAGCAGAACTTCTGGAATTTGGACTTTGGCACATCATTCCAACCGAGAAATTCGCCGAGTACAACTCACTGCAAGGCTACGACCGGAAAGAATGGTTACGCAAATTCTGGAAACTTCAAGATCCGACTCCGACGACGAAGCTCAACGAAAAGTATGAAGAGTTCAAAAGACGGGTGATGTATGCCAGGGCCAACTTCTCCGAGCTTTGGGATTACAAGCGCTCCCGATTTCAAAAGGACCAATATCTGACGGACCGCTGGGCACATGCACCGTGGGATGCACGTGGCGAATTGTATATCAAATATGGCGAACCGGACTTTCAAACATTTGCAGGCCTGAACCAGGAGGACTGGAATTACTATCAGATGGGTGTTGATTTCATCGTGAAGCGATACGTAACAAACATCTACGGCAATGCGATTGAACCCGGCCCGAATAGCCAATTCAATTACCGGGATAACAAGTACTACGTCGATGCCAATTTTATCTATTATCCCGAATTTCGCGTGGATATTCGAAATGCTTATCTCGATATCGGCGGCAAGGACAAGAAAAGCCGGGCCAACTCACAGATTGTCGAGTTTCGCTATGAAATACCCGCCACTGAGTTCAAGATAAAAAAGAATGCCGATCACTATCAAATCAGTTATCTGGAGAAATACGTTGTCTTTGATGAAGACATGCATGAGGTCACGCGTGGAGAAACAACGCAAAACATTTCCGACCGTTCTGAAAACGCACTCAAAAATCTGGGCAAAATCGAGAATAGTATCCGATTGAATCTGAAGAGAGGGAAGTACATGGTTGCCTTGAGAATCGAGGAGCTTGAAAACAAACGTCTCGGTATCTTTGTGGAAAATATTCATGTAGATTAATTTCATCTGTATAAATCGGGAAGGAGTTGAAAATGATGACAAAAACAAACTATTTGACGCTTGTGTTGACCGCAATCGTATTGTCTTTTTGTGCCTGCACCAGCACCGACAATCCGACCATACCCAAAGAAGAAGAGGAGGATGACATGGAAGTTATGATTGAAGAGCAGCTATTAGGTCGATGGGTAGGGCAGGTGATCAACACGACTTACCCCGACACCAACCGAATTTCTTTCTTTCTCAGGGTGGAGGATACCAAGCTCCTCGGCACGTTGGCGCTACTCGATGTAGATAGTGATGGTGTGGGCGCGGTACCTATCTCGAAGGATCATCAAGATAGAGTTCGTGTACAGGAGCTCAAGTTTTCTAACGACACACTTTCTTTCAGAACGGATTCTGTTGCGATATGTATCTCCGGAGCCGGTGGAGACCCGGAACTTGTCGAAAAAGCCATTGAAGTTCTGCAGTGGGAAGCGGTTGTCACGGATACTCTGCTATCCGGCTCGTTCAAAGGGACGCGTATCTTTGTTGGTCCGTCCACGATTTTGTCATGCAACTCTTATGGGCAGGCCGACAAATGAAGGCACATGGCAGGTTGAGAAAGTGGAGTGATCACGCCACTGAGCAGGACAACAATCACCGACCTGACCTTCACAGAAAAAAAGTATAATTCTGAGAGTCTGTATAGCAAAATAAACGGTGTAGTGAGTAGAGAGTCATGAGTGGTGACTTGGATGTCTGGTGTGCAACGCAATTTCCGCGCCCGATGCTAAATCTGCAACTTCGATGAATCTTTCAAGGGCTGTTCGGTCCCTATTCACGATTCGCTAGCTAGTCACTACAATACCCTTCAATCATGGTGGCCTGCCATCCCCATCGGCTGCGTCAACCAATCGCTTGCCGAGACTCCATTTAGCGAAGCTCTCCCAGGTAACGACTTCCTTCCACATGGCGCCGTCATCACCGACCACAATGAGATTTTTCTCATCGAAGGCATGTATATGATTTAGTGCACTATCTCGCTGGACTTGGCGCTGTCGGGGTTCGGCTGGAGCCGCATCCAGGCAACAAGTTAACAGGAGGATCCACACAACCGTTCGGATTGTATTTCATGACTATACTCCGCATTTATCCGCGGTTCAACAAATCAATACAATATCCCCATTTTCAGTTCAATGGATTTGTTGTGAATATCGGCGACCCCGGACCTGGAAATATTTGAAAAATCCTGTGAATAAGAAATTTCCACGAACAGTATATCCGCGGCGAGCCCTGTGAGTTCTACTCCAGCTCCCATAAGCGCACCCCATGCGTTTCTGCCTTCTATAACACTGCCAGATATTTTTTTTGAACTGCCCCGCGGGACTTCGTCAAATAACTGACTTCCTTTCTCGCTGAGAAAGATTCCGTAACTCGGACCTGCAAAAAGGTAGGGATTGAAGCCTCCGGAACTGATTGCTTTCATGCGAAGCTTTGGATAAATTGCAAAAGTGAGGTACTCCATTTTGGATTCATGACGAAACACAGCTCCTTCATCAAATAATGGAAATGAAGCTTCACCGCGAAAGCCCTTGCGATTATACGAGATTTGGACAACAGCGCTCAATAGTTCATGGTTAAAGACTTCAGAAAACAATCCAACAGAGAAACCTGTACGAAAGTCCCAGTCGGGATTTTGAACGCCAAAGTAGTTGATTTGCTCCCATTCTTGAGTGGAAAGATCGACTCCGGCTTTAAACCCAACCCCGCGAAGGAGCTGTGCCTCGCCATTTGAAAAGTACATCAGGACAACGCAGAATGAAATGAGAACACGTGACATGATTACCACCTCTTTATTTATTATTCCTACAAAAGATTTTGAAGCTTAAGTATCAGTCTAACAGGAATTCCGGAAACAAATATCTCGCAGGTGCCATGCAAAATCTATGACAAAGATTATACCAAAAGAGATCATAGTGGAATGCACGTTCTTAAATCGATCTTGTGTATAGTCTGTTAACACGTCTTCACATTTTGTATATAGGGGAGGACGCGCGTGTCCCAGGATAAATTGCCACTCGTTTTGGTTGCGACAGTGCTTTATGGTTGTAGCACTTTAAACGCATTTCAATCCTACCTTAGTGCGAACCCTGTGAGGGTTGGGTGCGTGCGTGAAAATGTCAGATCAATTGTACAAAACACGACCCTTATGTTGTAAACAATTTCGTGGCTATTTTTGAACGAAAAAGGTTATGCTCCAATCGGGACACTCGTGGCAAATCAGCTTCACACAAAAAATCAAGTCAAAAGGAAGAACCACATTCAGTATCGTAGCCGCAAACACCTCGGAACGGGAACAGGAAGGGAGAAATCTGATTTAGTTTGAATGGTACAAAGTACAGTTAGAAATTGCAAAAGAATTTTTTGTCATATTTCACCACCTCTCCAGAATACGCTGCGGGCCGGGCCGCGATTCCAGCACGGCCAGATAGCGTCGGAAGAGCTCGCCATCCAACCGTTGCATCTCCTCGCGGGCGTTAAAGTCGATGTCGCCGTGCAGTCCCGATTGGTCGACATACAGGCAGAGGGCAAATTGGTGGCTGCGCTGCGTCGGGTAGAGCAGCAGCTCGGCGCTAAGATCGAAGCGCCGGCGCTGAATGAATTTGGCCAGATAGGTGTTGCCGGGCGGAATATGCAGCACCCCTTGCAACCAGGCTTCCGACGGCAGCAGGGCGCGAGCCAGGTCATCGTCGTGTTGCTCACACAGCTCGTCATATATCGTGCGGATTTGTGGCTGTTTGAGCATGGCCAAATCTACGGCCTGCGGGTCCATGAACAGCGCTCGTAGGTAACCGCTGTTGCTCTCATCGCTGCGATTCAACAGGTAGCCAGCATCGCCGAAATAGCCCCACAGCAGCGGATGCGATTCCTCGGCATGTGCGGTCAGATAGTCCAGTAGCTTCTTGTGGGCCGCCTCTGCGTTCTGCAGCACCAGGTGGCAGTAGCCGATATGCAACCCACCGGAAGAGGGATGCACATAATCATTGTAATCGTCCGGCAGCCGCTCCAGAATGCGCCGGCAGAGGGTGGTTTCCAAAATTGCGTACATAGTACGGGACGGAGTCGAATCTTTGGCTTCGCGAAGACGGCGCCAGGCCCGTACCAGACCCGGCGGCCGGGTTTTGGAATGGACGCCGACCTTGCGCAGGAAATCCACAGTGTGGGTCAGCATCTCGAGGTCGGCAAGACTCGGATCGATTTCTCTGGCGGTTTGCAATTGTTCCTGCGCTTCCTTTAACGCCAGACGCTGCAGAGCTGTCAGGGCTTTTTCTTTGTGGATTATGGCCGGTGTGAAAAGGTTAATTTGTGCCATCTTGAACCCGTAGTGAGACGTTAAACATAATTTAAATAAAAAGAGCCGAAATGCAAGTACCACCCCCGGATAGAGGCGGTCCCTGAACGCCATGCCAACCTGCGTATCGCAAACCACCCCCCGGATGGCCGTCAGGGACGGCCTCCAACCGGGGTGGGGAGGAAAATCTCACCAAATCAAAAACCACAAAATCTCCGTGGGCTAGAGGCGGTCCTTGACCGCCATGCCCGGGCTGCGTACTGCGTACCGCAAATCGCCGCCGAAATGGCCGTCAGGGACTAACCGGGGCCGGGGGGAGTCTCACCAAATCAAAGACCAACACAACCTTTCAAATCGGCAGCGGATCCAAATCGATCAAGGTGTTGTCTCCCAAAATGTAATTCCTTGCGCTCGAATAAGTGTAATCTTCCATGCGCGCCGCCAGATCGGCTCGTAAGGCATTCCTATGCAAATATTCCAGTTTCTCCTGCAATTTCTCCCACCTAACAATCTCAAAATCGTAGCGGCCTTTGTGAAACAAACCATACTCGTGGCGTTTGTGCCCCTTACGCTTGCGAACCACCACCCTCAACTTTTTCAATACCTCCGGATAGCGTTGTTTCATATCGTCGATTATCTGGCGGGCAATATATTTGTTCATATCCTCTTTCAATTTTTCAACCGTTTACTTTGCCGAGGGTATTGACCACCAGATGATAATGGTCAGGCATAATAATGAAACCATAAAGGGCAAATCCGAATTTCTTGCGATAAAATTTGAAGTTATCGATAACCACAAGCGGATATTTATCCTCAAGCGCAAAGTCAGGAACGCGATTAAGAATGACCTTGGTTATGAAGAAAATTTGCGATTTCTCCATTTTTGCCTCCTTCCTGGGTCAAAGATTTTTTGGGTCGTTAGGTGCAATGGCCGTCAGGGACGGCCTTTAACCGGGACCGGGGGGAGTCTCACCAAATCAAAAACCAGACAAACCTCTGGCAGGCTAGAGGCGGTCCC
>JAABYK010000296.1:5756-10187 GCA_011775825.1 Candidatus Zhuqueibacterota bacterium | reverse complement strand
GTAATCAGTTTGGAATTGGGTTGGTCGGAGGCTTCGAGTCGGAACAGCAGTCGGGTATCGGAGGGCGCTCGGTCGTGGATAATTTCGTGTTTCTGCAGGAGATTCTTCAGCAGGGCTTCGGAAATGCTTTCGTCATCCGGTCGGTAGTAGTAAGGCTGAACTTTTCCGCCGTGCTCGTGCCTGGTACTCACCACAACCGGCGAGAGGCACTTGAAACGCATGGCTTCTCGAAATTCCGGCATGGGCAGGGCTTCGACGTGTTCGATTCGAAATGAGGCATGAAGTCCCTGAGCACCGATACTGATTTCAGCGGATTCAAAAAGTCCGAGGACAAAGTTTTGCACAAACTCCTCCTGCATGGGACTGCTGACCTGCAACTCCCAGAATGCGTTTTTACCGCTGCTGAGAGTTGCATCTTTTCGGCGTACGCCGGGAATCCAGAGCTTGGAGAAGGTGAACAGCTTCATGAGACGGCCGCTCGGCGCAGGATAGCCACGATTGTGCAAAAAGTTCGCGTACTCCGGTGACGCTTGCTTCAGGATTTTGTAGATGGCTGCGGAGAGCGGATATTGATAGTTGATGGGAATCTGTGCGTGGCGATTAACCGGCTGCAAGGAAAGTTTGATTCTCATGATGCGCTTCTGCAAGCCCCAAGTTTGTTTTTGCCCCGACTGGGCATTCTTATCTAAACCTGATGGGAGACTTAACTCGGATAAATTCTGAAATAAAAATACGATTGTCAATGAATATTTCAAAAAGTTCTTAAATTTCTAGTACCGGCTGTCAACCCATAAATGAAATAAATGAATTGGTGCGGGTTCCACTAATCCTTGACTTTTAGCCAGAACCTTATAAATTCTGTATTGATCGCACCTGAACAAACGAGGCCTTTGTTCTACCTTTTTTAAGAATTTCGGAGGGTTTCATGTCATATCAACCAATTGAGAATTACGGTGTCATTGGTAACTTGCGCACCATAGCTTTGGTCGGGATGGATGGTTCCATCGACTGGTTCTGTTTTCCCAATTTTGACTCACCCAGTGTGTTCGCGGCTATTCTCGATCACAAGAAGGGCGGATACTTCAAGGTTGCGCCGGTGAAGGAAGGGGCCAATCAGAAGCAGTTCTACTGGCCGGAGACAAATGTCCTGGTCACCCGTTTCCTTTCGCCGGATGGGGTTGCGGAGATTACCGACTACATGCCGGTGGGAACGCCTCCGAAAGCGCACGGACAAAGATTGGTGCGTCGAGTTAAAATCGTCCGGGGCTCCATGAAGTTGCGCATGCAATGTTATCCGGCTTTCAACTACGGACGGGACAAACATGAAACCTGGATGACCACTGGGGGTGTGTGTTTTCATTCATCTGAATTGAGCCTGGGACTCACCTCCTCGGTGGAAATGAAGAAGGATGGCACGGGTATCGTCGCGGAATTTGGTATGCAAGAGGGGCAAAATGCCCTTTTTATTCTTGAGGAAATTCCAAAGGGTGGCACGTGTCGTGAATTGCTATCCGATGCTGAATCGGTTGATCTTTTCAAAAGTACTGTGGAGTATTGGCACAATTGGCTGTCAAAGTCAAGCTATACGGGGCGTTGGCGGGAGATGGTGCAGCGCTCGGCGCTGGTGCTCAAACTGCTTACGTTTGAGCCAACAGGAGCCATTGTGGCGGCTCCGACATGCAGTTTGCCGGAAGCCATCGGTGGCGAGCGCAATTGGGATTACCGCTACACCTGGATTCGCGATGCCGCGTTTACACTTTACGGTTTGCTGCGCATCGGCTTCACAGAAGAGGCAGCCAAGTTCATGAATTGGATAGAAGGGCGCTGCCATGAGCTTAAGGCTGATGGCTCGTTGCAGATCATGTACGGCATCGACGGCCGACATGAATTGTTGGAAGAGACCCTAGATCATTTTGAGGGGTATAAAGGTTCGCAGCCCGTGCGCATCGGCAATGGCGCCTACGATCAACTTCAATTGGATATTTACGGCGAGTTGATGGATTCCGTGTATCTCTACAACAAGTACGGCTCACCGATCTCCTACGATTTGTGGACGCATCTGCGGCGGCTCATCAACTGGGTGTGCGACAACTGGCAACGCAAGGACGAGGGGATCTGGGAGGTCCGCGGCGGACAGCAGCATTTTGTCTATTCGAAGCTCATGTGCTGGGTGGCGGTGGATCGCGCTTTACGATTGGCAGAAAAGCGCTCGTTTCCCGCCGATCACGATCGCTGGCTAAAAGCCCGGGACACAATATATGAGGAGATTATGTCAAAGGGGTGGAATTCCAAACTTAAGACATTCGTACAGGCCTACAACAGCGAAACCCTGGATGCAGCGAATTTGATGATGCCGCTGGTATTTTTTCTGTCTCCCACCGATCCGAGGAATATTTCGACAATCGACGCGACCATGCAGTCTCCGGGAGACGGCGGACTCCTTTCCAACAGTCTGGTGTATCGCTACAACATCGACAAATCCCCCGACGGGTTGAGCGGGGAGGAAGGCACGTTCAATATTTGCACGTTCTGGCTGGTGGAGGCCCTGACACGAGCGGGGCGGACCCATCGCAAGCGACTGGAACGGGCTCGTCTGATGTTTGAACAGATGCTGGGTTACGCCAACCATTTAGGACTCTTTTCGGAAGAAACCGGGTCCAGTGGTGAAGCGCTCGGAAATTTCCCACAGGCCTTTACGCATCTGGCGCTGATCAGCGCGGCCTACAATCTGGATCGGGCGCTTGGGTCTAAGGGGTAGCCCCGCCTGAAAATAANNCCGCCTGAAAATAAATTTTCAGGCTCATAGTAGAAGTCGGCTGAAGCCGACTGAGTTTTTCTTCCATCAAAAACTGTCAGTAGGTTCCTCATTGTCACTGACGTATTACGCGAGCGCAAATAACTTTCTTGCTTCGTCCAGAGTCGAATATTCGTAGTGGCGCCGTCAGGCGGCTTTTGGTTTGTCGATCAAAACAGTTGTTTGTGCCAAATATTTTGATTAAATTATTGGGTGAAGAAAATCGGAACACAATGTTGTGGTATCATAAAAATCGAAGATAATTGAATATTCAAATATGAAAAAGGCTGAAGAAGTAAAAGAAATATTGTCAACCCTGACACGGGCCGAAAAAGCCGAATTATTACAGTGGGTAGTGCAAGATTTAGGTGATGCTTTCCCCGGCATTGAAAAGACACCTGGTGTTTGCGGTGGTGAGCCTTGCATCGTCCGTACACGAATTCCTGTTTGGCTTCTAGAGCAAGCCAGAAAGTTAGGTGCAACGGATGCAGAATTATTGCGAAGCTATCCCACGCTCAGGGCAGCGGATTTAGTGAACGCGTGGGCATATGTCCGTGCACATGGTGACGAAATTGAACAGCAGATACTCGAAAATGAGAAGGCCTAAGATTGGCTCGTCTTTATTCTAACGAGAATTTTCCTATACCTGTGGTTGAGGAACTCCGAAAATTAGGTCATGATGTCCTCACCATTCAGGAGACAGGCAAAGCGGATCAATCATTACCTGACGAAGAGGGTCTTCAAGAAGCCTCTGTGGAAAAGAGAGCTGTGTTGACTTTCAATCGAAAACACTTCGTTGCATTACACAAATCAAGACCCAATCACGAAGGAATTATCGCCTGTACATTTGATGTGGATTTTATTGCTTTGGCAAATCGAATACATCAAGCACTCAAATCAGATCAAACTCTTACCGGTCGGCTTGTGAGAATAAATCGTCGTACAAAGAAGTAAGCAAGCCGCGATTTTAATAAGAATCCCACAAAAGAACAGCAAACCATTCCCTGAGTAACAACCCACCTGAACCTTCCTAGTAATAAGAATCCACTTCCGATTTTTTCTTATTTTTAAGAATAATGAGCCTTTGCCGATAAGTGAGCATAAGCTAAGTGCTTGAATATCTTGCTTTTCGATGTATCTGTTTTTGTGGCATAGCAGTTGCGAAGTTAGACGCGAATTTGGCGTTTTGAATGAACATAATCGATTGAGGTTTTAATTATATGGATAAAAGACAGTTTACGATTGACGGCAATGAGGCCGCCGCTTATGTTGCACACAAGACCAACGAAGTCATCGCGATTTATCCGATCACGCCCTCGTCGCCGATGGGAGAATTGGCCGATGCCTGGTCGGTGAGCGGCGGGAGAAATATCTGGGGTACCGTCCCCGTGGTTCAGGAGATGCAGAGCGAGGGCGGAGCTGCGGGGACCATCCACGGAGCGTTGCAAGCGGGCGCCGTGACCACCACGTTCACGGCGTCGCAGGGACTCTTGTTGATGATTCCGAATATGTACAAAATTGCTGGCGAATTAACCCCGACCGTGTTTCATGTTTCGGCGCGTTCGATTGCCGCACAGGCGTTGTCTATTTTTGGTGACCATTCCGATGTGATGGCCACGCGAGCTACCGGATTTGCA
>JAABYK010000296.1:5104-5724 GCA_011775825.1 Candidatus Zhuqueibacterota bacterium | reverse complement strand
ATACCGTTTCTGCATTTTTTTGACGGCTTTCGAACCTCGCATGAAATCTCAAAGATAGCGAGGCTAAGCGATGATGAAATCCGGACCATGCTTGACAACGATAAACTGATACTGGACCATCGCGCTCGTGCACTTTCTCCGGATCATCCCGTTTTGCGCGGGACGGCGCAAAATCCGGACGTCTTCTTCCAGGCAAGAGAAGCGGTCAATCCATTCTACTCTGCCTGTCCCGATATCACACAAAACGTCATGGACAGATTTGCCGAAATCACCGGTCGGGCATACCACCTTTTCGATTATCACGGCGCACCCGATGCCGAGCGCCTCATTGTGTTGATGACCTCTGGATGCGAAACAGCCCATGAGACCGTGGACTATCTTACGCAACAAGATGAAAAAGTCGGGGTGGTTAAGGTCCGATTGTATCGGCCTTTTGATGCAAAGCGTTTTGTGGAAGCATTGCCTGCTACAACCAAAGCCGTCGCGGTCCTGGATCGCACCAAGGAACCTGGCAGTGCCGGTGAACCGCTTTATCTCGATTGTGTCAATGCACTGCATGAAGGATTGAGTGAAGGCTGGGGTGAGTTGAAAACGTTGCCAAAGATAATCGGAGGACGGTA
>JAABYK010000296.1:4052-5075 GCA_011775825.1 Candidatus Zhuqueibacterota bacterium | reverse complement strand
GCTGAAAAATCATTTTACAATTGGCATCCGTGACGACGTCAGCCAATCCAGTCTGGATTACGATCCCGATTTTTCCACAGAGGCTGACGACGTTATTCGGGCATTGTTTTATGGATTGGGTTCCGATGGCACGGTTGGCGCGAATAAGAACTCCATCAAGATAATCGGCGAAAATACCGACAATTATGCCCAGGGTTACTTTGTGTACGATTCCAAGAAAGCGGGCGCGGTGACGATTTCGCACCTGCGTTTTGGACCGAAGCAAATTCACTCCACTTACCTGGTGAACAAAGCGAACTTTGTTGCCTGCCACCAGCCGATCTTTTTGGAACGATATGAAATGCTCAAAAATATCGTGTCTGGCGGCACGTTTTTGCTGAACACACCGTATGCCCCGGACGAAATCTGGAATCATCTGCCACGGCCGTTTCAGGAAGAGATTGTGAACAAAAAGCTGAAATTCTATGTCATCGATGCCACGAAAGTGGCTCGTGACAGTGGCATGGGCAACCGAATCAACACCGTCATGCAGGTGTGTTTCTTCGCCATTTCCGGCGTCCTGCCGAGAGACGAAGCCATCGAAGCCATCAAGCAGTCGATTCGAGACACGTATGGCAAGAAAGGCGAAGAGATCGTCCAGATGAACCTGAAGGCGGTTGACAATACACTGGATAACTTGCATGAAGTGACGGTCCCTGATCGCACCAACGGCCAGATCGAAATGCCTCCGCCAGTTCCCGAAGAAGCGCCGGAATTTGTCAGAAACGTGCTTGGCAAGATCATTTCCGGCCAGGGCGACGAGTTGCCGGTCAGCGCGTTTCCAAATGATGGTACGTTTCCTCTCGGCACGACCAAATGGGAGAAACGCAACATCGCTTTGGAGATTCCGGAATGGGATCCCGAAGTTTGCATTCAATGTGGTAAATGTGCGATGGTCTGTCCGCATGCCGTCATTCGCATCAAAGCTTATGATGAAAAACATTTAAAGGATGCGCCCGAGACGTTCAAATCTTGTGACATCCG
>JAABYK010000296.1:0-3945 GCA_011775825.1 Candidatus Zhuqueibacterota bacterium | reverse complement strand
CCGCCGCTACGTGAACAGGAACGCGAAAACTGGGATTTCTTTCTCTCGATTCCCGAACTCGACCGCCGTCAGGTGAAGGTCAGCAACATCCGGCAACAGCAGTTTCAAGAGCCGCTGTTTGAGTTCTCGGGCGCCTGTGCCGGTTGCGGCGAAACGCCTTATGTGAAGCTGGTGTCGCAACTGTTTGGCGATCGAGCTTTGGTTGCAAACGCAACAGGCTGTTCGTCCATTTACGGCGGCAACTTACCGACAACACCCTGGACGAAGAATGCCGAAGGGCGCGGCCCCGCATGGTCAAATTCGCTGTTCGAAGACAATGCAGAATTCGGATTTGGCTTCCGGTTGGCCATCGATAAGCAGATCGACCAGGCGTCTGAGTTGGTGCAAGCGCTTGCAGGCGATATTGGCGACGACCTCGTTCAGGACATTCTGAATTCCGAGCAGAAAGATGAAGCCGATATTTACGACCAACGCGAACGCGTGGAAGCATTGAAGAAAAAACTGCGTTCCTTGAGAACAGATGATGACAGAAAGAAACGCCAAATCGAATCGTTGTTGAGTCTGGCTGACATGCTTGTGAAGAAAAGCGTCTGGATTATCGGCGGGGATGGCTGGGCTTACGATATCGGATTCGGTGGTCTGGATCATGTGCTCGCCAGCGGACGGGATGTCAATGTCCTGGTTTTGGATACAGAGGTGTATTCGAACACCGGTGGGCAGACCTCCAAGGCGACACCGCGCGGGGCCGTGGCGAAATTTTCTGCCGGAGGCAAACCTGCTGCCAAGAAAGACCTCAGCCTCATCGCCATGACGTACGGTAATGTTTATGTGGCGCGCGTGGCGATGGGTGCTAAAGATGAGCATACGCTTAAGGCATTTCTGGAAGCGGAAGCCTATCCCGGTCCGTCGTTGATTATCGCTTACAGTCATTGCATCGCGCATGGCATCGATATGGCCACTGCAATGCAGAATCAAAAAGCCGCCGTGGATTCCGGACAGTGGCTGCTGTATCGGTATCATCCCGAACGGGAGGAAGCTGGAGAGAACCCGCTTCAACTGGATTCTCGCAGACCGAAGATTCCGGTTCAAGAGTACATGTACATGGAAAATCGGTTCAAGATGTTGAGAAAAAGCCATCCTGAAGAAGCCAAGCGTTTGCTCAAGGAAGCGCAGAATGATGTGAACACCCGCTTTAAATTTTATCAGTACCTGGCTGCGAGAAAAATGGGCGACGAAGAATGATTCGAATTAGGCAAAATAATTAAGGGCAAAATCTTTTATGATAGTTGCCGAGACTAACCTGAGACTTGCCACGTTTTAGCTTAGAGCAACTATCATGGAGCTTTTAATTGTTTTGCCCCAAAATTATTTTGCCTATTTTACCTTTAAAACGAGAGCGTTTCTAAAAGATTAACGTGAATCCCGGCTAACAATTTTCGAGAGGTAAGTAAGAATGGACTTATCGACCAACTATTTGGGCATGAAATTGCGCACGCCGCTCGTGCCGTCCGCGTCTCCTTTATCTGAGGAGATCGACAACATCAAGCGCATGGAAGATGCCGGTGCCTCGGCCATCGTGATGTATTCGTTGTTTGAGGAACAAATTACCCATGAGACCTATGAGCTCTACCATCATTTAACCAAAGGCACGGAAAGTTTCGCCGAGTCGCTGACCTATTTTCCGGAACCAGACGACTTTGTACTGCGGGCTGAGGAATATGTCGAGCACGTGCGAAAAACCAAAGCCGCCGTCGATATTCCGATCATTGCAAGTCTGAACGCTCATTCCGAGGGCGGCTGGAGCGAGTACGCGAAGCACATTCAAGATGCCGGTGCGGATGCGTTGGAATTAAACATCTACTACATTCCGACGGACATGAACCTGGCAGGCGAGGACGTAGACAAGAAGTACGTCGATATTCTAAAGTCCGTAAAATCGGCTGTGAACATTCCGCTGGCAGTCAAGCTCAGTCCCTTTTTTAGCAATTTTGCTAACATCGCCAAACGATTGGATGCAGCCGGTGCGGATGCCCTGGTGCTGTTTAACCGATTCTACCAACCGGACATCGAGCTTGAGACGCTTGAGGTGGTGCCGCGTGTGCTTCTCAGCACCCCGATGGCATTGCGACTGCCCATGCGCTGGATTGCCATTCTTTACGGAAAAATAAAGGCGGATCTGGCAGCTACCAGTGGCGTTCATAAACCGCCGGATGTGCTGAAAATGCTCATGGCCGGCGCCAATGTCACCATGCTCTGCTCAGTGCTCCTAAAGCACGGGATTGACCAGATTCGGGTGATAGAGCAGGGCATGAAACAATGGATGGAAGAATATGAGTACGAATCCGTCCGGCAGATGCAGGGCAGCATGAGCCAGCAAAATTGTCCGCACCCAAGTGCCTTCGAACGGGCACAATATATGAGAGCCTTACACAGCTACGATACCACAAAGATCATCTGACGAAAGAGTCCTGTTGTGTGCGACGTCCCTCTAAGTGCGTCGCATATTTTCCCATTCGTGGGCAACAAGACCATACAGCACGTGATCCACAAAATGATCGTACAGCCACTCGGCCTCCTTGATGATCCCTTCTTCCCTGAACCCAAGCCGTTCGGGGATGGCCCGACTTTTTTGGTTTTTTGTAGCGCACCGTATCTCAATCCGGTTTAACTTGAGTTCTTTGAACGCATGATCCACCATTGTTTGGCAGGCTCTGGTTATCAGGCCTTGTCCTTGATGGGATTCGTCCAGCCAATAGCCGATGCTTGTTATCCGATTCTCCCAATCGATCCAATGGTAACCGATGACGCCAACCAGGCTGTTTCGAAACCAAATCCCGGTCTCAAGGCCGTTGTCCATTCTGAACTGTTCCAGCGAACTCTTGATAAAATTTTCCGTATTGGCTTTAGATTCAATGCGATCCAGCCAGGGGAGCCATCGTCGAAGGTGGGCTCGGTTCTTATCTGTCAAAGCGAACAGTTCATCGGTGTGCTGTTCTCGTAGTTGACGAAGTTCAGTTTGGTTGTCCAGCTCGTATGTAAACATGATTTAGTTTAGAACGCAGGTCGTAGCGCAATCGTCTCGATTGCGGCCCTTTTGGGAAGCTGCTGCGGAATGAATTCCGCAGCTACGAGATGCAAGCCGAATGAATTCGGCTCGAAATTTGCCCACGCCAGCTCGAGTCGGCTTTAGCCGACTTCCATCTCGTCACCTGATGATTCATCATCACGCGATCTTTGACTTTTATTTTAGTTAGTCGCACGATAATCGTTCCAATCCGGCTATTATCGTATCGTTGTGATGATGCTCCTTTTGGTACAAGATATAGCGCACCACTGTGGGTAATGCTCTCTTACCGAACGATACAACGCCGTAATCCCGTTTGCCAACCGAAATAGTACGAATGACCATGAACATGATTGACCCAATGGGAGGAGGCCCCTTTTAAATCAGAAATGAAATCCGCCAGAGCAATTTTCGGTGGGATGGAGGCCGCTACATGCACGTGGTCCTCAATGCCTCCAACGGCGTGTATGATGCCCTCGAGTGAAATACCTTTCCCACGCAAATATTGATGCAGATCGGACTCCAATTCTTCCGTTATCATAGGCTCTCGATTCTTGGTGGACCATACTATGTGATAGTATAACTCCCAATATGGCATTGTATACTCCCATCTTGTTCAATTTATTTTGTGACCGCCTTACTTCCTTTATCAGTCGGCTCTATTTGCTCAGTGTGCTCATGATTCCCCGCACTGCAGCAGGAATGTCAGCGGGCATGATCACCACTTTTGAGTTTTGCGAGTTAGAAAGTCCTTTCATGGCTTCAACATATTTTTCACCGAGCAAAAACGTCACAGGCAGCTCGTTGTTTTGAATCGCTGAAGAGACCATTTGAATCGCCTTTTGATTGGCCTCAGCCAAAATGATGGAAGCGTTTGAATC